>CAJQKB010000034.1 GCA_905478775.1 uncultured Opitutales bacterium | reverse complement strand
GAGTTTTGATTCTCAAACCAATTATGTAAAAATTTTGTATTACTAAGACTATTTTGCTGAAAATTTTTCATTTATGTTAAAATTGACAATGTCAATAAAGCTAATTTTGTGTTTATCATTACAGAAACTTTTTCCCACCATAATATATTTTGCCTTTTTTACAATAGGTTTTTCTTTAAATTTAAAATAACCTGCTGAAGGGAGATAAAATATTTAGTAAAATCATAATAAATTATTCTTATTAAGTATTTACTAAAGTAATTTATCGATACCCATATATCAAAGGTTCATTTTAATTTTTTAGTTAGAATAAACCAAAAAAAGATTTTTAAGAATTCCTGATTAAACTAAATTAGGCTGATTATCTAAATTTAAATTGGTGAAATACTTCAATGGGTTTTGATACCTCTATTTTTATGTTTTAATTTTATTTTTGAACCTCACAAAGTTACGTTTTTTTATTCTTTTTTTGCTATACTCATGTAATCTAAAAAAATTCAGCACTAACTAGAGGTTTAAAACTTCCTGCTTCCACTGCTGTTTCGACGGCGTCTTTTGGGGGAGCACCAATTAATTGGGTGCCCATGATTAGAAGAGAAGTTACAGATAGTATTATTTTTTAAAGGTTTAAATTGTATGTCAAAATTTATGACAATACATGTGTATTCGTCCGTTGTTTGATTTTGGGTTCAAAAAATCAAACTTTTTTTACTTACATTAAGTCCGGATCTATATTGATAACCCTAATCGAAGAAAGATTTTCTAATTAGGGGGCAGATTACTAATAAAACAGCTTATAACTCGGCCCTGAGATCCCATATTCGTTTCCATAGCCATAATAACCTCCTCCAATCTGGCTTGGTTTTTAGTCTTTAAGATGAAGTAGCTTCAGCTTGGGAGTTATTCATTTTTCCAACTTTGAATTGGAAAACGTAATCCGGTTCGGAACCCATGTGCAGATTCGTAATGTTTACAAAACCATTGATATCCGACATGGCAAAATACCCCTTGGTGAAGCTTTTTAATTGAACAACAGGGGAATGCCGTAAGTTCGAAGCCTAATTAAATAAATAAGATAATTAGTAGAAATAGCTTACTCTAAATTAAGCTTCTTTAACTTAGGTCTAATCACAAAATTACAATAACCCTCATTCGGATTCTTCCTGTAATAATCTTGGTGGTACTCTTCTGCAGAATAAAAGACGGGTACAGCTACGATTTCGGTAACAACAGGGTCTTCTAATTTTTTACTAAGTTTCTCTTTCCATTGAATTGCCAATTCTTTCTGCTTATCAGAGAGGTACATTATAGTAGACCGGTATTGGGTACCAACATCTGCGCCCTGACGATTCAATGTTGTCGGATCATGGCAATCTCCAAAGATATCAAGTACTGCAGTAAAGCTGATAACGGCGGGATCGAATGTTATCTTTATTACTTCAGCATGACCTGTATTTCCAGTACAGATTTGCTTATAGGTTGGATTCAAAATCTCACCTCCAGCATATCCAGAAATTACATCCTTAATCCCATCTAGTTTTTCAAAAACTGCTTCCGTACACCAAAAACATCCACCACCTAAAACAATTGTTTCCATATTTACCTTTTTAATAATATCTAATTCAACCTCCTCTAAGTCAGTTTTAATCGAGGCTTCCTCTTGACGCAAACAACCAGCGTTAATTAGTAGCGCGATCATACAAAAATAAGAATAATATTTCATTTTAATCATAACTTCTTCCCGTTATCCATTCGTGTCCACTTCCAAGTAAAAGTTTATCTGCCGCCAAAGGCCCCCAAGTTCCTGAGGCGTAGCTTTCCAAGCCTTGTCGGCCCTGACTATCCCAATAGTCGAGAACAGGGGAAAGCAGTCCCCAGGACATTTCCGCTTCGTCGCCACGAATAAAAAGAGTTCCGTCACCATTCAAGGCGTCGAGAATAAGCCTTTCGTAAGCCTCTGGTGTATCTGAACCAAAAGTCGTTTCATAGCCAAATGCAAGTTTAATTGGCTGAAGTTTTGTTTCTAATCCTGGCGTTTTTGAATTTAGATATAATGTGACTCCTTCATTGGGTTGAATTCGAATGACCAGTAAATTTGGCGAAACCTTTAGTCGGGAATCTTGACCAAATAATATGGCAGGAGGTCTAGTAAACTGAACAACAATTTCACTTGCTTTCATTGCCAGTCTCTTTCCTGAACGCAAATAAAACGGAACGCCCTTCCACCTCCAATTATCTAAATACAACCTCATTGCCGCATAGGTCTCTGTACCAGAATCTTGAGGGATGCCCTCTTCATCGAGATAGGCTTTCGTCGGTAAGCCTCCTACTAGACCGGCCGCATAAGAAGCACGAACTACATCCGGGCTTTCCCCTTCAATAGCCAATGGTTTTAGGGCTTTTAGGGCTTTTACTTTTTCGTCACGAATTGATTCAGGATCCAGGGATGAAGGCGGTTCCATGGCAGTTAATGCAAGCAATTGCATCACATGGTTTTGAATCATATCTCGTAGTGCACCACTTTTATCATAGTACCCACCACGATTTCCAACTCCTATGTCTTCCGAAACCGTAATTTGTACGCTCGATACATAATTACGATTCCAAACTGGTTCAAAAATTGAATTCGCAAATCGCTGAACAAGCAAGCTTTGCACGGTCTCTTTTCCAAGATAATGGTCGATTCGAAATACTTGGGATTCATCAAATCGTTTATTAATAACCTGGTTCAATTCATGAGCCGATTGTAAATTCCTCCCAAAAGGTTTTTCAATAATTACCTTGGATGCTGTTTCTGTACCACGGTGCCTCTTCGCTAATCCGCTTTCTCCGAGGTTTTCCAAAATCGGCATAAAGACGCCCGGTGGAGTGGACACATAAAAAAGGCACTGTGCTTTGCAATCAATTTGTTTCTCAATCTTCGAAATCTTTTTCTCTAAAGTTAGAAAACTATTTAAATCATCATAAGCTCCTGCGTGAAAAATAAGATTCTTTTCTAATGTATTCCAAGTAGATGCCTCAATTTTTCTCCTCGAGTGAGCGTCTAGGGCTTCCTTAATTTCATTTTTAAATGATTCATCACTTATCGCGGACCTACCATACCCAATTAAAAAGCATTTCTTTGGTAATAAATTATCTTTGGACAAGTTAAAAATAGCAGGGGCTAGCTTCCGTGCAGTCAAGTCTCCAGAAGCACCAAAGATTATAATAATCGTCGGGGGCGTTTTTCTATTTAATGAGGTTTTAGAGTCGGTTGTAGAAGTGTTTATCATTTTAAGATATATCTTTAATGCAAGGACTCGTGGAAGATGGCAATATTTTCATGATGAAAAACTTTCACATTTTTATTGCCTGACATAGGTAAATCAATTTCTACCACGTCAAACCGGTAAGAAGGGGGACAATCCTGCATTTCTCTAAGATAGGCTTTGAAGGAGCGTAATAAAGCGGTTCTTTTTCTTTTGTTTAGCGACTCAAACCCTGTGGTAAAAGAGTTTTCTGACCTCGCTCTTACCTCAACAAAAACTAACATTTCTTGATCCATACAGATTAAATCAATTTCATTTCTTCGGTCTCGTAAACTTCGCCAATTTGAATAAAGGACCACGAAGCCTTTTTTCTTTAAATATTTTCTCCCGAGCCATTCACCATATTCTCCGTTTTCTTTTCCATTCTTAAAGGTAGGCTTTATGCCGAAGGTCCATTTCAAAAATTTCCAATACATCCTTATTTAGACAAAATTATTAACGCCATTCATGCTTAGGATATCGCCCCGCTAATTCTTTCTTAATTTCTAGGTATGAACCTAGCCAAAATTCATTAATATTGTTTGTCACTTGAACGCACCTCTCATTGGGGGCTAAGATATGGAGAGTAACTCTATGTTTTTCAAAAACTACCCGAGGCTGCTTTGAGATATCATATAAGTCCTGCAATTTGACCCGCATCACTGCATGACTGCCCTCATAAGTGATACGGTATGGTCTTTTTCCATTATTCAAAGAGAATGTAGAGGGTGTTGCCTGCTCCAACAAATCAAGTTCTTCAATGGAATAGAGTTTTTGTAAAACAGGCAGGACTTCTCTATTTCTTATTTCTTTCCAACTTTTTGCATCTTTACAAATTTCTTCAAATAATAAATGCCTCAGGTCTGAACTAAATTGAGGTACATTATATTCTGGATAATGAGTACAGAGGAATGAAATTTTGGAAACAAAGTGGTCCACTTGATTATCCCACTTTTTTAAACTAAGATTCCCGGCCTTAAGCTCAGTTGAGTAAGCATTTTGAAAGTCATCTTTTCCCTCGCCTTCTCTTTCTTTAATATTGAATTTAATCGTTCCAATTTGATCATACTCTCTTCGAATGACTTGCCTAGTATCGGAGTGCAATGCGACCTCCTCACCTCTTTTTACCCTTGTTCTTAAGACATCTTTTACTATTTGGTCATTCAACTCAGTTACATGTTCCATTTCTAGCCCAATTTTTCCCTTAAGGGCCTTTTCCACTAAACGAAGAGCTATGACCCATTCTGCCCTTTGTACTTCTGAAAATTTACTTACATGTAAATGGATTCCATTTATACTTTCATACATCCCAGTCCCTCTACTCTTTAATCGAGCAAGATGATCTGGGAAGGCAACGAGGAAAACCTCTGCAAAATCTCTCATTTTCGGAAATTCAAAATGAAAGGAATTCAACCCCGCTATTTTGCAAAACCGAAAAGCCAATTTTTCCGCTTCCCTACACCTAAGAGCATGGATTCCAACATACTTACATCGGTCAACCGAAAATTCCTCTTCCTTGGCATATAACCATACGCCCAGTAATAACCTTAAGTCAGAATCCAATTCGTTGGAATGTTTCTCAGCAAAAGTTTTAGATAAAAACGAATCTACGATCTGTTGGTTAAATTCCTTATGAATAATAGGGCTTCTGTCTTCAATTAATGCTAAGGCGAGTGCAAACGCAGGGAGACAACCCAAATCCTTGGCTAATAATAACGCCATCCCAAGTTTTGGATTAACTGGAAATTTACAAATTTCTCGTCCTTTATCTGTAATGAGTGAATTCGAACATAACGCCCCAAGCGCATGTAAGGTACTACGAGCTCGATCCAAGGATTCAACTGATGGCTTATCCAGCCAACATAGTGAAATCGGGTTTTTCTCAATAGTACATAAATTTAAATAAATTTCAGATAAATCTAACCTTTTTATTGCGGGAACCTCTTCATTCTCACGGTTTTCATGCTCCTTCTCACCCCATAACCGCAAGCAGTAACCCGATGACATTCTTCCCGCTCGTCCTGCTCTTTGATCCGCCGCACTTTTACTTATTTTTTGGGCCAGTAAAACATTAACCCCTCGAACGGGATCAAAGCTCGATCTTTTAGCAACTCCAGTGTCAATTACAATGCGGACTCCCTCGACAGTTAATGAAGTCTCAGCAATGTTAGTACTGACAATAATTTTTCTTTCCGCGGTTTTTTTAAGGGCAAATTCTTGATCCTCAATTCTCATATCACCATAAAGTGGTCGAACCAAAAGTGACTTTGCCCATGGTGCCGATTTTATCTCTTGAATTATTCTAGAAATCTCAAACGCACCTGAAGCGAAAATTAAAACATCCCCGTCATGATTGATTAAACATTTTCTTAACTCAAATGTGACTCGCTTCCAAATAACTTCATTCAATTGCATTGAGCGGTATTCAATCTCAACTGGGTAATTTCTAAATGATAACTCAAGCGATTTACTTTTGGGTAAGTATTGGGTAACTTGCTCTAATGATAGCGTAGCAGATGTAACCACGAGTTTAATGGATGGCCTTTCTGTATTCTGTAATTCACGCAGCAGAGCTAACGAAGTATCCATTTGTAAACTTCGCTCATGAAATTCATCAAATATTACTAGTCCAACACGAGATAAAAGTGGATCGCTTAAAATTTTTCTAAATAATACACCATCTGTTAAATATATAATTTTAGTATCTCTCGAAGTCTTATTCTCAAAACGAACTTGATATCCTACAGAGTCTCCGATTTCAGATCCCATTATTCCCGCAACACGTCGGGCCAATAAACGAGCTGCTATCCGCCTTGGCTGAACGACTAAAATTTGTCCCTGAACTAAATTTTCTTTTAAAAGGAGCAGTGGCAATCCAATAGATTTCCCAGAACCAGTGGGCGATTTTAAGACCAAGCTTGGGCTCGAATGAAAAGCATCTTTAATTTCATTAAAAGCCTTAAAAATTGGCAAATCTGACAGTTCATTCATCCCTCAAAATTTATTAATCATACAAAATTTTCAACAGTAAAAAAGGTATTATTTTCATTTAATCAATTCTAACTATTTTCGGCTTAGGTAGAGTTTTTTAGGTAGGTTAATTTCCAAGATCCCATTACTGAACCTAAATGATAATTTAGAAATATTATATAATTTAGAAATTTCAAATCTACGCGTATTAAATTTCAGAATGGAGGAAGTGGACTTTTTATGATCATCAACTGATGCTTCCCAATTTATAATTTTTCATCCACAAAGAAGTTGAATTCCTTCCTTTGTAAAAACGGGCACACAAACCTCAATCGTAAGCGTCGAATCATGTTCTTTATAATCCGACTCCATTATAGCCAATTGCCTCCCTTATGTATACTCTTTCAAACCCTCGGTCAAAAGTATTGAAAAGGGAATCGATTTCATCGCTGAGGGAAGTCCAATCTAGTTTGTTTATTATTTGTATAGGATTTATTGGTGAGTAATTATCTAGATTGTTGCTTACTAAATACCAATATAAATAAACATTAAAGATAAGGTGAACAGAAACTTACATATATCGACAAGAGACAAGAAGAGCCAAAATGTCCCACCGCAAGGGCGGGCAAAACTATCGAGTCACCTTGTCTCGGCAATGGATTAGAAGAGTGATTTGTATGAAGACAGCAATTTCTGAGAAATTTTATCCCCTTTCTGGGAGGCAACCGAGAGCCACTCTTTCGCTAATTTAAGATTTTTATCGGTACCTTTTCCTCCTAACTTCATCAAACCTATAAATCTTGCTGCCTCCGCATTGCCTCCCTGTGCAAGAGGAAAGAAAAGTTTGTAGGCTTTATCATAATTCCGAGTAACCCCCACTCCAGTGTAATACTTTCGAGCCTGATCCATTCGTGCGAGATCATCTAAAATTGGCTGATCTTGCCCTAAATCCAAGTCAGGACTGGAATCGACTAAATTGGTAATTTGCTCGGGTGGGGCTCCTCTCTTTTGCAAGTATTTTTTGGCAAGTTGATGATTTTGAGCAGCGGCATCCTGGAGGAGCTTCAAGCCTTCAGTTGTATTTTTATTAATTCCATCCCCGCCATCCAATAAAAGTAAACCCAATGAATACTGGGCCTCCGAAAAATTTTGTTTTACTGCCAACCTTAACCACTGAGATGCTTTGTAAGCATTTTTTTCGACACCATCACCATTATAATATGCCATACCTAGATTAAAACGAGCAGTTAAAGATTTTGCACGTACCGCTTTTGATAAAAGATTGATTCCCTTATCCGTATTTCTGTCTAACAGTCCAGGTAAACCCCTTAAATAAAGAGCACCAATCGTTGCCTGCGCTTGCGGATAGCCTAATTCTGCAGATCGCATGAATAAACCCAATGCTCTAGTAACATTCGTAGGAATTACCTGGAAATCTATTTCCCCCATACAATACATCGCGACAGGATCTCCATCAGATGCATACCGTTGTAATCTTAAAGCCGCATCTTGATAGAGCCTAGTGGCAGCAACTAGATCACCTTTCAACATAGCTAAATTTGCTAGATTATAAGCACCAAAAGGATGGTCTTGTTTAACTGCGACATTTGACCACTTTCGAGATAATTCTATGTTAACGGAGGAACCTCCCTCACCCGATCTTAGATATATACCAAGCAACCCTTGATAATATGCTGAACCAGACTGCGCATTTTCTATGATATTTTGATATGATGTTTCCGCATTCCATCGCTCTGTTTTTGCCGACAGTAACGAATGGAAAATAATAAGTGCACTAAAGACACATTTTTGAATATTCATCACTTACAACAATAGGTATATTCACAAAGCGTTCCAAGCTTGAAAAAACCGTCATATTAAATGAATGTATTTACTCGTGATAGTCCAAATCCATTTCTCTTTATTTTCGCTTAGGAAAACATTTCTATTCAGTCTTATTTTTTTGGTTAAAATTATTGCGATGGGAGACGAAATTACTTTTTCAGAAAAGATTTTAAGTCAAATAATTGACCGGCAGGAAAGGTTTTTCATTAACTACTCGTCCGCACAACTAAATGAAAAGGAAATGACAAGGCATGCGCAAGAAATTGTTGCTGAATATGAAAGTTACCTTAGTCAAAACCCTAGAGATGAAAATGCCTTGATATTATTTGGTAAGTTCCTCCGAAAGGTCGGACAAGAAGAACACGCAGCAGAATATTTTTTAGAAGCGGATAAAATTAACCCAAAACTCGCAGTCGTAAAACAACAACTGGCAAATTTTTTAATTGAAAAAAATCGCCCTGTGGATGCGTTCCCACTTCTAATCCTAACCATTCAATTAAACCCTCAAGAGGCAGTTTACCATTTTCAACTTGGAAACTTTCTCTTTCTTTTTGAGAAAGAACTCGTATCAGAAAAAATATTCACCAATTTATCTGCCCAATCATTTATGCATCGTTGCTTTTTCGAAGCAAAAAGCCTTCAACCTAACAACTTTGATTTTCAGTTGAGATATGCACAGAGCTTTTTTGACTATCCGGATTCGAACAAATCAAGGGCTTTAATCGCTTGGAAACAGATAGAGAATAATTTTCCTGACAGGACAAAAACCGAAAGGGATTATTTTAAATTATGCCAAGCCAAAGTCCTACTTGAACTCAACCGTAAAGAGGATGCTTCAGAACTAATTAAAACTGTTTCTTCAACCGCATTAAAACAATCCAAAGATTCCCTGCTGTTAAAAGTTCATAATAGGGAGAAGGCAAATAGTCCTACACAAAAAACGAAAAAGAAAAAGAAGAGTTCATTCAATTGGAATCATAAAAACTTTATTCCATCGGATCCACACCTTGAAAGATTACGAAAATTAACCGGACGATTGATAGAAGAAAAGATGCTAAGTGAGTTAAGATCTGATGCAATTAAAGCCAGTTATGATCAATCAGGGCAAATAAAGTTGGAACTTACTAATTTACCAAAATAAATTTACTCCACTTCAATCAATACCTTTTAGGACTTTTATAACATTAGATATCGTCTTGAGAAAATGAATTCTCTCATTCGGATTTACTCCCAATTTCATGCATGACTCGAACATAACAAGGATGTTGAAAACTCGCCACTCCGGACCTAAAAGATAACAGGGTTGGATAACCATTGAGCCAAGAATACAAATAATCTATTACTTTTGATTGCTTTGCAGTTCCACCTTCCTGTTGGCCCTTCTCGGTTAAAATTGCTTTTAGGAAGAGCCCAATACTCTAAAACAAACATTCAACAAATGGATTTGAGCGGGTACTGTTTTACTATACTCGGTTTTTTTCGGCATTTTCTCGCAAATTATTAAATAATTATTTAGTAATTCAACATGCGAAGTATTGCTACATTTAAGGAAGAAAAACTTGCACTCCGTTTTTGGAATTATCTGCAGGGGGAGGAAATTGAGTCGACTTTAGAAGAGGACGGTAACGACGCATGGGCGATTTGGGTAATTGATGAAGAAAAAATTCCTGCAGCCATTCAATTCAGCGAAAAATTTAAATTAAATCCTGAAGACCCGAAATTTAATAGCTCGAAAAAAGTAGAACCAAAATCGAATCACAAATCAGTTATCAATCAGGATTTAAAATCACGGTTTAAAACTTACAACTTAAGAGAAAAATGGGCCAAACAAGACCGTGCGCCGGGTATGGTTTCTCTTTCAATTATCATAATCTCGGTTGCAGTATTTTTACTGTCCGGGATGGGTAAAAATCAGGATATTGTTAGTAAATTTCTAATTTCTGAAAAAATAGACGGAACATTAAGTGAAGTACTAGAAGGACAAGTCTGGCGTGTTGTGACACCGATATTTTTACATTTTGGAATTTTTCACATTTTATTTAACATGTTTTGGCTGCACGACCTTGGAAGCCAAATTGAAAAGCGAAAAGGTTCACGGTTCATAACACTATTTGTATTAATCACCGCCATCGTTTCCAATTTTGCCCAATTTCAATTTGCAGGGCCCGCATTTGGAGGAATGTCCGGAGTCGTCTATGCACTTTTTGGCTATGTTTGGATCAAAGGCAGATTTGACCCGGGAGATGGTTTATTTATCCATCAAACAACCGCACTCATAATGTTAGGCTGGTTCTGTCTATGTTTCGTGGTACCGAACTTTGGGATTGCTAATTGGGCCCATGCCGGAGGATTACTGACTGGCTCCGCTTGGGGTTATATCTCTGCGATCCGATGGAATCGTAGTTAAAAGTAGTAGTAACATTCGGGCAAATAAAGTTAAAGTCGGACAAGTTCGTAAATAGCCAATCCAGCCCGAAGATTGGGAAGTAATTTACATGTAGTTTTCCAGTTTCCACGATGAAATACTTTTCTTCCAATTTTAAAGGGGATCTTTTGACTTTCGGGAGCTGAGCAAAATTGTTCAAACTCCCTTATTGAAAAATGATTTCTAGGCTCACTTTTCTGCCAGTTATCACGGTATACATCATTGTTTATCTTCGAGCCATATTGTGAAAAATGGAGGCGATTTTTCCAATAGCCATGATTGACAAAGCTTACGGCAACTCGCTTGCCAACTCGGAGCGCATTTAAAATCACCTGCCCAGGTTCAGGCAGTTCTTCAACCATTCTGGAAAAAACGACCCAATCAAAAGAATTATCCGGAAGCATAGATAATGCTTTTCGTATATCGCCTTGGTAAACTGCAACACCTCGAGAAATACATGCACTCGCTTTATCACAGTCAAAATCGACGCCAAGACCATTCACATTCTTTGTCTCGCGCAAATTTTCGAGCAGAATTCCTCGGCCACAACCTAAGTCTAAAACTTTTTCGTCTTTTTTTACCCAGTCACCTATTATTTTCAAGTCTGCTTCTTTTTTTACATCTGCTCGAGTAATCGCATGTCGGGATTTATTAATTTCTTGACGAGCAATTTCGTCTTCATCCGCACCCTGCAAAAACAACCTGATTAGGCGAAGAAAATTTTCCGAGTTAATGAGAAAGGAATCATGTCCATGGGGGTGATCGATCTCCAAGTATGACGCATGTTTATTTAACTTCTGCAAAGATTCGGATATTAACTTATTCTGGGCAGGCGTATAAAGCCAATCGGTGGTAAACCCCACTACCATTACCTTTGCCTGCACGTTCTCTAAAGATTTTTCAAGTCCGTCTTCTCCTACCAAATCAAAATGGTCTAATGCTTTTGTAAGCTTTAGGTAAGTGTTTGCATCAAAACGGTCTACAAACCGTAAACCTTGGTGGTGAAGGTAACTTTCGACTGCAAATTGCTTTTCCGCTTCCTCCGCACTTAGATTCATCTTATTACGACCGAACTTTTCTTCCATTCCTTCGTCTGAAAGATAAGTAATATGGGCCATCATTCTGGCAACTGCCAAACCCATCTCTGGTCTGGCATCTTGAGAGTAATTTCCATTGTTCCATCGAGGGTCTCCTTTAATGGATGTTCTTCCTACCTCATTAAATGCAATTGTTTGAGCACTGTGTTGGGGTGTTGCTGCAATAATCATTGCTTTCTCCACGAATTCAGGGAATTCAATGATCCATTGCAAGGCTTGCATCCCGCCCATACTGCCCCCAATCACTGAATATAAGGAGAGAACCTCTAAGTGATCCAATAATAGTCTTTGAGCGACCACCATGTCCTTAATGGTAAGATCTGGAAATGACATTCCATAGGGTTCTTGAGTTTTTGGATTAATTGAAGTGGGCCCGGTAGAACCTTGACATGCACCGAGACAATTGGAACAGATTACGAAAAATTCATCTGTATTAATCGCCTTGCCTGGTCCTATCGCATGGTTCCACCAACCTTTCCTCACAGCTCCTTCGTGAATTCCTGCTACATGATGGTCACCAGTAAGTGCATGACAAATTAAAATAGCATTGGTTCTACTTTCATTTAAAGTCCCATAAGTTTCATAATATAATTGAAAATTATCAAGGACTCCATGAGTCATACGAAATTCATTTTTATACTTAAATACTTGCGGATAGACTATACCGACCTCGCCCGCATCATCTGTGTTCATTTTATCTTCTGTTTTCTTCATCTATAAGGAGGGCAAGTCTTTCGCCGTCCGCAAGTAAGATACTAAGTGGTCAAGGATTCAAGCAAAGCACCATCTATGTCATAATTACCGTGCACTGCTTTCACATCTTCTAGTTCTTCCAAATTATCCACTAACTTCAATATTTTTCGGGCCACATCTTCATCTGTTACCTGAACTAAATTATTGGGCAGGTAGGCGAGCTCGGAAGAATCGGGAGAAATTTCCGCATTTGATAACGCCTCTGCGATTTGATCATACAGGGCAGTTTCACAAATCACTTCGTAATGTTCTTCCTCCACAATTACATCTTCGGCATCGTTTTCTAATGCTAATTCTGTAAGGTCATCTTCTCCGATCTTTTCTTTCGCTAAAAGAAACTGGCCTTTTCTTTTAAAATTGAACGCAAGAGCACCTGCACCTGCTAAATTTCCTCCCGCTTTTGAAAAAGTACTACGCACTTCCGATGCAGATCGATTTTTATTATCGGTCGTAACTTCAACTATTAATCCTACACCACCTGGTGCATATCCTTCATAAAGGAGTTCTTCGATAATGATTCCCCCCAATTCACCAGTTCCTTTTTTAATTGCACGGTCGATGTTATCGGCAGGCATATTGGACTGCTTTGCTTTAGTAATCAAAGTCCGCAAGCGTGGGTTAAACTCCGGATCTTTTCCACCATCTCTTGCCGCTAAAGTAATTTCCTTACTAACAACACTAAAGATTTTACCTCGTTTCGCATCGACCGAGGCTTTGTGTCGCTTAGTGGTCGCCCATTTACTGTGTCCTGACATATACTAAGAGGGAAAAGAAGGAATCAAGTATTTGTCAAGTTCACTTATTTACAAGATCAGATAGAAATTGGTGGGCTTGTTCTAATCTTTGTTTTTTATCCAAAGCAATTCTTCTTTTACTTGCACTCATTTCTTCCAATCTAGATTCGCTATAATTATCTGCTCTTTGCTTGTAATTTCTTTCCAAAATCTTGGGATCGATCGAACCTCTGCTTTTTAATCCAAGTAAATTTCGGTAACTCTTCTCTTTATCTGTTACCTCGTCTCTGGTACGAGAATTTTCTGCAATTTCCTTAGTATTGTCATCCGAACTCTCAACTACAGCGATTGGTTCAGGTACCTTCTTAGTAATCAAGGTTTGAAGAATGGTCATCAAATTTTGAATAGTCCAATAAAGAACCAATGCAGAGGAGAAGAAGTAGAGAAATATTAGAAACATGAAAGGCATGAACCTCATCATTTTTGCATTTATTCGTTGGGCATCACTTAATTCAGGTCCCATTTGCATAGGATTTAATTTCATTTGAAACCACTGAGTAATCACCATTAAAATGGGCAATACATTTAATGAAAATCCTTGCACTTGAGCGACATGATCCTGTTCGGATAAATCATTAGCCCACAGAAAGCTCTGCCCGTATAGCTCTGCCGCTGATCGTAGCATCCAGAACATACCGAGGAAAATTGGGATTTGGATAAGGATAGGCCAGCAACCTGCAAAAGGGTTCACCTTATGTTCTTTATAAAACTTCATCATTTCTTGATTAAGCTTTTGCGAATTTCCTTTATGTTTCTCC
The DNA here is from genome assembly GCA_905478775.1 of uncultured Opitutales bacterium. Taxonomy (GTDB): domain Bacteria; phylum Verrucomicrobiota; class Verrucomicrobiia; order Opitutales; family Seribacteraceae; genus Seribacter; species Seribacter sulfatis. Next base: position 70,384 of record CAJQKB010000034.1, on the reverse strand, counting down.
CTTAATTTTGACATTGGCCCCTGCAAGGACTGCATTTTTTTCTGGGATCTCGTGGCTTGTGCTGTAAGAGGCCAAAGTATTAATTTAACTAAAATAGTAAGAACTATTATAGCCAGTCCATAACTACCAAAAACTCCATGCAATTTGTTTAAGACCCAACTAAATGGTTCCGATATCCACCAAAACACTCCAAACTGCATCACTTTCTTTTGTTCATGACCTAAGGATGCAAGACCCGCATAATCTTTGGGTCCAGCATATACATGAAGTGCAAATTCCTTGGATTCTTGAGATCTTAAAATTCCAACAGGAAATGACATCGTACCACTGACGCCTTCGATTTCTTCCCCTTCATTTCCCTGAATCTGAATTGATTTACCGCCAATCCATGCGTTTGAAATATCACTTGTGGGCCGAATAATATTCACAAAAAACTGATTGTTCACACATGCCCATTTAGCTTTTGATAGCTTTCGTTTGTCTAGCTCGCCAGTTACTCCCATTTCATTTAGCTGAAAAAATTCCTCTTTTTCTCCATCGATTCGCCCGCTACATTCTGCACAAGAACAACCCTCCGCCAGAGCTAAACCAGCATTATAATAACCTACATTTAAGTAAGTCGCTGCATTATCAAATGGATTGTACAAGCGAGGCATTCGAAATGCCGTTCCCAAATTAATTTTCACCCGATCCAAGGCAAGTGGATTGGTACTCAGATTTGTGAGAATTGTTTTATGATCAAATAAATAGGTGCTATTATCTTCCCTGGTATATATCCGTTCAATTTTTAAAAAATTAGCCAATTTCCATTCGTAAACAACGCTCGATCGGTCGCTTCTCACTTTTTCATACTTACGGGGAGAAGAAAGTACTCCAGGCAACTTCCTTCCTTCCTCATCTTCAAATGAAAGCGATAGCATTGAGTCTCCAACATGCGTCATGTTATAGTCACGACTTAATCTTGAAAACTCTTTGAGTTTAACTTCTCGAACTCCGCCTGAATGATCCGTGAATACAAGAGTAGAAAATTCGTTGGCAAGTCCTTCAAATAATTCTTCCTCTCTCTCGACCAGGGTGGGGGATGAGGGTATGTCAGATAGACTTCTATTTTGATCTGCCACTGGTTCGGAAAAAGAAGAGGGATCAAACTGAGCGGATATTCGCGTTTCACCTTGATTTCTACTGCTTGCATTTTCGTCTGCGACGATACTGTTATCGATGAGATCCTGCTGCTGCATTCCTTGTTCCCATAACAAGTAGAAAGCGAGAACAAGCATGCTTATACCAATTAGAATATTTTTCATTACTTAAAAAATTGTTTTTTGTATCGCTTTTAAAATTCGTTTTTCGGTTTCCTCAAAAGAGAAAGAAAATAAAGCAGGTCTGGGCAGAACTACAACCTGTGAACCTTTGGGAAAAAAATGGATGTTTTTTCGAAAAATCTCCCGAAACCTCCTCTTTGCTTGATTTCTCATAATTGCTCCACCATAACGGCGGGAAGCAATAATTCCTAGCTTAGGCAATTCGTTGGATGCCGAATTGCTTGCTAGTTGAAACCAAAAAGCTTGATCTCGGTATCTCTTTCCGTTCTTTTTCACAAATTGAAACTGCCAAGATTTCCGCAAGCGCATTGATTGCGAATAGCATTGTTCCTTTAAATTCAAAGAAACTAAAGAGAATTTGAGTTAGCGAAATCGGCGAGGTACGGAAGCAGTTAGGCTGGCTCTTCCCTTACGGCGCCTGTTTCTCAAAACTTTACGACCGGCACTAGTTTGGTTGCGTTTACGAAAGCCAAATTTACGTGCTCGACGCAGCTTGGATGGATTGTAGGTAGGTTTCATTAGAAAAAAACCCCTAGAATAGAGTAATGAGGTCTAAAGTCAAACCTTCACAATTATAACTTATAAATCATTTGATCTTGCCGAAAATCATTTTTCAAGTATTGTGAATAGCGTTGTCCCGTTCGTCTAGCCAGGTCAGGACACCGGGTTTTCATCCCGGCAACAGGGGTTCGAATCCCCTACGGGACGCCATTTAACTTGTGTAGCTTGACTGTTCTGAAACTACACCTAAATATTAAAAATGGCTTCTCAACATTCCCCAATTCAAGTACTTGGTGCGACGGAAAATAATCTTAAAGGGATTAATCTAGAATTACTGCCAGGGCAACTGATTGTATTTACTGGCTTAAGTGGTGCAGGGAAATCAACACTCTTATTTGATGTTCTACATGCGGAAGGGCAACGAAAGTATGTAGAAACCTTTAGCCCATATGTGCGTCAATTCCTTGAAACCCTGCAAAGGCCGGAAGTAGAATCAATTAAAAATATCAGGCCGTCTATTGCAGTTGAGCAAAAAAATACTATTAGGAATTCACGATCGACGATTGGTACGATGACAGAACTTTGCGATTATTTCAAAGTGTGGTTTTCTCAAGTTGCCCGCTTTATTGATCCAGATTCTGGAAATGTCCTTCAGCACGAAACTTCTCAATCACAAGCCGCTAAGCTAACAAAGAAAAAAGACTCCCAATTCATTGTTGGTTTTATTGCGGTAAGACCGGAAAAACTTCCCTCGAAAGATTTCCTTACTTTCTTGATACAGGCGGGACATGCTCGTGGCTTGCACGAAAATAAATTCCTACACTTAGAAGATATAATGAATTCCGATTGGAATAAAAATGAAATCTTTGTGGTCGTGGATCGTATTGATACTCAAAAGGACAATAAATCTAGGCTCATAGAGGCCATTTCACTTTCGATCAAGCATGGTCATGGCTTGGGCCAAGTAAGGGATCATTCGGGGAATTTGCTCAACCTGATCTACGAGGGACTTCGATCTCCCGAAAGTGGACGAAAATTTCCGGCAGCACATCCCTCCGCCTTTTCATTCAATTCACCAGTTGGAGCATGTGCAAAATGTAAAGGGTTTGGCCGAATTATAGAAATTGACCCCACTCTTGTTATTCCAGACCAAACATTATCAATTGTTGAGGGAGCGGTAAAAGCTTTTTCAGGAAAGGTATATGGTCACTGTCAGGACGAACTAATACAAGCCTGTAAAGATAAGAAGATTCCCACAAATACCGCATGGAAGAGTCTTACCAAAAAGCAAAAGAATTATATTTGGCAGGGCGATCCAACCTATTCTGAAGGAAGCCAGAAGTGGCACGGAATTGATGCATTTTTTAAATGGATAGAAAAGAAAACTTATAAAATGCATGTTCGGGTCTTTCTTTCAAAGTACAGAGGATATTTTAATTGTCCAGGCTGTGAGGGAAATCGGCTCAAAGAAGATTCGCTCCATTGGAAATGGAAAAGCTTTTCATTACCAGATCTCTATCGCATGCCCATTGATGAACTTTTTAAAAAGATTTCAACCTACAAACTGACTGGTGATCCAAAATCCGATCTCGCAATTGAAAGTATCCAGGCAAGACTCTCATACCTTCAGGATGTAGGACTTGGTTATTTAAGCTTAGATCGTACCGCTAAAAGCTTAAGTGGCGGAGAGACTCAACGGGTTAATTTAACTGCCTGCCTAGGAGCTTCTTTAACAGATACGCTTTTTGCCTTAGACGAACCGACCATTGGGCTCCACGGAACAGATATCCACAAACTAATTTCAATACTGAGGGCACTAGCAGATGCAGGGAATTGCGTTTGTGTGGTGGAACATGATGAACAAATAATTAACGCAGCAGACAAGGTTTTTGAAATTGGACCACTTCCGGGAACAAAAGGTGGAGAAATTTCTTTTGAAGGAACAGTCGCACAGCTCCACCAATCCGAAAGTTCCATCACAGGGCATTGGCTTAATCACGATTACATCCCTGCCTTTTTAAGCAGTGCTAAAAGGAAAGTTCGTGCGAAAGATCCTTTTTTGCATATTAAAAATGCATCGTCTAATAACATTCAAAATTTAAGCACTCAATTACCCCTTTCTAAACTTGTGTGCATTGCCGGAGTTTCAGGCTCAGGAAAATCCACACTCCTGCACGATATTATTTATGCCGGGATGGTAAATCCGACCCAAGACATAAATGTAAAAAGCGACCTAGTATTTGATGAGGTTGTTGTAATTGACCAAAGTTCAGTGGTGCGATCACCCAGATCAAACCCAGTTTTATATTCCGACGCTTGGAGCCCGATCAAAGAAGCTTTTGGAAGAACAGAATCTGCAAAAAGACTTGGCTTCTCCGCAAGCGATTTCTCGTTTAATGCCGGTAATGGAAGATGTGAAGTTTGTGCCGGACTGGGATATGAAATAGTCGAAATGCAATTTCTATCAGATGTTCAAATTCCATGCAGTCATTGCCATGGCAAACGGTTTAAAGAGGAAATCCTAACGATTCAATTAGATGGATTAAATGTTTTGGAAACATTAAATTTAACAATAGAAGATGCAGTTCTACGCTTTGAACACTTTCCCAAAACCAAACGAAAATTAAGTTCATTAAAAAAAGTTGGTCTAGGGTACTTAACCCTGGGCCAACCATTAAATACCCTCTCAGGAGGAGAATCCCAGCGCTTAAAGTTAGTTAAATATATGACAACATTAAAGAAGGGAGTTCTCCCTTCTTTACTCATCATTGACGAACCCACTACTGGTCTACACCTGGAGGATGTAAAGCAACTCATGAAAAGCCTACAGGAAATCGTGGAAAGCGGGCATAGCCTTCTCATTGTTGAACACCATACCCATGTTCTAGCACAAGCGGACTGGATTTTAGAAATGGGACCAGGTTCGGGAAAGCAAGGAGGGCAGATGATTGCCTCTTCAACTCCCGCGAAGTTGTCAAAACTAAGTACTCCTACTGGCTCTCTCTTAAAAAAGAAAACGAAAGTAAAACTAAGATCGATTCAAGAAAAGGGGAATAAAGCAAGGAAGTCTTGTAATTTTCTAGAAATTGAAGGTGCACGAGAAAATAATCTTCAAAACATATCCCTTCAAATCCCCACCAATCAATTTGTTGTAATTACTGGCCCCTCAGGTTCAGGAAAATCCTCACTCGCATTCGATGTTATTTTCGCAGAAGGGCAAAGAAGATTTATGGAGTCGATGTCATCCTATGCTCGCCAATTTGTTGAACAACTTGGTAAGCCTGCAGTAGATCGAATATCTGGAATTTCCCCCACAGTCGCAATCGAGCAAAGAGTTACCAGAGGGACAAAGAAATCCACAGTTGGTTCGATTACTGAAGTGGCACAATTTCTTAGATTATTATATGCCCGTGTTGGAACCCAATTAAGCGTTCAAGATGGCAATCCTTTATCCATCGCAAGTGAAACTGAAATCGCGGATCAAATTGAAAAAATTATACGGCTTAAAAAACCGACAAAGAAGGCACCCCTTTTTCTTTTAGCTCCATTAATTACGAGCAGAAAGGGGCATCATAAGCCAATCGTAAATTGGGCGAGAGAAAAAGGATATGATTTTGTAAGATGTGACGGCCAGTTTCTCCATACAAACGGGTTTGAAGGATTGGATAGATACCGCCTGCATAATGTTGAAGTTCTATTAGAAGAATGGAATTCTATTCCTGATCGAAATACGATTCGACAAAGCGTACATCAATCTCTTCAGATGGGAAATGGCAGAAGCCTTGTTGCTTCATTAAATGACGAAACAAGTATTTGGTATTCGACCTCTCGTGTGGATTCATCCAACGGTGAATCTTACCCCGAATTAGAACCAAGTTTATTATCGTGGAATTCCGCGAGAGGGTGGTGTCCATTTTGTAAGGGCTATGGTAAAATTTTCCAATGGATGAAAGACGATTTACCAGCAACTGGTAATTGGTGGAAAATGGAGGATGGAGAAAAATGCAAAGACTGCAAAGGAGAACGACTTAATGTAATCAGTCGGAATGTAGTTTTATATGGAGCTGAAAAAAAGAAAATATCTTTTCCACATTTACTCGAACTCACCCCTGATGAAATTATAGTATTTCTAAATAACATACAACTCCCACAAAGACTACAGTCAGTTGCCAATGCGATTATACCAGAAATAATAGAAAGACTAAAATTCATGACCCGAGTCGGACTAGATTACCTCTCTCTTAACCGGGAAACGGCCTCTTTGTCGGGAGGGGAAGCACAAAGAATTAGATTAGCGGCTCAACTTGGATCAAATCTTTCAGGGGTTTTATATGTTTTGGACGAGCCATCAATTGGGCTACATCCAAAAGACAACCAAAAACTCTTACATTCCTTACGGGATTTACAATCCCGTGGAAACTCATTACTCGTGGTCGAACACGATCCGGAAACAATTCAGCAAGCGGATTACCTAATTGATATTGGACCAGAAGCTGGACGAGAGGGTGGCAAAATTGTCGGAGAAGGAAAACCAGCCGAAGTATCAAAAATAGAGGGATCCTCAACAGCTCAATATATGCGAGAAGGTATCGTACATCCGATGCTTGGCAAATGGCGAAAACTAAGATCAAAAGTTAATTATTTAAAAAATAAGAACTGGATAAAAGTAGAAAAAGTTAATTTTAGAAATCTTACCAATTTCTCCATCGAAATTCCCACCGAAAGATTATCGGTGTGTTGCGGAGTTTCTGGATCAGGAAAATCGAGCTTTGTGAGAGGCTTTCTCTTCCAAGCAATAAAGCAGGCAGTTTTAGAAAATTCAAAGGATCTAATTTTGGGTAATGGAAGAATTAAAAACGGAAATATTTTTAATAAAGCAATTGAAGTAACCCAGAGCCCAATCGGAAAAACTACGCGGTCTACTCCTGCGACCTATTTAGGCGTATGGGATAAGATACGCACAATGATATCATTATTACCAGAAGCAAAAGCAAGAGGGTATCCACCTGGACATTTTTCATTTAATGTTAAAGGAGGTAGATGTGAGGTTTGTAAAGGAGCAGGGAGAATAAAAGTAGAAATGAGCTTCTTACCCAATTCATTTGTAAAGTGCTCAGAATGTAATGGTAAACGATACAAAGAAGAAATACTTGGATTATTTTGGAAAGGTAAGAATATATCGGATATCCTAGATTTTACATTTGAAGAAGCGGCTGACTTTTTTAAATTCGATAACTACCTTCATCAAACATTTTCACTTATGATTGAAACCGGACTGGGGTACATTAAACTCGGCCAAATTTCTCCAACATTATCGGGGGGAGAAGCACAAAGATTAAAATTAGCGGCCGAATTAGCTCATGGTATAGATAAGCAAAAGCATAAAAATCTAAGGAGAAGTAAACCAACCCTTTATATACTCGAAGAACCAACTATTGGGCTGCATACATTAGACTGTAAAAAACTGATATTATTACTTCATCGCTTAGTTGATGAAGGAAACACCGTGATTGTAATTGAACACGATACCGACATTGTAGCAGAGGCAGATTTTCTTTTCGAACTTGGACCAACTGGTGGTCAGAATGGGGGGGAATTACTTTACAAAGGTAACACTTCTGGAATATTAAATTGTGATGCGAGCATGACTGCTCCCTTTCTCAGAAAGATTTTAGATTAAGAAACAACCCGAAAGAAGATTTTTTTTCCTGCTTTCACCACCACTGCAGAGTCTGCTTTTTCCAAAGTGATTATATCCTCGGACTTCATCACTTTTTGTCCATCAATTTTAATTGCTCCCTGCTGAATTAATCGTCGAATTTGTCCCTTAGATTCAAAAATGTTTGAATTATTCAAAATATTTAAAACACTTGGTGACTCATCGGAACGAAGTAGTTCTGACATCGAGTAGGAATTCATTTCGTCCGGATTTTCTCGCTGAGTAAAAACATTGGAAAAAGAGTTTTTTTCACTTTCTGCTATACTAGAACTATAAAAAAGTGCGGTTAATTCCTCAGCTAATTTCTTTTTTGTTTCCATAGGATGATTCTTTTTTAACTCTTCAATTTCCTCTGTATCCCTTATCAGAAGAAGCTTATAATAGTCCCACATCGTTTCATCTGAAATCGACATCGTTTTGCCAAAGATATCTTTTGAACTATCATTAAATGCAATATAGTTATCATAACTTTTAGACATCTTTTTTGATCCGTCCAAGCCAACCAGTAAGGGCATAGTTAAAACGGCTTGTGGATCCACTCCCTTATCCTTTTGTAATGTTCTACCCACCAACATATTGAATAATTGATCAGAACCACCAATCTCCACATCAGATTCCAAAACAACGGAATCATAACCTTGGATTAATGGATACATAAATTCCACCATTGAAATAGGCTGATTATTTTTAAACCTTTTCTCAAAATCATCGCGTTCAAGCATTCTTGCTACAGTCATTTTTCTAGACAAAGAGAGGGCTTCAGCAAAATCCATTTTGGTAAACCATTCACTATTCCTTCTTACCGTTGTCTTGTCGGGATCAATAATTCGAAAAGCTTGCTCAAGATAAGTTTTTGCATTCTCGTTCACCTCGCTTTCTGTTAATTCCGGACGTAAATCCGATCGCCCGCTTGGGTCACCGATCCTTGCAGTATAATCTCCGATTAGTAAAATTGCTTCATGGCCATCATCCTGAAACTGCTTTAATTTGTTAAATACCACCAAGTGACCAAAAGTAAGATCGGGTCTAGTCGGATCTACTCCGAATTTGATTTTCAGCTTTTGTCCACTGGAGATTTTTTTAGCGAATTCTTCTTCTCCAATTACTATTTCGGTATTTATTAACAATTCTTTCACACTCATAAAGTTATAAATTATAAGGACTGATTTCATAATCATCGAGCGTAGAATATTAATTCTTTTTTATTCTACACGAATTCCTCTTGCTTTCGTCGTATAGTCCGTTACCTAATTTAAGTCTATTTATTCACCCTAAAATTGAAGAAATTGCCATGACATTATTGCTAGGTTCGAAAGCCCCAGACTTTACTCTAAAAACAAAAACGCCAGAAGGTCTTTCCGATGTAACTCTCAGTTCGCACCAAGGAGAATCATCGGTAGTACTACTTTTCTTTCCATTTGCCTTTACGGGCGTTTGCACGGAAGAAGCCTGCTCGGTTAGAGATGATCTAAAATCCTATGAAAATTTAAACGCTAAAGTGTATGGACTGAGCGTGGATAGTCCGTTTGCACAGGAAGCAATGGCTTTGAAAGAAAACCTTAATTTCCCGCTCCTCAGTGACTTCAATAAAGAAGTCTCAGATCATTACGGGGTATTATACGAAGATTTTATCGGTTTCAAAGGCGTAAGTAAAAGATCTGCTTTTGTGATTTCCAAGCAAGGAGAAATAGCATTTGCGTGGTCTTCTGATGACCCAAAGCAGCTCCCAGACTTTAAGGCCATTAAGGAAGCTTTATAAGGCAAACCTTTACAACAAACGAAGTTATGAGACTTCTTTGCTTTTTTAAACAATCTTCCTCGGAAAATCCAACGATTCATTTTGTTTCGGTATTTGTTTGAAATGAAGGTGTACTGGTTATCCTATTTCATTTTCGCTTCTTAGTGGCATTGAAATTCTCGAGACTAAACACTTGATCAACTATGAGTTTTTTCAATATGTCACTCGATTATTTTATGTGTGCCTTCGCTGAGGTAAACTAAATATTGTTTTACCTTATTCCTGCGTGAACAAAGAATCAATTTATCAAGTTTGTGCAACAAACGAAGAAGTTTTTGTTCGTATAAAAGAAAAAGCGTCGTACTTAAATTGTGCTCCACTCCGCTCCTTTCTGCATGAAATGGTGAAGGAGGGTAATAAATTTTTTGTAATCGATTTTGAAAACTGCTCTAGTATGGACAGTACATTTTTGGGAATTTTAGTTGGACTTTCACTAAAGTTAAAAAAAGAAAAACAAGGAGGAACCCTAACGCTACTTAATCTTGTAGGTAGAAACTTAGAAACTGTAGAAAATCTTGGTATTCACAAAATTGCTGTAGTGAGTTCTGAGTTCATCTCAAGTCCAAATGACCTAGAGAATCTACAAGTTAAAGCGGAAGAGGAGAAAGCCTGCCCTGAGGTGATTTACAGAGCACACAAAACCTTACTTGATCTAAATCAGAAAAATTCCCGGATTTTCCGAGATGTGGTGAATTACCTTGAACAGAAAGTCGAGGATTCAGCTTAGTACTTCATGTTATGAACTCATTGCTTTATTTTCTGGCGGGACTTATTTTGGGTTTACTCGCGTGGAATTACTCAAGAAAAAAAGCAAAGATTGAAACCACTGAACTGAGCGACCAAAAGATTCGCCTTCAACAAGAAAAAGAAATCGTAGTTGATTTCATGCATAATTTAGCAGTGGCTATCGGAGAGGGAGTCGTCCGAAAAGATCTGTATCAAAGAATTGCTCATACCGCAGTGATGACAACTGGTGCAATCAGTGCATGTGTCTACGAAAAACTACCCAATGGAAAGTTGCAAAGTGTAGCAACTGAAGGCCTTTTCCCCCCGCAACGAAAGATTAAATCCTCCCTTACTGAAACTAGCACAACCCGTGCCCGTTTCTTGGAGAATATTCTAGCTACTGAAGTTTTGGAAGAAGGGGAGGGCATAATTGGTGAAGTGGCAAAAACAGGAAAGTCAGTCTATGTTCCGCAAGCTCTCAACGACCCAAGAGTAGTAAAGCACAATGATCCATCGCTTACTCTACGATCCCTAATTTTTTCGCCACTTGTACATGATGATCAAATTTCAGGAGTTCTAGTTGTCGCCAACCCTGCTAATGGTTTAACCTTTAGTGAAACAGACCTATCACTTGTCAATTCTCTTGCCGAACAGGCCGCATTAGCGATTAAAAATTCCGACGCAATGAACTTACGGGTTGAAAAAACACGAATGGACTCAGATCTTACATTGGCACGAGATGTCCAAGAATTATTCCTTGCCAAAGAATCACCTTATTTTAAAGGACTGGAAATTGATACTCAATATATTCCTTCTGCTCAGGTAAGTGGCGATTTTTATGATTTCTATAAATTATCTGCTACTAAGTTTGCTGTATCAGTGGCAGATGTGTCCGGAAAGGGAGTACCCGCCTCCTTGCTTATGGCTCTTTGCCAAACAAACCTTCGGCATTATGTAAAAAAATCTAAATCGCCCCGAGAAATTTTGATTAAGCTGAATCAGGACCTTGAAGAAAGAATTCGGGAAGATATGTTCATCACCCTAGTTCTTGCAATTATTGATACCCAGGCGAACACCATTACTTTTTCTCGTGCTGGACATGAACCTGCGCTTTTAGGAAAGGTGAATGGGCAACAATTAAGTGTAGAAAAACTTCGCGGGAGTGGAATGGCTCTCGGGATGGTTCCTTCCGATCTTTTTGAAGAAGTTATTGAAGATCAAACCTGTTCATTCGAGAAGGGTGATATGCTTGTACTCTACACTGATGGAGTTACAGAATCACAAAATCAATCAAAGGAAGAATTCGGGATAGATCGCTTGTGTAAAAAACTCGAGGGAGCTCTAGAAAAAAGCCCGCATTTATTCAATTCTTCTTTGATGAATAGCCTTGAGGAATTTTCCTCCATATCATCGGACCGAGACGACATTACCCTTTTGACAGTCAAAAGGGTTTAATAGATTTTCTAATCTATACGTCCCTCGTCATAATCAATCACATCCGCAAAAGATCGTAAATCAGGACGATTTTTAGCTCCAAGGTCAGATTTGATTTCTTCCAATTTTTCTAATGCCATATCAGACATTCCCATTTGCACTACTTTTCGATTCCACACATGACAGTTAAGTTCAGCCGGAAAGAGTTCTTTTAATTTAGAATTTAATTCTTCCTCTGAGTTGGAGATTCGTACGCATTCTATTATATCGCTCGGTTCAACGCCTAAGTGAAGGCATAAAAAACCATCAAAACCTTTTGTGAAATTACGCTGATAGCTTTTCGGCAACCCCTCCTTTAAATGTTTTCTTATCTTTCCAATAAAGCGAGGAAGATGGAGCAGTCCAGATGGATGAGATTGATAGGGCGAAGGAAGGTCACGAAGTATAGCGCCTGTGGGTCCTTCGATTAATTGATCGTCGATGTTTGTCAAAATGAAAAAAAAGGTTTTGTCTATCTGTTCAACACCATAAATGAAACAAAGCAAAAACAAAAAAGTAATTAAACGAGTTTCGGGATATATTTTTGAGCATAAATTTCTCTTTATCCTTACCCTATCATTGGCTTTTATAATGACTGTACTCTCTGTATTGGTGCCGTCCGTTATTCAAAGAGTACTTGATCAAATTTTCACACAAGGGTTCGAAGAATCAAAAATTCTGATTAATGGAATTCTTTTTATCGGAGCGCTTTTTCTATCGAAGGAAATCCTAAACTGCTTACGAATTAGGATTAATAACAAATTAGAACAAAAAGTTATTCTACGAATTAGGAAAGCTCTTCATGACAAGCTATTGGACTTACCGATCAATTTTTACGACCGAAGGAAGAGTGGAGATATTTCCTCCAGAGTAGTTGAAGATGTGCAAAATGTTGAACGGGCTATTTTGGATGGGACGGAGCAAGGGGTAATCGCAATTCTTACCCTGATTGGAGTTACCATTATGATGTTTTTACAAGAACCAAGGCTTGCCGCTTTGGTTTTCCTTCCACTTCCTGTACTTTTAGTCATGGCCTTTCGTTATTCAAAGGTTTCCAAAAAAAATTGGAAGGCCGTGCGCGAAGCTTCTGGAGACCTGAATTCCTTATTAGTAGAGGATATTCAAGGTAATCGATTAATTCATTCATTCGACTTAAAAAATCGGGAAAAAAAGCGCTTTCTCGAAAGTAGCAGGGAATTAGAAGCTCGATCACTCCAGGCAATGTACAGATGGTCGATACAAGGGCCGAGTGCGAGCTTTACTTCTTCTCTTGGAATCCTTGCTGTTGTGGGGATGGGGGCATACCTGCTACAAACGGATCCCAATTTTACAAATGGGCAATTCTTTGCTTTTCTGCTTTATACCAACATGTTTTACGAACCAGTTAGACAATTGGTATCAATTAATAATATGATTGCTGCTGGAAAAGCTTCGGGAGAAAGAGTTTTTGAGATTCTTGATGAAGAGGTTTCAATTAAAAGCCCGAAACACCCAGCCCGCTTTCCCAAAGAAAATCATTCGATTAGGTTCTCAAATGTAACATTTGCTTATGATGAAAGGCAATCGATTGTCAAAGGTTTGGATTTCTGTTTGCCGTCCGGTTCTACGACTGCACTGGTGGGACCAACGGGAGCGGGAAAAAGTACGATCGCAAATCTTCTTCTTCGTTATTACGATGTGGAAAAGGGATCAGTTTCAATTGGAGACACTGATGTTAGGAATTTTTCCCTAAGCTCATTAAGAAGCAATATTGGCTTCGTATCACAGGACCCTTTCTTATTTGATACAACAGTGGAAGAAAACCTCTTGCTGGCTTCGCCTTGTTCAAATGAAAAGGATATCATTTCATCACTCAAAGTTGCAAGTGCATGGGATTTTGTCCAAAAACTTCCTGATGGACTCAATACATTAATTGGGGAAAGAGGAGTCCGGTTGAGCATGGGTGAAAAGCAAAGACTTACTCTTGCACGGGCAATATTAAAGTCACCCCCTATCGTTATTTTAGACGAAGCAACCTCAAGTGTTGATGTTGAGACTGAAAGAGATATTCAAGTTGCTTTAAATCAACTCATTAAGAATAGGACTACACTTATCATCGCTCATAGGCTCAGCACAATTCGAGATGCAGACCAAATTATTTTTCTCAATCATGGAGAAATTATCGAACAAGGAAGCCATCCCGAATTGCTCGCAATGCAGGGAAGTTATGCTAATTTTTGTAAACACCAAGAAAGTTTGGTTCACAATTAATTTCAAACTTTTTACTTTCGTGAATAACGAATAAGGAGCCTTAAAATAATTGACGAAAGGTAAGGAAAGCACAAAAAAAGCAAACTAAGAAGGGAGCGAAAATTAAAGTAGGCAAGTGGACCATAAACTTTATTCTCTGCCCAAACTCTAAGTGGCAGTTCAATAAAATAATGTACTCCTAAAGCTTGGGATAAATAATAAACCATCAAGGGCCAAATAGTAAATCCTATACATCCAAAAAAAAGAATGCACCAAAGCTCTTTACTCCAATCAATTTTTTTATTCATTTAATAATCATTCACTTGCTCCAATTTACGAAACCAATAAGTTTTATAATACTTATCAATTACTTTTTCCCAATCGAATTATGAAGCTCTTTATCTATACTGCTACCGTTTTTATCTTAACTAATTCAATTTTTGTCCATGGCAAGAGTGATAAATCCGACAAAAATGTTTACGACAGTCTCATTCTTCCGGTGTTTGCAGCTAAGTGCCAAGAATGCCATGGAGAAAACAAAAGCAAAGGCAAATTAAAGCTTCATACAAAAAAAGACTTTCTAAAGGGTGGTAGCGGGGTAGGTGCAGACATTATCGTAAAGGGGAACATTGAAGAGAGTGAACTCATTTATCGTATTACCCTGCCCAAAGAAGACGAAGAAGCCATGCCCCCGATGGAAGATTCTGACCACTACAATCCTGTGACACGACAGGAACTTGAAGTTATGAAGGCATGGATTAAGATAGGAGCATCTTTTGACCTACAGATTTCTGACCTAGATGATAAAACTCAAAAATCTGCCTTTCACATCTTAGCCAATATGCCGAAGAAATTGATATCCAAAAATATCATATTGCAACCCAAGCTTCCCATCGTGCCTCCAGCGAGTCCCAAAGCACTCAACAATCTACGGAAAGCTGGAATTTTAGCTATGCCAATCGCTCAAAATACTAATGCGATATATGTAAATGCTTCCTATGCAGGACAAAATTTTGATGATAAGAAAATTATGTTACTAGAACCAATTGCCGAACAACTTGTTTGGTTAAATCTAGCCAGGACAAAGGTTACTGATAATGGAATTGCATCCCTTACCAAATATGGACTTCTCTCTCGGTTGCATCTTGAAAATACTGTAATAACAGACAAATCCTCCATTCACTTATCCAAATTACCCAACCTAGAGTACCTGAATCTTTATGGCACTCAAATATCCGATGCGTCTCTTCCTCACCTTCAAAAACTGGGTAAACTTAATAAACTTTTTTTATGGCAAACCAAAGTAACACCTCAGGGTGCAGAATCATTGAAAAAACATTTTGTAGACTCACCAACTTATAATGCTCTCATTGCTCAGAAAAAAGACAGGCAAGATTCTTTAAAAAAACTAATTGTAGTGGAAACCTTAAAGTTCGAAATACAGGAAGAAGAGACCATTCAAATTGGCCTACGTACTCAAGATAAAACCCCATTTAACAACAAATGCCCCGTATCTAAAAAAGAAATCGTAGACGAAAAATTTTCTATTTTCAAAGGGAGAAAAGTCGGGTTTTGCTGCGATAAATGCAAAGCTAAATTTGATCAAGATAATGCCATTCAGTCAAAAATTCCTAGCTTCAAAGCATCGGAAGAATACTTAACCGCCTCATCAAATTTGCAAAATGCCCGACTATCGATGGATAAATTGATAGAAGATAATCAACAAGAACTCCGAAATATTAATGCAAAACTTTATAACATGGGACCGAAAATTAATTTAGGCTGGAAAAACCCAACTGTCTCAAAAAAATAGAGCTCATATTCATCGGCTTTTCTTAGAACTTAAATACTTATTTCAAGTAGATTAGATAAATGAGTGAATTCTGTTGCTAAATTTTCCTATTTCAAAATGGTGAATTGATGGAAAATAAAACCGATGATCAGGTAATATCTATCTTTAAAGAAACTAAAGCACTTCTCACTGGCCATTTCATTTTAAGATCGGGCCAGCGTAGTGGGCATTTTTTCCAATGCGCACAAGTTTGTCAGTACTTGGACAAAGTTTCCATTTTAGCAAGTTTGCTCATAAAGCAATTAGATTGTCCAACCCCCAACACTATTGTTGCTCCTGCAATGGGCGGGCTTGTACTTGGGCAGGAAGTTGCCAGACAACTAAACTGTCGCTTTTTGTTTTTAGAGAAAGTGGAAGATAAACTTGAACTGCGCAGAAACTTTTCTTTGTCTAAGAAAGACAATGTTTTACTAGTCGAAGATGTTGTTACTAAAGGAGGCCGGGTTACCGAAGCTCTATCTATACTGAATGAAACAGAGTGCACTATTTGTGCCGTAACTTCACTGGTGGACCGAAGTACTCATGAGTTAGATTTTGGTGTCTCATTCCAGCCGCTTCTCAAGCTTCATTTTCCAACTTATGACCCCAGCGAAATCCCGGATGAATTAAAACTAATTGATCCAATAAAGCCAGGCAGTTGAATCGTATATCAGGGAACGCGATAAGCTAAAAATCGGTACTTGTTACGGTACCATACATAAAAACGATTAATTCCACTCTTGATCTGTTCTTCAACTTCTTGAATCGAATTTACCTGGAATCCATTAATTTCCACAATTACTACGCCTTCCTTAAAGGTTTCGGCATTACCAGTGGATTTTGTCACAACCACTCCCTTTGTTGTAGGTGGTATTTGAAACCGTAATCGATTTTCCACACTCAACTCTTCCAAGGAGACGCCAGGCATTGATATTCTATTTTTACCTCCCATTAAATCGAGCGTAACAAATAATGTTTTTTTATTTCCTCCTCTGATAACATCAATCGTTATCTTTGTGCCCGGTGCAGTTTGAGAGATTGCCAACCTCGATTGATTGATTGAGTCAACTGCTTGAGAGTCCACCTTTATAATTCGATCTTTTGGTTCAAAGCCAGCGAGATCTGCTGCACTTCCCGGTACTATCTTTGTAACGATTACACCTGTACCATCACTTGAAGGTGCTAATTCAACACCAAGAAAACCTCTTCTCACTCCTCCTCTTTCAACCAAGTCGGTCAGTACTTTTTGAACCATATTAACCGGAATCGCTAATCCAATTCCCATGCTTGCACCAGTTTGAGAAATTATTGCGGTATTTATACCGATTAAACGACCCACTGCATCTAACAATGGTCCACCGGAGTTCCCTCTATTAATTGCTGCATCCGTTTGAATGAAATTCTCATATGAACCCTCCAAGTCAAGAACACCTAATTCTGATTTCTTTGTCGCGGAAATTATTCCCATGGTTACCGTCATACCAATTCCTAAAGGGTTTCCAGCTGCAAAAACAATATCACCCACCTCTAAATGATCACTATTTGCTAAAGTTACATGTGGGAATGGTTTATCATCCTCTATTTTCAGAACCGCAACATCTGTTGATCGATCAAAACCTATAATTTTGGCTTGGAATTGCCTTTTATCCGATAATTGAACTGTTACCTCTTCCACTAGTTCACCAGTTCTCGGGTCGGTAATAACATGAGCATTGGTAATAGTATGGCCTTCCGGGCTAACAATGACACCCGAACCTATGCCTGCAGGGACCATTTCTTCTTCCACTCTAGCATTATTTAAAAGGGGTAAGCCAAAAAATCTCCTCAGTAATTCTTCGCGCGGACTACTTCCTCCCCCTGGATAAAGCCTTCTAACTACTTGCTGAGTAGTTACTGCAACCACAGCTGGAGTCGCCTTCTTGAGAGCAGGAGAATAACTACTAGGTGCTCTATTTAATGAGCGGTCAAGAACACCATCTTCAATTTTTAAGGAAAGTTTGCGATTCTGAGCAAAAAGGTTCCCATTTCCAATCGCAAGCACTGTAAATAATATGAGGCCTAAAATAATTGGTTTCATGACTATCATAGCGTATTTACTCCACGCGGTTGTCTAATTTTATAAAATACTTAAAAACCTTTTATTTGAAACAGGCTTGAAATACTACTATCTGTATTGGTTCGTCTAATTGCTTCACCAAGTAAGGGTGCAACACTTAATTTCTTAATTGGGAGATCACCAATATCTATATTCACGGTATTCGTTGTAATTAATTCATCTAGAATACCTTGTCTTAGCCTCTCTTTCCCAGTCTCGTTCAAAACACAGTGACTTACAATTGCACTTACTTTTTTTGCCCCTCGTTCTTTCAAAATTTTTGCTGCTGCTGTTAATGTACCCGCAGTTTCTGTCATATCATCTATCATGAGGATTTCTCTTCCCTCTACCTCTCCTACTAAATTCATCGCTTCGACTGTGCTTGCACCAGTTCGTCGTTTTGCCACAAATCCAAGCGGACAGCCTAGCACCTCAGCATATGCATTTGCCATTTTCATTCCACCCACGTCGGGAGAAAAAATGGTCATATTTTGAGCATCACGACTTTTTAATTCTTCAAAGAAAACAGGAGATGCATACAAATGATCTACTGGTATATCAAAAAAACCTTGAATTTGCTGTGCATGCAAATCCATTGTTAAAATTCTATTGGCACCCGCTGCTACTAAAAGGTTTGCAACTAATTTTGAGGTAATTGGAACCCGTGGTTGATCCTTTCGGTCTTGCCTTGAATAACCAAAAAATGGAAGTACTGCGGTGACTCTTGCTGCAGATGCCCTTTTAGCGGCATCTATCATAATTAATAACTCCATTACATTATGATTCGCAGGGGAACAGGTCGATTGTACTAAAAATACATCCATCCCTCTAATATTTTCATTATAACGGACAAAGCTCTCATTATCAGGAAATGAAGTTACGGTTGCATCTCCTAGAGGAACATCAAGGTATTCACATATTTCCTGAGATAGTGGCTTACTTGAATTACCTGTAAAAATCTTTAGTTTTTTTCCGTTCTCCATAGTTTAAAATTACCCCTTATCGGCAAAGCCATCAAATCTATTGAACAATTCAGGCAATCTTTTTTGTAAAATAGAAATTCTTTGTGCTAATTGAAAGGGTAATGCAGGATTGCCTTTGAGGAATGCACCAGGCTCGACATTTTTTGTAATACCTGCCTGCCCGGCAATCTTCGCTCCTTTTCCAATTTTCAAATGTCCCGCAAACCCAGCCTGACCGCCTACCACTACATTATCCTCAAACTCAACACTGCCGGCAATGCCAACCTGAGCTACGATTAAACAACCTTTTCCAATTCTTACATTGTGACCTACTTGAACTAAATTATCAATTTTTGATCCCGCACCAATCCTTGTTTCCTCAAATCGAGCACGGTCTATGCATGTATTTGCACCAATTTCAACCTCATCCTCTACCACAACCTTTCCAAGATGCGGTATCTTTTTATGAGAGCCCTCGGCCTGATCAAATCCATAGCCTTCGGATCCAATGACAGCTCCCGCATTAACTACAACATTATTACCGAGCTCACACCTTGATAATAGCTTCACACCGGGGTGTAAATTCGCATTACGACCAATCTTTG
The DNA here is from genome assembly GCA_905478775.1 of uncultured Opitutales bacterium. Lineage (GTDB taxonomy): Bacteria > Verrucomicrobiota > Verrucomicrobiia > Opitutales > Seribacteraceae > Seribacter > Seribacter sulfatis. The sequence goes on along the minus strand of CAJQKB010000034.1, from coordinate 51,123 downwards.
CAAAATCTCCGATATGGCAATGAGTTCCAATAATACTGCCGGCTTCAATTAAAACTTCTTTTCCGATAAAACAAAATGCGCCAATGGCAACTCCAGCACCCAATTTTGCACCTGAATCAACCCAGGCAGTTGAATGAATTTCAGCTTTTGGCGGGGGATACAATTCACCCTCTAAAAAGCTGCATAATGAAGCCAATCCACGTGAAGGGTCATCAATTCGAAGAAAAACTTGGTTTTCTTTTGGAGAACCAATGTAGTTCTTAGGCAATAAAATAATAGATGCATTAGATTTTGAAACTAATGACTTGTACTTTGAATTACCTAGAAAAGAAATATCACCTTCAACCGCTCTTTCAAGTGCAGCGATGCCACTTAAACTAGAAATCTTTAAAGTTCCATCTACTTCCGCAGAAGGAAGGATCACAAGAAGTTGATCGAAAGCTATCTTAAAGTTCATAAGCTCCTACTTTCAGAGCAGTTTTAAACGGACTACTTACTTTTTACCTTGGGATGCGTTAAGAGTAATAATAACTTCCTCAGTCACATTAAATTTATCTCCTGCATAAAATACACCCAACTGCGTTTCTGAAGAATTTAAGATCAAATCATACCCTTTAGCACCTGCCACTTGTTGGACCGCTTTACGGATATCTGCAAGATGTTCGACAAGTAGGTTTCTTTGCCTTTGAGAAATGGTAGCCTTCGCTCGTTTATCGTAAGAAACCATATCGTCCTGCTTGACCTTCGCTTTTTCAACTTTTTCTTGGTATTTTTTTCTAAGATCCGTACTGTCAATATTTGGATTTTTAATCTTATCCTCCATCTCTTTTAGTTCTTTAACAATTTTCTCCATTTCTGCACGGAAAATTTCGAGTTCCTCCATCGCAATTTTCTTGGACTTGTCCAATCTAGCTCTTGCTTCCTTTACCTTTTGATATCCATCAAAAACTTTCTGTACATCTACCACCGCTACTTTTTGTGCAGTCGAAAAAGAAGGCATTAAAAACAAAAAGGCGAGAGGGGTCAAAAAGAGAATTAGCTTATGCATATTAGATGTGAGTTAGGTAATGAATGAATAGTGAAAGTTTAAAATCGTGTACCACCAGAAAAATGAAACTGCGGCGATCCACCTGTTTTTGAGGGATCCGAGATCGGGAAACCTAAATCTAGTCGAAGGGGCATACCCATAACCATTATGCGTGCTCCCAATCCCCAATTATCATGCCAGCCTTCCATATCATCTCCAGGCAGAAATTTAAAATCATTGGTTCTTAAAAAACCGCCGTCATAAAAAACTGCAAAACGCAATGGGTCAGCAATTTTAAAAGTATACTCTGCACTTAAATAACTGTAAGAATTTCCTCCATTAGGTTCTTTTGAATCTTGTGGCCCTGCCTCCCGATAGTCCCACCCTCTCAAATTATAAGGCCCCCCCAAAAAGAATTTTTCGAAGAAAGGTACATCTGCATCTTTTCCATCAAAACGACCCAGTGTTCCTGTTCTCCCTACGATCGATAAAACTTGTTCCATAGGAGTAAAAGTCTCAAAAAACTTCGCTCCCTGTAATTCGAAACGGCCATAGTCAGCATCTCCACCAAATGGGCCACCGGCAAATTCTTTTCGTAGGGTAACAATGCTACCTTCGGAGGGAAATAAGATACTATTTCTTGTATCACGGGTTAAACTAAGACCCACTTTAGAAATTGTTCGGTCAATTTCGTTTTTCGATGGATCATATTTCGGATCGTTAGTTATGAAAGCAGGAACACCAATTCCGATATCACTAATGATGACATCTTCGAGACGATAAAATAAGCGACCTTCTACAAGCTCGAATAATCTCTTTCTAAAATAGACCTCAAACCCTGCTCGCATTTCATCGTAGTATGAACTGTAGTAATCAGACTTTTCCCGAAATAACTCAAATCCAGCAGCAACCCTGCGATTCATAAACCAGGGTTCCTCAAGAGCAAGTCGAACCTCATTACTTCGAGCACCCAGCTTTAAACGAAGGCGGAATTTCTGTCCGTCTCCCTGCAAGCGATGGGGACTACGCCATCTCATTATATCGAAGTTTCCTTGTCTAAATTCGGCAAACATCATCGCTTTCTCTAAAGTACTAAATCCAACTCCAAAAGAAACATGTCCAGTGCGACCCTCCTCTACATTTACTACCAGGTTTCTTCTGCTACTTTGCAATTCTGGATCCTGTGATGCAATTGGTTCGTCATCCAATGTTACTTTCTCGAAAAAACGCGTATTTCTTAGACGGGATTCGCTCGTTTCCATTCGAAGTAAATCGAACGTCTCACCTGGCGCCAAAGCAAGTTCCCGAACAATGGCAGTTGTTTTTGTTTTCTCATTTCCCCGAACTTGAATTGTGTTCACTGTAAATTTGTTATTTTCCGTAATCTCAAACCTTAGATCAATTTGTCCTGTTTGAAGATTAGGCTTTCTAATCGAAACCACTCTGGCATCCAAATAACCCTGCTCGCCGTATTTCTTTCGCAAGCGATTTCTTTCCTCGGATAGAAGTGTTGGCGAATAGTGATCCCCTGTCTTTAGTTCTTTGTCAGCACGACTATCCAGTCGCTTTAAATCTTTTGCAGTAATGACGGAATTACCAACTATAGATATTTCACCGAAATAGGATCGCTCACCCTCGTCCACACGGATGACAACATCTAAAGAATTAGATCCTTTCGGAATAATTTTTACTCCACTTTGCTCAATTGTGACATCTAAGAAACCTTGATCCCGGAAAGCAGTTCTGAGTTTAATTAAGTCCTCTTCAAAGATACTAGGTCGGTAACGAGATCTTTTAGACCAAAATCTCCAAAACCTCCAGGGTGCTGTTTCCATTTCCTTTAAGAGTTTTTTATCTGAAATATTCTTATTTCCTTCGAAAATAATTTTACCTATTTTTCGTTTTTCATTTTCTATAATTTTAAATACAACTGAGACGCTTCTTCCTTCCTCTTTGGTTATAATTTGACTGTCTACTTGAGAATTCCAAAAACCTTTTTCTAAATATAACTCTTTAAGTGCCCGTTGATCAGCTTTTATCTCAGACTCGTCCAACAATTCCCCGATACTTATTTCAATTTCCTTTTCGAGTTTTCGATCGGACAACTTATCATTACCCTCAAAGATAATCGTTCCAATCCGAGACTTTGTATAGACCTTAAAAACTAAGGCCACCTCTTGTTCAGTGCTTATTTCTGGGTCCAAAAATACTTTTACATCATCAATCGCACCCGTTGCCATAAGGTTAGTAATCGATTTGTCTATCGCGTTGGATTTGTAAGGGATTCCCGTTTCTATTTGTAAATTTTGTAAAATAAAAGATTTCCCAATGGTATCAGGGCCTTCCAATTCGATGGATATGGAAGAAATTGTTTTACCATCTGGAACTACTTGAGACCATAAAATCATCATTCCAGAAAGTAGGAACAGGATGGGGAAAAGAGAACGAATTTTATTCATTTAATTTTTAATTAAGTCGGGGGTCATATTGTGCACTTTCAAATTTCGTATATTTCCGCACAAATGCAAGATTTACATAACCGGTAGGCCCATTTCTTTGCTTGGCAAGGATTAACTTAATAGGCTCAAAGTCATCTGCTTGGCTTTCTTCACCAGTCTGAGAAACATCACTTGCACGAATATCTTCCCCCTTTCTTTCTTTACCCAATAACATAACAATATCAGCATCCTGCTCAATTGAACCGGATTCCCTCAAGTCTGAAAGTCGGGGGTCCCTTTTCTCCTTTTCAGAATCTCGATTGAGCTGGCTAAGAACAATAACCGGGACTTCTAATTCTTTTGCCATCGATTTCAATCCTCTTGAAATCACTGATATCTCATTTTCCCGAGAAGAAGAATAACGATCCCCTGAAATTAACTGTAAATAATCAATCACAATTAAAGAAAGACCATTCCTTGATTTAACTCTTCGTGCTTTTGCACGGATTTGATTGATACTCAAGCCACTTGTATCGTCTACCCAAATGGGAGCTTGTTGAAATTGCTGACTTATTTCATTGAGTTTTTCTGCGTAATTCTTTGCAACAAAGCCCTTACGCAAATCATTCATATTTACCTTTGCCTTTCCGCATATTAATCTCATCGCTAATGATGAGGCACTCATTTCTAAACTAAAAACTAAGATATTTTTCGGGTTGTTAATATACTTGTGGGAGAAGGAAATATTTTCGACGATGTTCATCGCAAGGCTTGTTTTACCTACAGAAGGACGGGCCGCAATAACAATCATTTCTGACGATTTCAAGCCATTTGTCAGATTGTCCAAATCTTTATAGCCTGTTAACAAACCATCCGATTCTTCCTTCGAAAGCATTTTTTGGATCTCACCCATAGCTTTCTGTATCGGCTCTCTAAAATGTATAGAGGAACGGGTATTTTGATCATCACCCAACTCGCAGACCCTTTGCTCCATTCCAGAAAGAAAATCATCGACTTCGCCCTGTAGGTTATTCGCACCGTCTATAATTTCAAAAGCAACATATATACATCTTCTTAAAAGGGCTTTTTCTTTGACGATCTCTAACCAATAGGTTGCATGGGCAGTGGTATCGATTCTTGAAGTAAGTTCAAATAAGCCATTTTGTCCACCTACTTGTTCTAGTTGCTTTCTACTTTCAAGTTTTTCTGCCAGTAAAATTTCATCCGCAGCCTTATTATCACGATTAAGGTCCAAAAGTGCTTCGAAAATAATTTGGTGATTTAAATGATAAAAATGATCGGCACTAATTGCTTGCTCCGCACATCTTCCCATTACCTCACCGGATGTATCCATAATGCAAGCCGCGAGTAAACCTTGCTCTGCATCTAAATTGCTAGGTAGAGGTTTACCCTCTATGGTATCTTTAACAGATGATTGATGTTTGGCTCCAGAACCTTGGTACTTAGGAACTGATTTTTCTTTGGAAGAAGAAGTTCCTAGACTTGGCATTCAAATAATCCTGCTAATTAGCGAATAGGTAAGAGTTACTCGCTCTCTTCAATTGGATTCTCAGATACAACTTCAACTTCAACTTCGGCTTCCACTTCTTTGTGTAGTGAAATCGAAATCTTACTAATTCCCAATGCCTTGATCGGAGAAAATGAAGTGATGTGTTTCTTATCGAAAGTAAATCCTTTTTCACTCAACTTTTCAAGAATATGGTGAACAGTCACAGATCCAAAGAGTTTTCCTCCCGCACCCGTCTTCACCGCCACGGCGATTTTTGTATCCTTTAACTTGGTGGCAATCTCTTGTGATTTCTGAAGTTCGTCAGTCTCTCTGGCAGCACGGGCAACCTTTAATGAATCTAAACGTTTTTTATTTGCGTGATTTAATGGAACTGCTTTTTTCTGGGGCAAAAGATAATTTCGTGCAAATCCAGGTCGGACCTTTACAACATCTCCTTCGGATCCAAGATTGTTTATGTGTTCTACGAGTAGTATTTCTGTGGTGGCCATAATTATAAATTTGTCAGTGATTAAAAAGGTACATCGTCATCTAAGTCGTTGCTTTCTGGAGCCGGTTCGGGGGAAGGTTTTGGTCGGGCTTCATTTGCCTGAGGTGGTGCTGTCTGCTCCCCACTTCTAGGTGCAGTAGAACCACCCTCTTGCTTGGAATCAACAAACTCGAAACTATCTAAAACCACCTTAAGTGCGCTTCTCTTTTCACCCTCCTTAGACTCCCATTGATCTAACTTAAGTCTCCCTTCGATAAAAATTGCCCGACCCTTAGTGAAAAACCGACCGACTGCTTCTGCCCTAGGGCCAAAGGACTCAACATCAACAAAAGTAGTCTCATCCTTACGATTGCCCTCTGCGTCCTTGTAGGAGCGATTTAAGGCAAGCCCGAAATTGCAAACTGGGCGACCATTAGTCATCATTCTTACATCAGGGTCACGGGTAAGATTTCCTATGAGTAGAACTTTGTTTAACGATGCCATAATAAATTTAAAGTAGTAAAGAAGATTTAACTTACTTTACTTGCGCTCAATTAGAACGCGATCAACTTTTTTTTCTAGCTTTAATTTTTCTTTCAAGCGGAGAGGCATTTCTGCATCAGCCTCGATTTCGAATTGGAGGTAAGTTCCAGAGGTCACTTCCTTGCTTTGTGGGTAGATAAAATCGTGATTACCTTGGTTTTCTACTTTTGTGACTTCTCCTTCTGATTGGCGGATGATTTCACTTAATTTTGGAATCATTTCGTCAGAAGATCCATCTGCCCCGCGGGCATTGTATACAATAGTTGCTAAGTAGTTTCTCTTGTTCATGAGGTTGATTGGGATCGTTTTGTTTGGTTAATTAAATTCATTGTGGCATCTATTCCGTTATCTAAAATCCCAAATAGAGCGTCATAAAAATTATCTTTTTTATTTTCTAAAAATAAACATTCCTCAGCAGAAAGTTTGGAAAGAACGAAATCAGAAAGTTTCATTTGAGGGAAAGGCTTGTTGCCGATTCCAAGTCTAAATCTCACAAAGGAATTACCAAGTGATGAAATTACACTACTAACCCCGTTGTGACCGCCGGCTCCTCTATTTTTGGAAATTTTTATTTCGCCAAATGGCAAAGTTAATTCATCGTGAAGCACTATAACATTCTCAGGGGAGCATCGAAAATAATTCAGGATACTCGAAAGATAGCGCCCACTCTCATTCATAAAAGTTTTGGGTTTCACTAAAAGAACTTTTTTTTCCTTGCGTTTCATAATTAAATGATCGGCATGAAATTCTTTACTATTATTAAACCGGACATTTTCTTTTTCTGCAATTTTATCAAGTAACCAAAAGCCTAAATTGTGCCTAGTGCTTTGATAAATATCTCCAGGATTTCCAAGTCCAATTATTGCGAAATTTGCCACGAGTCATTTACAATCGAAAGGTTTTAAGATTATAAAAAATTCCGGATTAGTCAGATGATTTTGTCTCTTCGGTAGATTCTTGATCTGTAGCAACTTCCTCCGGCTCCCCGTCCTCACTATCTTCTGCCGATGAACGACCGCCCGCACTACCTACGCATGAAACAAGCATTCCATCCAATTCTGCAACATAAGCGACTCCTTCAATTACCGGCAAATCTTTAACCTGTAAATTTTCTCCAAGTTCTAATTTTGATATATCAAGTTCAATTTGAGAAGGTAAATTACTAGGTCGGCAACGAATTTCCACTTCATTAACCAGTGCCTCTAAAATTCCACCCTGTGTCTTGACTCCCTCCGCTTCTCCAAGAAGAGTAAGAGGGACTTTAGTTTGAAGATCTTCACCACGATTAACCTGAATAAAATCAATGTGAGTTATTGTATCTTTGATAGAATCCATTTGCATGTCTTTAATCAAAACAAGCTCATCTTCCCCTTTATCTCCAAGCAGACGGAACAAAGACGATGATCCTGAAGCTTTTCGCAAAAGAATGCGCATTGCTCGATCTTCAATTGAATATGACTTGTTAATTTGTTTGCCGTAAAAAACAGCAGGTATCCTTCCGGATGCACGGAGTCTATTACAAGCCTGGCGGCCAGTTTGTTCGCGTGGCGCTACCTTGATAGTTAAATCACTTAATTCTGACATAATAAATTGGGGGGGTACAAAAATTAGAGAAAGCGATCAGAAATAACAGCTGTCAGCAAATCTTGCAAGCTCTTTACTATCAGAATGAAGATCCTGAATTAAATTTAACAACAACGTACTACATTGTAGATTGAATACTTTTAGCCTTTTTTGAATTCGATATCCTAAGTTTAAAGGATAAGACCTCAAGAAAACAAATCCTCTACCACACTTCCATGTACATCGGTCAGTCGGAAATCTCTCCCTGCAGATCTGTAAGTCAATTTTTCATGATTCAGGCCCATTGCGTGTAGAATGGTGGCATGCAGATCATGCATATGGACACGGTTATCAACAGCAGTGCCTCCAATTTCATCTGTCGAACCATAAGAAATACCTGGCTTAATTCCACCACCGGCTAAAAATACTGTAAAGCCCCGTGGATTATGATCACGCCCATCTTTTCCCTGAGAAAAAGGGGTTCTTCCGAATTCCCCGCCCCACCATACTAAGGTATCTTCCAATAAGCCCCTCGCTTTTAGGTCCTGTAATAATCCAGCAACCGGCTTGTCGGTTGCTCTGGCATGGTTGGCATGATTCGGCATGTTGCTGTGTTGATCCCACCTCGGATTAGCGGATTCATCCGAATAATTAACACTTACGAACCTAACACCTCGCTCTACCATTCTTCTTGCCAGTAAGCATTGCTTTCCAAAATCATCGGTATCTTTCTCGTCGATCCCATAAATACTTTTGGTCGACTTGGTTTCTTTGGAGAGATCCGTTAATTCCGGCGCTTCCATCTGCATACGCCAAGCCAATTCGTAATTTTCAATAGTCGCCTCCAACTCATCATCATGCGAATAACGATTCGACTGAACCGTATTTAAATTCTGCAAGAGGTCAAAGCGACTTTTTCTCTGAGAATCACCGAGCATGGCATTTTCTACATTTCGAATCTTGGCTCCATTCACATTCCCAGCTCTTCCAAGGGCGGTTCCCTGGTGAATAGATGGCAAAAAGGCATTCCCATAATTTCTCGGACCGCCCTTGCTTGTAGATGGAGAAATAGTTACGAAAGCGGGCAAATTATGATTCTCCGATCCTAGTCCATACGATATCCAGCTCCCCATGGATGGACGAACCAAGTTAGTTGCTCCAGTATGCATGAAAAGAGTTGAGGGACCGTGAGCCACTCCCTCGGTATGCATGGAGTGAATAAAAGCCAGTTCATCGACATGGCTCGCAATATTGGGAAATAGAGAGGAAATATGCTTTCCGCACTGTCCATGTTGCTTAAAATCCCAAAGAGGTTTCATCAAATTGCGTTTGCTCGCTTTACCAAATGTATTTGTGCGAACCCCTACAAAATCGATCTCCTTTCCGTCCTTCGTAAAAAGTTCAGGCTTGTAATCAAATGTATCCACATGACTCGGGCCACCAGCCATAAAAATAAAGATAATCCGTTTAGCTCGTTGCGGAAAACGGGGAGGCTTCGCAAGAAGGGAGCTTGAGGGTTGAGCATTTGCATTTTCTAATCCGGCTAAGGCAATAGAACCAAACCCACAAGCTACTGTTTGAAGTAAACTTCTTCGGGTTAATTTTTGAAAACGCCTAGTCATTACTTTCTTAATTCAAATATCGAAAATCTAAACATGCAAAAAGAGAATGCACAAGGCCTTCCATTGCTTTAGAGCCAGTTTCTCCGTCCAAGCTTTGATCTAAGTAACTATAAACCAGTTTCTTTTCGTCGTAATTCGGCTCACGCCCAAGACAGCTCAGGAAAACCAATTTAATCTTGAGTTCGACATCTACACTTTCTCGACCGAAGATATTTTGAGCGGTAAGCACAGCTTGCCTCATTACAAAATCACTATTCATCATAAACAAAGCTTGGGTAGGAACAGTGCTAGTGTTACGATTCCCTGAAACCAATCCTGGATTGGGATAATCAAAGACAGTAAAAATTTCTGGAATTTTGTTCCGGTCAATCTTTTGAAACAATGAACGATTTTGATTTGCCTTCGAGTTTTCAAATGTAATCTGCCCACTTGCCAATAGCATGGCGTCTCGAATTGCCTCCGCATCCAGTCTTCGTCTATTCTGTCTAGAAAATAATTGATTCTCCGGATCCTCCTTTAATGCTTTTTCATTTGCGTTGGAAGACATTTGGTATGTTGTCGAAAGTACAATTTTGCGGATAAGTGTCTTGATAGACCATTTATTATCAATGAAAAATTGTGCTAGGTCATCGAGAAGTTCTGGATGGGTAGGTCGACTTCCCATTTTCCCGAAATTATCTGTACTCGATACGATTCCACGACCAAAAAGATGATGCCAAGCCCGATTGACAAATACTCGAGCAGTAAGGGGGTTTTGAGGAGAGGATACCCAATGGGCAAGTTCTAGGCGACCGCTTGATCCTTCAGGTATCTGGGGAAATGGAGATGTATGCCGCGGGGTTGCGACTACCAAAAATCCCCGCGGAACAAGCGGTCCCAAATTACGGATTCCTCCACGAAGATGAACATGCCAATCACCAACTGCCTTCTGCTCTCGAACTGACAATGCCTTTTCAGCTTTAGGCGGAGCCTTCTTATTGTGCTCAACGATTAAATTTTTCAGCTCCTCGACTCGTATTTCTGCATTCTTAATCTGAACTTTAAGCATGTTATTTTTTTTAGAATCAGCAGTACTTTTTTTCGCCGTTTTGTCGAGAGAAGGCACTTTCATTACCGGAACCAAGCGGATCGCATCCGCGATCACAACCTTCCTCGTTCCTTCTGTTGTAATCTGAACGACCTCCATTACTCTCCTGTCGAAATTAAATCTTCCAACCGACTTAAACGCTCCCAGTATTTGAGGGGCTTTTGTTTGATCAAGTAGGACTTTATGTTCGCCATCCGCATGCATAATGGTCACCGGAGTTCTGTTTGATCGATTTAAACCAACGGTGTAAGAAACTTGAACATCATATTCTCCCTTGCGTGGAATATTTGCCGAAAAAGTAATCGATTTAGTACCCTTACCTTTATTGTCATCATGCAAATATCGCTTTCCCACAAAGCCATTTGTGTGAGTCGAGGAAATCCATTTACCGATCAATTTGGCATCTGAATCATCCACAACAATTCCGTCTAAGTAAAGTGGGTCTAAATTCCTTTTTTGTCTAATCAAACTTATCTTTTTACCACCTAATAACCTAACTGCTAAAATGGCTTCCTTCAATCTCTCCTCAAGAGAAGTCAAGACTCTCGCGTGTTCTTTTCGTTGGGTGCCAAAGTCATCCTGCAATACTCTTTCATGAAAACTAGCTACATTTCCTGGAACCAAGCTATTAGTGCTCCGAAAAATACCCGCCATAGAATAGTATTCTTTTGTTGGAATCGGGTCAAAGGGATGGTCATGACAGCGGGCACAACCCATAGTAATGCCCATGAACGCCCGACCCACCGCGCTTAGTTGCTCGTCGACCACTTCCATGCGTAAGAGTTCCTTGTCCTGTAATTCATAATTATGCGGACCGAGAGCCAAAAATCCCGTGCCTGTAAGATATTCATTATATTCCAATTTAGATTTTGAAGGCATCAGATCGCCCGCAATTTGCTCGATAACAAAGCGATCAAAGGGTTTGTCCTTATTAAAACTGTATACCACATAATCTCGATAACGGCTGGCATTAGGAAAAGGGTTGTTCCGGCCTCCACCAATAGTATCGGCATAACGAGCAACATCGAGCCAATGTCGACCCCATCTTTCTCCAAACCTTTCTGAGCCGAGTAATTCATCAACCACTTTTGGAAACGCATTCGGAGAGCGATCAGAAATAAAATCATTAATTTGATCTGGGCTTGGAGGTAATCCGATGAGGTCAAAATAAATCCTTCTTAATAAAGTATATTTATCCGCATACCGCGAGGGGGTTAATTTTTTTGACTCCAAATTTGCCAAAACAAAATAATCGATTGAATCTTCGGCCCATCCCGCCATCTTAACTTTGGGAAATGGCTGAGATTGAACCGGTTTAAAAGCCCAATAGTCCCGTACATCTGCTAGCTCCTTTAAGGAAATAGGGTTTTGCTTTTTTTTCATTCCCATCTCATTTTCCCTAGGGTCAATCGCTCCTTCCAAAATCCATTTTTGGAGATTCTTAATCGCTTCTTTAGACAACTTGCCATCTGGCGGCATTCGCAGGTCGTTACTCTCGTAACTTATCGCCTTAAATAATAAACTTTGACCAAGTTTTTTGGGTACTATTACCGTTCCGCTGTCTCCCCCTTGAATCCAACCCGCCCGCGTGTCGAGATATAGATTTGCTTTCACTTTTTTGGCTTTTTCCGAATGACACTCGTAACAATTCTCTACCAAAATGGGTCGAATCTTCTTTTCAAAAAACGCAACTTTCTTGGCATCTACCCCCAAACTTAAATGGGCGAGTTGTAATATCCAAAAGAGGACAAATGTTCGGAAAATTACATTCATGACAAAGTCATACTTAAACCATTAAAAACAACTATTTAAGTCAAATTTACACCCACGATTTAGCTAATTTTCTTTTAATGGTCTTTGATTCTTTTAGTTAAAGTGGGGGTGCGTTCCAGTCCGGAATACCGCCATTCTCTAACTGCTTGGCATGAAGTATATGGTAGGGCTGGGTTGGAGACATGGGAACTTCCTCATTCACCATAAGGGGGCGGGTTTCCTTCCAAAACTTTTCGTAGGCTAAACGCATCGACTGAACTACTTTGGGATTTTTGTCTGCAATATCCAAAAGTTGCGAAGGATCTTTCTTCATATCGTAGAGCTTGTTCTCCACTAGGCGAAAACGCTCGTTCCTAACTGCAAAACGCTTCCACATATGATCAGTCGGTTCGGAACCGGTTTTCCAACGGGCACCCTGCGTAAAAAGATAGCGGTCCTTCCACTTGGCTTGTGGATTTTTGATTAGCGGCAGGAGGCTCCGTCCCTCGACTTGCCCCTTGGGTAACTGGTCAATTCCCACAATATCAGCAAGTGTGGGTAAAAGATCAATATGAGCGGAAATCCTTTCAACCGCTTGGTCGGCTGCGAATTTGCCTGGCCAACGAACAAAAAATGGCACGCGAACCCCACCTTCATCAGCCGAACTTTTTGCACCCTTCATCCCCGCATTGAAACCTTCCATAGGCTTGCCGTCCTTGGACATACCAAGCTTGGAGCCCTCTCGTACCATTCCGCCAACTGAGCCATTATCAGACATAAAAATAAGGATTGTGTCCTTGGCGAGGTTCCATTCGTCGAGCTTGCTCATAAGCCGCCCCATATTCTGATCGATGTTTTCTATCATTCCATAGAATCCGGCATCTCTTTCGGAGAAACCAAGATCAGTAAATCGTTTTGCATTTTGGGGCGGAGCAATAAAAGGGCCATGCGGAGCATTCGTCGTGATATAGGCAAAAAAGGGTTTCCCTTGGTCTTTCATTTTTTTCATCCATCCCATTCCAGCGGTGAAAAATAAGTCGGTGCAATAGCCCTTAGTCCTTACAAAGGAACCATTGTGACGAATGGTTGGATTAAAATATTGATTACCCGGAACATCAGCACATGAGCAATTAAATTTCTGTCCAATTCCACCTGCTCCATGGATAAAGGCTTCGTCAAACCCGCGCTTATGTGGTTGGTAGGGCTCCTCGTCCCCTAAATGCCACTTGCCAAATATCCCAGAAACATAGCCCGCCTTCGATAACACCTGAGGAAGGGTCACCGTGCTTAATGCCATCCTTTCCCTTTCTAAAATGGTGTGAGTAATTCCATTTTTCATGGGGTGACGGCCCGACATAAGGGCGGCTCGGGTGGGCGAGCAGGTGGGACTGACCAAGAACCTTTCAAAGCGGGTGCTTTGCCCGTGTAGCTTATCAAGATTAGGTGTCTGGATCCAAGGATTGCCGTGCTTTCCTATCGGTCCATAACCTTGATCATCGGTTATCATGAGTACGATATTGGGCCTGACTCCAAAGGGTAGCTCCTTGGATATTAAGATTTTGTTTACCGTAAAAATAGAGAGTATTAGGGAGAGGAATAAAGTTACTTTCATGATTGATGGTTTGGTTTTAAATTGGGGCTTGAGAGAACATCCCAAGTCTTACCTTCGGAATGCACAAGCTTTAAAAAGCAAGCTTGCGATTTGACGATTTGAAGGGTTTCGGACTAGATTGATTGTAAATGCCATTATTTAAGCATATTTTCTGCCTTCTACTTATTGTTTCTTTTATGGAAGCCCGCACATTCACGAGTGCAGATGGGGTTCGTAAAATCGTGGCTTCCATTACAGCCTATGATAAAAAATCAGAGGTCGTAAGTATTATTCGGAAAGATGGAAAATCTTTTAATAGCAAGCTTTCTTCTTTTAGCGTTGAAGATCAGGCCTATACTTTAAAATGGCATGAGGGAGCGACTGAAAACTATCTTTATGTCGGTAAGGAATACCCCGGACATCTTCAAATGTTCCTACAAATTTTAAATTCAGGCGGAGTGGGGTATGGCCAAACGGTCTTATATAATCCCGGACTTCCTCCGGTTGCGATAGGAAACGGGCCTACCCCTTTTCTTGCTTGGGTGGACGGCTATGACAAACTAGGCCGGGCGTATAGTAGGTTTAATGCAACGAGAGTAAATTTTGATCTAATCGAAAACAACTGGCGGGCAAGTATATCCTTTCAGGCAAGTCGATCCGTTACCCAAAATACGGGAACTGTGCTTATCCCCTCAGGAAATTTATACGGCATGCCTAGCGTCGGGGGACCCATTCTTTACCAGCAACCACAAAGAATTGTGGTCCTAGGCAAAAACCAAAATCCAAACTCACTGATCGTTTTACCCCGAGGTCCGGCTCCGGTGTTCGTCAATCCTTACACTGGAGGAATGAACATGAATGGAGTTGGAGTGACAGGTGGAGGATACTCGGGAATTACTCACACTCATTCCCGAGGAATGGGAATCTCGATCCGAATAAATCGGTAACTTGGTTTCTTATAATTCAGTGCGAACTTTAAAACCCCACTGAAATTAACTTCAGATGGGAACATCGACTGTTTTCCAAAGACAATACCCCTCATTTAGAATTTTCAATTGAATGTGTTTTGACAGTTGAAAGATAATAGGTCGTTGCCCTTAATAGATTCTATCAGATTACAGTGATTGCACTTCCAATAGAGTGCGAAAAATAAAGCAATAAATCCAACGGGTACCCAAACTTTCATCAAAAAACTTGTATTAAAAAATGAATTTTATGAAGAACAGAATCTCTAAAGTGTTTAAGGGCTCAAGCTTATCTTTCGTTTGGCTCCTCGCATTTTTCTACTCAATCTCCCTTCACTCGGAAGAGGAAGACTTTCGAAAATACGCCATGTTTGCGTCCAACGCAGAAAGGCCTGAATCTACCAACCCAATCCCCTCCAGGCTACCCTTTACGTTACAGGCGAATGCCCGCATTGCACTCTTAGGAAACACCCTTTTTGATCGAATGCGAAATTTTGGCCATTTCGAGGCAATCCTACAAAAAGCGCATCCCGATCTAAATTTGGTGGTCAGGAATTTGGCTTGGTCAGCGGATGAGATTGACCTGCAACCAAGGCCCGCCAATTTTGCCGATACTGAACAACACCTTACTGCAATGAAGGCAGACATTATTATCGCTGCTTTTGGGTTCAACGAATCGTTTGGTGGAATAAAAGAACTTTCCTCTTTTGAAACTCGCCTGGCAAATTATTTGTTAAATTTAGGGTCAAAATCGTACAATGGGAAATCCGCACCACTTCTGGTGCTGGTCTCGCCAATCGCAAACGAAAATGTCAACGGTGTTTCCGCAGCCAACCTGAATAATGAGAACATTAAGGCTTACTGTAAGTCCATGAAAAAAGTTGCGGACAAACAAAAAGTCGGCTTCGTCAATGTGTTTGATGGAACTGCTGCAGAAATGCTCCTGAAAAAAAACGACCTAACCATAAATGGAGCACATTTAAATGCCCTCGGATATTCTAAGTTTGCAAAAATTTTATTCGAAGGAGTTTTTCAAAAAGAGGCTCCCTCTGTAGATAAGGATATACGCGCCGCGGTGATTGAAAAAAACAGACAACATTTTTATCGATACCGCCCACTCAACACATTTTATTACACCGGTGGAAGAAAAGGGAGTTATGGGTACCTCGATTTTCTGCCCGCTATGAGAAATTTTGATCTGATGACCGAGAATAGGGATCGGCAAATTCACCGCCTTGCCCAAGGCAAAAAGCCTTCCCCCATCATCAATGATTCTAATGTCCCTCCCTTGCCCATCACCAAGGAGAGTAGGGGTGCTAACAAATGGATGTCACCCGAGGAGGAAAAAGCGGCTTTTAAGGTTGATCCCAGATTCGAGGTATCTCTTTTTGCAAGTGAAGAGCAATTTCCTGACATTGCCTGTCCTATTCAAATGAGATGGGACGGAAAAGGTAGAATGTGGGTATCCTGTTCAACCACTTACCCTCATGTCTATCCGGGACAGGCTCCAAATGACAAGATAGTAATCCTGGAAGATTTAGACAAAGACGGAAAAGCCGATCAATGTTCAGTCTGGGCAGAAGGTTTGAATGTTCCTCTGTCATTCGAATTTGGGAATGGGGGAGTCTATGTCTCAGAGGAACCGCACATGACTTTTCTTAAGGATACCAACGGAGATGGAAAAGCGGACTTCCGAGAAATCCCCCTCACTGGATTTGGGTGTGAAGATTCTCACCATGCACTTCATGACTTTGTCTGGACTCCGGACGGGGACCTAATTTTCCGGGAATCTATTTTTCACCACACTCAGGTGGAAACCCCCTACGGCCCAGTTAGACAACAAAATAGCGGCTGGTTCGCCTGGGAACCCAAGCTACACAGACTCACTGCTTTTGGAACTCACCCCAGTACAAATCCATGGGGGGTTACCTTTGATGACTGGGGCCAGCATGTTGCCAGTTACCCAATTTTTGCCTCTGCCCATCATGCACTCGACCCTCCTTACCCAAAACAACACCCAAAGCCTAGTGGGATGCAGGCTTATTCAGGAGTATGCGGACAGGAATTTATTGACTTTCCAAACTGGCCAAAAGAATTACAGGGGATGATGGTTAAAGTCCGCTATAAATCAACCAACCGGGTGGAGCTATTAAAGTGGAAAGAATACGAATACGGATACGAAGAAGAGTATGTTTCAGATATTATATTTTCCTCTAATCTCAGCTTTATTCCAGTTGATCTAAGATACGGCCCAAGAGGTGCGATGTATGTCTGCGATTGGTACAACCCGGTAAAGGGACATGCCCAGTATTCTCTCCGAGATGAAAGGAGAGATCGAAAGTCCGGTCGCATCTGGCGTATCCTGCCAAAGGGAGCAAAAGAGGTAAATCCACCGAAAATTACTGGTGCTACTCTTCCTCAATTGCTCAATCTGCTTAAACGACCAGAATATCGCTACCGTTACTGGGCTAAAAGGGAGATTCGAGAGATGGAACCAATTCTAGTTAAAAAAGCACTCGACCAATGGGTCAAGAAACTCGATACCAATGATCCACGCTTCAGGCATCATCAAGTCGAGGCATTGTGGACTTACCGGAATGTGGAGCAATCTAATATAAAACTCCTTGCGGAATTGCTTCAATGTGAAAACCACAACGCTCGGGCAGCAGCCACACGACAACTTAGACATTGGCATTCATTGACCAATAGGGGAGATGATTTATTACTAAAAGCGGCTCGAGATAAAAATGGGCTTGTAAGATTAGAAGCAGCAATTGCTTGCAGTTATATCGGTACCAAAAGTGCGTTTGAAGCACTGAAAGTTGTAAGCAGTAAACCCAATGATAAACACTTAAGCTACGCCATTAAAACTTCCCTTGGTTCAGCACCCATGAAAAAATTTTGGGATTCGGAAGAATTGGAAGAAAAACAACCACTCCTTTATGCTTTTTTAAACAGACAAAAAAATGTTTATAAAAAAGCGGAACAAACAAAAGAAGATAACAAATTTGACCGACAAAAAAATCTAGTTAAAGTCAAAGTTTCCTGCATGAAGGAAAGAATGCTTTATTCCGTTGAACTTATGGAAAAGACAAACCTTGGAGAATATAAGAGGTCCTTGAAGGGAGATATATATGCAAAAAGAAATCAACCGATACGAATTGAATTCAGAAATCCTGATGCCACGCCACATAACTTTGTTCTTGTTAAACCAAATTCTGTAGAAGAGGTTGGTCTTGCTGCGAACAATATGGCAAAGGATCCAATTGCAGCTCAAAGCGGACAGTTTATTCCGAAATCCAACAAGATAATTGTACATACTAAAATGCTCAAGCAAGGAGAAAGTGAAATACTTCGCTTTAATGCACCTAAAAAAACTGGGAATTATCCTTTCCTTTGTAGTTTTCCTGGACACTGGACAATTATGAAAGGTAATCTTATCGTAAAATAAACAATAATTATACGCTTAATTAAAAATGAAGATTTTAATAATTAATCTTTTTCTGAGTTTTTCTACTCTGCTGCTGTTAGATGGAAAGACAAATTTTGTTCTTGTCATGACAGACGATCAAGGGTGGGGACAAACTGGCTATTACAATCACCCTGTGCTGAAGACGCCCAATTTAGATAAAATGGCCTCGTGCGGATTACGATTGGATCGATTCTATGCAGGAGGTCCAGTATGTTCGCCAACACGGGCTACCGTATTAACCGGCAGAACCCATGATCGAACCGGAGTGTTTGATCACGGCTATGCATTAAGAACACAGGAAAAAACACTTCCGCAAGCCCTACTTAAAGCGGGATATTCTACTGGACATTTCGGAAAATGGCACCTTTCTGGACTACGAGGAGCGGGTGTTCCAATACTAAAGACAGACCCTCATGGGCCCCACGTATTTGGTTTTGAGAGATGGCTCTCAGTTACCAATTTTTTTGACCTCAACCCAATTATGAGTCGCCAAGGAAAAATCGAAGAGTTCAAGGGAGATTCCTCCGAAATCATAGTTGAGGAAGCCCTTAAGTTCATGGAGCAGGAAGCAAAAAAGGAAAAACCATTCTTCTGTGTCATTTGGTATGGTACTCCACATAGCCCTTGGATGGCACTCGAAGAAGATAGGAAAGAATTTAAAGAGCTAGATAAAAATTCTCAGGATCACTATGCGGAACTTAAAGCGATGGATCGAAGCATAGGGACTCTTCGCAAAGGACTTAAAGATATGGAAGTCGATCGAAATACACTAGTCTGGTTTACCAGTGATAACGGGGGACTACCCAAAATAAACCCGTCCACCACGGGTGGATTGAGAGATTATAAAGGTAGTCTGTATGAAGGTGGGATTCGGGTTCCATCAATAATAGAGTGGCCCAGCAAAATAAAGACGGGCCGAATCAGCAAATATCCTTCTGGTTCAGTAGACATATTTCCCACAATAGCAGACATTGCCGGTATCCAAGAATCTGCTATGCTCAATCCTATGGATGGCGTAAGCCTTACTCCGCTTTTCAGCTCGAAGATTTCAAAAAGGGAAAAACCCTTAGTTTTCAGCAGTCGTGGACGAATGGCAATAATTGACAACGATTGGAAAATGATTTCTCAACCAAAAGATATCGGAAGAAAAATAGAACTGTATAACCTGTTAACCGACTCGACAGAATCTACCAATGAATTTCGACCCAAACACCCTCAAGTAATTCATTTACGAAAAATCCTTGTGGAATCTCGCAAATCCATTGAAAAAAGTGTTAATGGAAAAGACTACCCAAGTGGATCAGTTCTTCCACAACCAACGAGAATTTTTTGGACTGAACTTCCAGAATATAAAAAATATTTGCGGAAATGGAAAGATCGACCCGAATATAAATCAATACTTAAGAAATTTTAATTAAATTTAAATAAATCAATAAAAAGTATTTTCACAATCCTTGTTTTTGGGCTTATTTATCCCTTTCGGCCAAAAGACCTAATATTGTGCTGACCATGGCAGATGACTTGAGGTTTTCTGAATTAGGGTGCTATGGCTCCGAAATAGAGATCCCAAACTTAGATCATTTAGCAAAAGAGGGCTTTTATGTTTGGTTTTCTAGTGAATACATAACCTGCAGTATGAATTCCCTGTGATCGCCTGGCAGGCTTTCGGAAACTCTTTTAAATTCATTCACTCGAGTGGGGGTAAGCTGTAATCTCTCTGTGCCAATAGATTGCTTAACCGTTCGACCCGGCTTGGATATTCCATGATCAATATTGACAAGTCTTGAGGGTGCTTTTTTGGAATACAGTAATGCTACTTCATTCATTAAAAGGTCAAAGATAACCTCGAATGCAAATATTGAATTATCTTCGTCAAACCAAATTGTAACCGAAATCGAGCCATCTGTATATTTCACTCTATCTTCCTCCGAAGTAAGGGAATGATTTGGTAATTTCTCTAACATCTTCTGCTGAATAAGGATTGAATTTTTTCTTAATCAATATTTTCTATTTTCTATTGATGAAGGACACTGAGAAGAATGCGAATATAAAATGTACCGAAAACTCATGCAAATTTAAGCAAACTTGCAAGTGGAACAACCGTTGTATGCAGGAAGGACTAAATCTTAGTATTAACAGTAAGAAAACTGCGATGCAGGCAGTAAAACCGAAGCAGAAGCCTAAGAAATAAGCTATTGATTCTCTCGCCTAATTGAAACCGGTTGGTCTAGAATTTCCCTTAGCACAAAGGCACTTTTTAAGGATGCTTTTGAAGAAAGTTGTTTCTTGTAGGTGATTCGCTTTCTCGATTCAACCTTACTCTCAGTAGAATCCCAAATAGAACCTGAAATGGAATCGTTCAGGGTAGAGTCAATAATTGACTCTATTTCAGGAGAAGCAGAAATAACAGGAAGTGGTGGTTTTTCAACTTCAGTAATTTTGAGAGAAGGTGCAGCTGGAAGGGGTGGGTCGGGCTCCGTTTTCTCTTCGGGTTGCTTTGTAACTTTTTGCCAAGCATCCTTGAGGGCATCTTCAAGTGAAGTATCTGATTCAATTTTCTTTTCAACCGAATCATCAGGTTCTTTTTTCTTAAAAATCTTACCGATCAACGATGCCAAGATTAACCCTACGATAAATAGGGTATCTAGGTTAATATCAGGCATATTTTAGGAATTAGTCTGTATCCTTAGAAATACTCGATCGCATGTCAGTATCAGCTTCCACATTTCGTAATCGATAGTAATCCATAACCCCTAAATTACCACTACGAAAAGCTTCCGCCATTGCTAACGGTATTTGAGCTTCCGCTTCCACAAGTTTTGCCTGCATCTCCTGGACTTTTGCCACATTTTCTTGCTCTAATGCCACAGCAGCCGCCCGACGGATTTCAGCATGTGCTTGGGCTACCTCTTTATCTGCGGCAGCTTGCGAGGAACGAAGTGCAGCTCCTCGGTTTTCCCCGAGATCCACATCTGCAATATCAATTGATAATATCTCGAAAGCAGTACCTTGATCTAAGCCTCGATCCAGTACTTTTTCTGTAATAGAGTTTGGATTCTCCAAAACTACTTTATAATTTTCAGAAGAACCTATTGTGGATACAATACTCTCGCCAACCCTAGCAATAACAGTCTCCTCCTGCGCACTCCCAACATAACGATCTAAATTACTTCGAACGGTTACTCGAGCTCTCACTTTTACTTGAATGCCATCCTTCGCTACGCCATCAATAGTATCTCTACCTTCGATCACACAATCAATTACCTTGGGGTTAATTGAAGTTCTGACAGCCTCCAAGACCGATTTCGAAGTTCCCCTGGTTGCCAAATCAATTGCGCAGGCACGATCCCAATTTAAAGTGATATTTGCCTTCGATGCCGCAATAATCGACTGAACAGTTTGAACCACATTTCCCTCTGCTAAGTAGTGGGCTTCAAGTTGATCCGTAGTAAGGGGAAGACTTGCCTTAACCGCGGTTACTCTTGCATCGACAATTAACCCAACAGGTACACCCCTTAGGCGCATTGCAAGCAGGGTTGTAAACCCAACTGGAGCTTTTGCAAGAAGTGCCTTCAGCCAGGTACTGAAAAAGGAAATCATTATCAGTGCTATTACAAGACCGCCAATTAGAGCGATTCCGATTCCTATCCATATAATCATGTCTGCCATAATATTATTTGTGTTAAATTAGTTATTTTGTGAGTGAATTTGAAAGTGAGTTGAATACTAGTTAATAAATCGTTTGATTCGAATGCGAAAGTCATCTCTTCCGGTTACAACAATTGATGTTCCTTTCGGTAAAAAACCGTCTTCGCAAAAGGCATCATAATTTTTCTGATTGAGCAAAGTTATTCCTTCCGGTTTGTGTTCTGTTAAAGTTTTTCCTTTTTGTCCAATCATCTCCTCTCCTGGTAATTCCTTATTGCTAATTCCATCAGTAGAACCGGAAAGAAAAAGGTTTTTACCCAGCCTACTTTTGGAAAGCCATTTAAATTCTATAAATACGATCAATAAACCGCCAAATGCCCCTAATATGAAGGTTAGCGTAGGTGCCAGCAAGCCACCGTATTCCAAATATGCGAAGTAAGATGCTAACCCGACGCAAAATGCTCCTGCAAGTCCCAAAATTCCTCCCGGCAAAAAACCTTCTACTAAAATTAATATGTATCCAAATAACAGAGCTGTAAGAATAGATTCCATCAGTTAATTTTTGTCACCGTTAATTCATAATCATTAAAACCGGTTACTTCTACAGAAGCACCCCTTTCGATCTTCCCTAGACTAGATCTTGCATCGTAACGAACTCCGCCAATCTCAACTTGTCCAGTTGGGAAAAGTTCGGAAACTGAACAGCCCCTACTCCCATTTTTAATTTTTTCTTTACTGTCTATTGAATTTGTTTTGGACCCACTCAAATTCCCCACAGTCTCCGCTAATATTAATTGATTCCATATCGAGGTATGCGGCAGAATTCGGGAAAGGAGTAGACCTAAACCGAGCGCAATCGCAATTGCCAGAAAAAGATCCAAGAGTGGTTGTCGAAATAATTCAATGTTCCAAGAAAAGTCAGAGTTGGGCCAAATGTCGACCATCGCCCATAAAATTGACCCGAAGATCATAAAGGTGCCTAAAACAGCGGGGAAAATTAACCCAGGAAACAAAAAGAGTTCTATCACGACCAAAGATACTCCAATAAGAAAAAATATTATTTCTTCTTGTCCCGCTAAGCCTGAGACATATTTAGAGCCAAAGAAAATCAGTACAAAAATAATTCCAGCAACCCCAAAAAAACCGAAACCGGGTGTCTTGAATTCTATAAATAAACCCAGTAAACCAATTCCTATTATAATGGGTCCAACCGAATTAAGCCATAAGCCTACATTCTCTGCCCAATTGATTTCCATTTTAATTAAGCGGTATTTTCCCTCGCCCCACTTTTCATCTAATAATTTATCAATGCTTTCATAAATTCCGGTCCCCAAAAGAGGTTGTAGTGGGTCGCCGTATCCCTTAATTGCTTCTTCTGCAGTCAATGTTAGAAGCTCCCCCTCTTTTTGAATCACAGAACCATCGGCAGCAAGTGGACGCTCACCTTCAATCAAAAGAGTTTCATTCGAGTCCATCATCGAGGCCATGACTCGTGACCGATACCTATATTTTCCAGTGTAACTTCGAATTTTTGCTTTCAAATACGAATTTAATTTCCTCTTCATGGATGAATCGATATCAGCTCCTCCTCCACTCACGGCTTCTGCAGCACCGATCTGGGCAAAGGGGGCAAAGGCAATTTCATTGGTAGCAATTGCAATGTAAGCTCCTGCAGAAATTGCTTCCCTGTTAACATAAGTAATGATTGGGCCATCAAATCGATCAAACGATTCAATGATCTCCTGCATAATTTCAAGAGTAACCCCGAGTTCTCCGCCCGGAGTGTCCATATCAATCACCACAATATCTGCATTTGCTTTAATCGCGTTTTTAAGCCCTCTTCTCAAAATATCTAATATTGGAGATCCGATTTGATCCCGAATGGGAATTTGAAAAGCAATCTTTTCGGAAGTAAGGGTGCTAGAATTTGTTTCTAACCATTCAGGTTGGCTTTCTTCTGAGTCCACCCCTAGCAAACATGAGAATGTGATCGCAAAACAACAAAAGGTAATTAATTTTTGGTATGTAAGCATGGAATTATTCTAAAGTTTAAAAAGCTTATGCTGTTTACACAAATATATTGCACTAAGTTCAAAGAACGGGCAATTGATATCTTATGGAAAGTGTTATTTACCAAAACCAAGAAATTAAGCGATGGGATGTGGGCCCATCTACTTTTCTTGCCTTACCTGAAAAGGGAGCACGTCTTTTAAACTGGCACATTAATATGAGCGATGGTTCCGTTCGCGATATTATCCATTGGCCAGAAGAGAATAATTCAACAAACTTTGAACAAACCCACGGAGGAATCCCCATTCTATTTCCCTTTGCAGGAAAATGTTATGATGCCGGTAATGAAGATCATTGGAGGTCTGGGCAAAACTCACTCCCCATGCCCATGCATGGCTTTGCTCGTAGCTCAGATTTTCGAGTTCGTTCGATGGATCAACACGGATTTGAAGTTGAGCTTAAACCGTCCGATGCAACAAGAGAATGCTATCCTTTTGATTTCACTTTCACGGTGATTTATCATTTTCTTGAATTATCTCTGCAAATTAGCCTTGTTCTAGAAAATGAAGGTCGTGAACCAATTCCATGGTCTGCCGGGTTACATCCATATTTTCAAATACCTTGGCGCAAAGATTTACGACTGGAAGATCATCAAGTTCAAATTGATGCAAAACAAGTCTTTCAATACCAAACCGGAGGAACAATGAAGAAAATTCCCGTATCCAAAGAAATTTCTAGTATGGAAGATCCCAATTTGATTAATCGAGTTTATTACGAATTAAAAAAACCGGTGGCGGAAATATCTCTCCTCAATCAAGAAGAACCCATTAAAATCTCCGAAGTTGGCGGTGCAGAAAGTGGCTCACGACTTACCTTTGTTACATGGACTCAAGAGAAAGCTCCTTATTATTGCGTTGAACCATGGATGTCTCCTCCCAATTCCCCAGAAAATAAAACAGTTCGTCATGTTCCCCCTGGAGGAAGAGATGAATTTACAATCGAAATTGAATTAGCCTAGAAGCGGTGAAAACGATTAATTTTGGGTAGCAGATAATACCCCGTCCCACAGTTTTATTCTGGCCTCTAAACTTGATTCGACTTCAAGGATTACCTCCTTTTCTTTTTGTTCGCTGTCTGTACATAAATCATCAAGTAATCGGAGTGCCATTGGCCCGTGATGTTCCCCATCTAAGTGGGCATGCCTTTCAAGATAATAATGAAACACTGGCGCTTCTTCTGCGGATATATTTGTCTTCTCAAGTATGCGCTTAAACATTATTGGCACAATACTCTCTCGACCGATCGCGAAAGAAGCTCCTATTTCATGCCCCTTTCCTCGATTTATTAAATCAAAAGTGTAACCCATAAATTCCCTGGATGGTTCAGGTACAAGATTAAAATTTAACGCTTTTTCAATTCCATCCGAACGGACTTGGTCGAGAAAAGAATCGATAATATTTGTGGAGGCTCCCACTTCTTTCATCGCCTCTAAGTAAATTTCAAAGTGACTACTGTAGGATTCTCCCTTACTGCCATAAGATTGATCAGACTCCTCTTCCATCACGATTTCATTAATAAAGCGAACCACATTACCATTCGGGTTAGGAACCCAAGGAGAACCATGCGGTACGTAAATCTCCTGAAGCTTTTTCAAAAGGGACATAAAATCCCAAACCGCAAATACATGGTGCTCCATAAACAACCTTAACTCAGAAAGTGTATTCAAATTGGTAAACACTTGATGGGATTCTAGCTTTTTAGAAAGGGGGTCAACGGTAGTAAGATTCATAGGTAGAATTTTATTCAATAAATTAAATTATTCAAAGTAAGAATTTCTAAAAACTGGCGCTCCCGCTGGGAGTCGAACCCAGATCTTCGGTTCCGGAGACCAATGTTCTATCCATTGAACTACAGGAGCTACAATCCTTATAATTAACGAAAATACGGGTATTCGGTCAATCGGTTAAATTTTTGCTTCGCTCTTAACCCAAATTAAACTTTTAAAACATAATTATCTCATGCATTTTAAATTTGAGCTAAGTTATAAAACACCGTTCAACTCGACTTTGAGTTATAAATTAATTTCAATTCTTTAGAATGCTACGAATTGATCTTGCTTGCAGGCTTCTACTTCTTATCAGTTGGATGATGTCCAATTCAAATTTGCCTAACATCGGGATAATTATGGGAAGCCAATCAGATTGGCCCACAATGGAAAATTCCGCCAATATACTTAAAAAATTTGGGGTTTCATTTGAAGCAAAAATCGTAAGTGCTCACCGTACTCCGGATCTTCTTTTCGAATATGCAAAAGCGGCTGAGGAAAGAGGGTTAAAATGTATTATTGCAGGTGCGGGTGGGGCGGCACATTTACCTGGAATGACTGCCTCCATGACAACCATTCCTGTTTTAGGTGTTCCAGTTAAATCAAAATGCTTAAAAGGAGTAGATTCTCTTCTTTCGATTGTTCAAATGCCAGCTGGTGTACCAACAGCTACCTTTGCAATTGGAGAAGCGGGAGCAACAAATGCTGCTCTTTTTGCCATCTCCATGCTTGCCGCAAATGGAAATGAAACATTGGCAGAAAAGCTCAAAATTTTTAGAGCCGAACAAGCACAAAAAATTGAATCGGCCGAGCTCCCCCCAAGTTAATAGTTAAATGGAAACCGAAGGTGAGTTGTGGATTGGCGTTCTTGGTGGTGGTCAATTAGGAAGAATGCTTTCTTTGGATGCACGAAGGATGGGATACAAAGTCTTAGCTTGGACAGGTGGCGACCGTTCCGGAGCAGCAGCTACTGCAGATCAGCTATTAGACGAGCCATTTGATGATCAGGCTGCCCTGAAAAAATTTACAGAAAAAGTCAATGTCGCGACCGTTGAATTTGAAAACCTTCCTCAGGCTACCCTTGAAGCAGTGGAACAGCACATACCCCTGTATCCAAACAGTGAAGCAGTTTCAATATGTCAACACCGAGAACGAGAAAAGGCTTTTCTTTCTGAAAATGGTTTTAGTTGTGCGAAATTTAGAATCGCAAAAGATCTCGAATCATTCAAATCAGGACTTCTTCAATTGAACGCAGATGTAATCGTTAAAACAGCTGAATTCGGGTATGATGGAAAAGGCCAACTCAAGCTTACATCTGGCCTTTCTGACCTAGAGATTAATGAAGCATGGAAAAGCTTTGGGGGCGGACGAGTAGTCATTGAAGAATGTATTTCCTTGGAAACGGAGGTATCTGTTCTGGTGGTTAGAAATAATGATGGACAAGTAGCTACCTACGATCCTGTAGAAAATATTCACAGAAATCATATACTTGATGTTTCAATAGTACCCGCAAGAATACCCGATAATTTTTTATCCGAAGCGAAAAGACTGGCTCTAGAAATTTCTGAATCTCTAAATTATGTTGGAGTCCTAGCGGTGGAATTCTTCATCTCGTCTGATGGACGATTATTGGTAAATGAAATTGCTCCGCGACCCCACAACTCTGGGCATCATACAATTAACGCTTGTGTGTGTTCGCAATTTGAAAACCAAGCCCGTGCCATTAGCGGAGTTCCCTTGGGAAGCACCCGCTTATTATCCCCTGTAATTATGATGAACTTATTAGGCGATCTATGGCCCGAAAAGCATTCATCCCCAGATTGGTCTGCTATCACGAATATCCCGGGTGCCTCTTTGCATCTTTATGGAAAACGAGAAGCACGCAAAGGTCGTAAAATGGGACACGTTTCAATTTTAGGTAAGACACTTGAAGAAGTTATCCTCAAAATAAATTCAGTGAGAGAAGAATTTAAACTACCTAAAGTTTAAAAACTTTCGAATAAGAAAGTCTTAGACCAAGTATAGACTAAAAAATTATTGTATAAGGCTTGACACGCAACCACTGTTGAGATTGAGTCTCAGTATCAAATGAGATTGAGTCTCAGTATCAACCTTAAGTTGAGCACAAACTAAACCCAACAAACAAAACTGACAAACAACATATCCAAATGAAAATACAAAAGCTTGCTTCGATGCTTGCATCGACTTCAATTGCGTTTTCCGCTTTTGCGGATGACCACGGGGAAAAGGATCAATTGTCCCCCTTTAATGTTATCGGAACAAAGGCCGATGTTCCGAGCCTTAAGGGTTCTGGTGCAATACTAGACAAGTCAGACTTGGACAAGTTTTACTATACAGACATTAACGACATACTCAGACAGGTTCCCGGCGTTTATGTTAGACCGGAAACCGGTTATGGTTTCTTCCCGAACATTAGTCTTCGAGGCGTCGATCCAAATCGTTCTGCAAAAGTAACTCTTATGGAAGACGGAATTCCCACAGCACCCACACCTTATGCTGATCCATCCGCTTACTATTCCCCTACAGCTGGAAGGATGGCTGGATTTGAAGTCCTGAAGGGAACAAGTTCTCTCAAGCATGGTCCCAATACCACAGGTGGAGTGATCAACTATCTATCCACACCAATTCCGAACCAACAGCTATCTCATTTACGTGCTAGCTACGGGACAGACAACGAGCGCGTTGCCCATGCTTACTCTGGAGGCAGAACAGACTTTGGTGGCGGAAAGCTTGGTTACCTCTTGGAATTGTTTGATCATCGCTCTGATGGTTTCCATACATTGAAGTCCCTAAATGGTGCACCAGATCGGAACGCACCCATTGAGAGAACTGATATTTTGCTCAAGCTCAGTTATGAGTTTGGTGAAGGAGATTACCTTGAGTTTAAAGCTGGACGCATGGACATGGATGCTGATGTCAGCTACCAAGGACTATCCAAAGCCGACTATGCAACTAATCCATATCAGCGCTATGCAAATACCGACACAGATAATATGGACTCCGACCAGACTCGTTACTATCTTAGATATAACAAAGAGTTTTCTGATAGTCTGACCATGTCCACGACTGTTTTCTTGAATGAATTCAACCGCAATTGGTTAAAGCTAGCAAAAGTTGGAACTTCCGCTTCAAGTACAACCAAAGTTGGTAAGGGTGTTTTCGCTGACGCAACACTAATTAGCGTTTTAAAAGGCGAGACGGATGGATACTACGAAGTAAAAAGTAATGACAGAAGTTATCAATCAAAAGGTATTTTGGCCAATTTTGACTATGAAGTGGGGATCAACGATATCGACTTCGGCTTTAGTTACATTGAAGACGACTATGACAAGAATCCATACTACACGGACAAGTACACTGTAACTGTTGCAGGAACTACAACTACTCGATCCAAAATTGTAGACGACGGTTCAGCAAACTATGCATACAAAGACGCGGAAGCTTTTGAAGCTTACATTGTTGACGACATCGACTTTGGAGCACTCAGCCTTACTCCTGGCGTTCGTTACTCGAGTATAGATTATGCAAATGGTACAAACGCTCGCTCACTAGACGATGTGATAGTCGGTTTAGGAGGAACTTACGAGCTATCCGATACCTTGGGGCTTTTCTCCGGGATTCATCAAGGGCATACTTTCCCAGATGCTGAATCAGTCGCTGCTGATAATTTGGATCAGGAAGAATCACTCAGTTTTGAAGTTGGTGCCAGAGGAGTTTTCTCGGACATTTCCTTTGAATTTGCTTACTTCAATACCCATCTCAAGGATATGCTTGTTCTATCGAACCTCAACAACGGAGTTGCCGGGTCAGCAAATATAGGAGAAGGTTCGATTGATGGACTTGAGGTTCAGCTTGCTACAGACTTAGGTACCGATGGAGGTTTTGGAATTCCCGTTTCAGCTTCTTTTACCTTCACCAATACGGAGTTTGAGTCCTCCACCGCTCCAACTACTGGATACCTTAGTGGCGCAAGTGCAGGTAATGAATTCCCCTATGTTCCAGACTTCATGATGAACCTTCGCGGGGGTTTGGTATTTGATAAAGCTAGTACTTATCTTAACTTTCACTACCAAGGAAGTTCATACACTGATGGGGCAAACAGCAATGAGCTAAATAAATATGGTTCACTTGATTGGTCTGCTTTTTATGATGTAAGTGAAGGAGTTACGGTCTTCACAAAGGTTACGAACTTAACCGACGAGACTTATGTTCAAAGTGTATTACCTGATGGCTACCGCGTGGGAAAACCCCGTGCAGTGAGTGTTGGAATGTCATATGATTTCTAAAACCCTTTGTTTGTTTCAGGCTTAAAAGCCTTGAAGATTCATGCTTTTGTTTTTGGGCAGAAAACAAAAGTAAAATCCCTCGCCTCGTAGGCTTAACGAGGCGAGGACCCTTTCGACCTAACAAAAGTTAATTAATATGCATAGGCTCCCGTCTTTTTTGGCGGGGGCCTTATTTTTTCAAACCATTTTGTATGTTCCTGTAAAGAATGTTTAAAAGTAATTGAAAATACAGTTGATATTTATTTCGTCTTTATTGACAGATGACCAAGTATAATACAAGGTAAAGTGAATGCTCGGTAGCTCAGTGGCAGAGCAGGTGACTGTTAATCACTTGGTCGCTGGTTCGAATCCAGCCCGAGCAGCCATTCTTAAACTACTTAGATTCAGTATCTAATTCTGGCCAACGAAGAATCTTTCTATGCAATGTTCGTCGGCTAACTCCCATTAGCTGTGCTGCTTTTGTCCTATTGCCACCTGCCTGCAAAAGCGCATTTCGCAAGAGTCTCTTCTCATTTTCCTCGACCGATAATGTTGTATCAACCCCTTGTACATTAGAATTACTGTCAGAAGAGCCTGAGAAAAATCGGGCATCTAGATCATATGGGGAAATTTCTCCACCTCGATTGAGAACAACCAGATTTTCACAAAAGTTTCTTAATTCGCGAATATTACCAGGCCAAGAATAAGAAGATAGAATATTAATCGTCTCAGAATTTAAATGAGGTAAAGGAAAATTATTCTCAACTGAAAATTGAGATAAAAAATGATCTAATAATAATTTAATATCGTCACCCCGTTCACGAAGTGCTGGGAGTTCGATCGTTACAACATTGAGACGGTAATAAAGATCTTCTCTAAACTCTCCGCTTTGGGTCATTTGGTGTAAATTTTTATTGGTGGCACAAACCAAGCGAGTATCAATCTCTATTGTATCTAGACTTCCAAGCCTTTCGATTGATTTAGTTTCCAGGAAGCGAAGTAATTTAACCTGAGTAGCAGAATCAATTTCTCCAATCTCGTCTAGGAACAATGTGCCTTGATTGGCAGATTCAAAACGGCCTATTCTTCTTTCTGAGGCACCTGTAAATGCTCCCTTCTCATGCCCGAACAACTCACTTTCAAGCAAGTTAGAGGGAAGTGCGGCACAATGGACCGGCACAAAGGGACCACGTGAACGGTCGCTATTTTGGTGAATTGATTGGGCAATTAATTCCTTACCAGTTCCCGTGTCTCCGGTTAACAAAACTGTAGCTTTGGAAGGACCGACTAACTTCACCTTATCAAGAACAATTTCCAGCGCTGGTGACTTCCCTAAAATACCTTGGAAACTAAATTTCTTATCTAATCGATAGTGGAGATCTTTGTTCTCTTTAAGCAAGTTTTTAGAATCAATTCCTCTTTTTATTAAGAGATCTAGTTTTTCTAAATTTACAGGTTTGGTTAAAAAATCAAATGCGCCCCGTTTCATTGCCTCAACAGCGACTTCTACCTCCCCGTAAGCCGTCATCATAATACATACAGGTTGGTTTTTAAGAGCGATCGCATGATCAATTACAGTCATTCCAGATTGATTGCCCATCTTTAAATCTGTTAGTACCACCTCTAAAGATTCCGACTCCATTACATTAAAAGCCTCCTCGGGATTAGATGCTAAAAAGACTTCAAATTTATCCTCCAAGGCCAACTCCAAACCCTCACGGGTATGCTGTTCATCATCTACAATAAGTAAATTTGATTTCATTATTATTTTGTATCAGCAGCAGGATTTGATTCCAACAATTTACTACGTTCAGAATTCCTCGGAAATCGTAGGGTAACAATAGTTCCCGCACCTACCTTACTGTCAATTCCTACATCTCCGCCATGGTCCCTCATAATTCGGTGTACAATCATCATTCCAATCCCATTTCCACTTGCTTTAGTAGTGTAATAAGGTTCAAAAACCTTAGATAAATCATCTTTACTTATTCCACTCCCATGATCAATTATTTTTACAAATACAAAACGATCTTCTAAGCCGCTTAAAATTTTAATTTCTGACTTTGAATTTATTGCTTCTATTGCATTACCAATAATATTAAAAAAAACTTGCTTTAATTGCTCTGAATCACCATTTACTAGGGGTTCACGGACTCCTGCTTCCATAGTTATGTTAATACTTTTAGCACTTAATTCTTCTTTTTTTAAGTGTACAGTTTCTTCAATTACTGCTAGTAAATTAATTTTCTTGAAATCTGGAGTTTGTGGACGAATTGCTTTTAAAAAATGAGCTATAATTCCATCTAGTCTTTCTACTTCATTAATACAGGTAATAAGTGATTTTTTTGACTTCTCCTGATCCTCCCTTTCTAGATCTAAATTTCTGCGTAATACCTGCAAATGAATATGGATTGAATTGAGCGGGTTCCCTAATTCGTGTGCAACTCCAGCGGCGAGGTCCATAATACAGGCAACTCTTTCACTCTCTATTCTTTCTTCAAGACTTACTTTATCTTCGGTAATATCTGTAATAATAATCGCAATTCCAATTTCCTCTTTTTCTTCCTGCTTGGCAAAGACTTCTTCGATCGGAACTGCATATACTCGAATGTAACGAAGTTCCGGATAAGATATCTCCATTTCACGCACGATTACTTCTGCTTGAGTCCCTTCTTTCCCATGACCTAATCCAATTGCTCTTGCAATCTCAGGGGCGGCACGGAGTAGTGAAACCTGGGTTGTTTGATTATCCTTTAAACCAATTATTTTCTTACCCTGGATATTTGCATAACTTATATCGCCTTTTTCATCCAATACCAAGATTCCGTCCCGTATTACATCAAACACTATTTCCAGCAACTTCCTTTCTCTGGCAAGTCGCTGAACAAGTATTCCTAGATTTACTTCATCTAAATCGTCAAGTCTTCCGAGAACTTTATCTAATGGGCTTTTTCCTGCTTTCACTTTATTATTAAATCTAGCATTTTATTAGCTATGACTTCTTTGGCAGAATATTCAAATTTAACTTTTTTTCCCTCCGATGATAACATCGTAATTTGGTTATAATCTGCATTAAAACCGATTCCCTCTTGAGAAACATCATTTAGGGCAATCCAGTCTAAGTTCTTTTTTTTCAACTTTATTTTTGCATTCTCCTCGAAATTTTCGGTTTCAGCAGCAAATCCAACCAATACTTGATTTTCCTTCTTTCGAATTCCGAGTTCTTGTAAAATATCTATAGTTGGTACAAGCTTTATTTCATTTGGAAATACTTCTTTTTTCTTTTTTTGTACCCATTGCTCTAGAGGTCGATGATCGCAAACTGCGGCACACATAATAACAATGTCCGCATGCTTGGCATTTTCAAATATTGCCTTCCCCATCTGTTCTGCAGTCTCTACTTGTTTAAGGTGAACCCCCTTTGGTTCTTGAAGGTGGACTGGACCGCTCACCAAAGTAACTGAATAATTTCTTTTTTGTGCATTTGTCGCCAAGGCATACCCCATTCTACCCGAAGATGGATTAGAAATAAAGCGAACGGGATCAATCCATTCTCTTGTTGGACCAGCGGAAATTAATATATTTAGTTGATTAGGCATAATATAATATGAGCGACATTTGTGAGTTTTTAGTTTTTTTTAAAATGCTACAATGAATCAAACTCTACCAAATCATAATAAACCAAAAAAAGAAAGCATGTGGTTAAACCTAGGGTTTAATCTTGTTATTCCAATAGTATTTCTTCGAAAAGGAGGTGATTGGTTTGGTCCTTCACTAGAAAACCTGCTTCAATCGCCGAAGGATGGAACATTGGTCGGCTCCGTTATGCTCTTACTGGCAATTTCTTTTCCTATTGGGTACGGGATTTGGGATTTTTGCAGAAGAAAGAAATGGAATTTCTTATCAATACTTGGGGCATTGAGTGCTTTTTTAACCGGGGGAATTGGTCTTTTACCGGGTGCAACAGTTTCAATGTTTGCAATTAAAGAAGCTGCTCTCCCTGGAATTCTCGGATTACTTACTGTAATAACATTAAAAACAAAGAAGCCTTTAGTTAAGCTTTTTCTGTATAATCCAGATGTCATTCAAGTGGATTTAGTAGACCAAGCTCTAGCAGAGAGGGGGACAACAAATGAGTTCAACCAATTATTAAAGAAATGCACATGGTTGATTGCCCTTACTTTTATACTAAGCGCATGCTTGAACTACTTTCTCGCAATCGCAATTGTCGTAACGGAACCTTCAATCGATAAATTAGCATTTAATGATGAAGTGGGAAAGATGATGGGTTGGAGTTTCCCGATAATCAGCTTACCATGTATGGTAGTGAGTGCGTATGCATTTTGGCTGCTAATTAAAGGTATACGCTCGCTTGCGGGATTATCCTTCGAAGATGTCCTCACCCAAGGGCAAGTCCCAAAGAACCTAGCCGAGTAGTTTCTATCTGTCCCCTGTAGGAAGATAGGGCCGAAGGGGAGAGCCTTGGTAAATTTGGCGGGGGCGATGTATCTTTTTACCAGTCTCTGCAATCTCTTTCCAATGAGCAAGCCATCCAGGAGACCTGCCTATTGCAAATAGAACCGTAAAGGTATCTGTAGGGAAGCCAAGTGCCTGCAGTATAATCCCACTGTAGAAATCCACATTAGGATATAATTTTCTTTCAACAAAGTAAGAATCCTTTAGTGCTTCCTCTTCCAACCTTCTCGCAATTTCTAGTATTGGACTCGAAACTCCAAGTGCCTCAAGAGCGTCATCACAAGCTGCTTTTAGTATTTTTGCCCTTGGATCATAATTTCTATAGACTCGATGGCCAAAGCCCATAAGGCGTGTCTTGCCCTGCTTTGCAGACTCAATAAAACGGCTACCATCATCGCCTGCATCGTGAATTTGGTTAAGCATTTTAATTACGGCCATATTCGCACCCCCATGTAACGGACCCCACAGGGCAGAAACGCCCCCAGCAAGTGAAGCAAATGGGTTGGCTCCTCCAGATGCTATCATTCTGCAGGTTGAAGTGGAGCAGTTTTGCTCATGATCTGCGTGAAGTAAGAAGATCAAGTCCAGGGCATTGGTGACAGAAGGTGGAATTTCCTTTGGTTCCGATTCTTTGGCAAACATCATTGTTAAGAAATTCTTACAATAACTTTCAGTTGGATCAATTTCAGGAACTTGCTCGTTTAAGAGAAAACGATGTCTAGTCGCCGCAATAGTACGAATTGTTGAAATTATAAGTGCGGCTGATTCATCAAAACTCTCTAAATCTGACTTACGATCATTGGTACACAAATGAGGATAGGCACCGCCCAATGCGTGCAAACCCGCTGCTAATACACCCATGGGGTGTAAGTTCTTGGGCTGTGAATTAATTGCGGTTACCACTTCATCCGGTAATTGTGTAAATTTTGCAATACGCTCGCTAAATAAATCTAGTTCTGCAGAGGTTGGCAAATTGCCATACATTACCAGGTAAGAAGTTTCCAAAAAATTGGACCGTGTCGCTAAATCTGCGATATCGTATCCGCGGTAACGAAGAATACCCTGGTCGCCATCAATAAAAGTAACTTTGCTTTCACAGGATCCGGTATTGCCATATCCATCGTCAAAAGTAATAAACTTACTTTCTT
This sequence comes from uncultured Opitutales bacterium, assembly GCA_905478775.1. Classification (GTDB taxonomy): domain Bacteria; phylum Verrucomicrobiota; class Verrucomicrobiia; order Opitutales; family Seribacteraceae; genus Seribacter; species Seribacter sulfatis. The sequence continues at coordinate 15,673 of CAJQKB010000034.1, read as the reverse complement.
TACGAAGTAAACTAATGTCTATCGCCTTTTCAGATTCAGTGCCTTCGACAATGTGTAAGGGATAGGAATTCTCGCCAATAGTAAGTGTAGCTTCTTTGTCCATTTTGTGTGGGGTATTTAAAAGTATGGAAATCCTTAAGGAGTAAATTTCGCAACTACCTTTTCAAGGAAATTTCGGTAAATTTGCAAACCTTTTGCCTGACTTTTTTCAGGATGAAATTGAGTAGCGACACAATTACCATGCACAATTCCACTAATAAAAGGATATCCGTAACTGGAAGTGAGGGAGCAAAGAGTGATATCCTTGGAAACCACATGATAACTATGAACGAAATAAAATTGATCACCATCCTCTAGTCCAATTCGAATTGGATGCTGCCTTACCTTTTCCCATTGTACAGAATTCCAACCCATATGCGGAATCTTTAATTTCCTATCCAAGGAAAACTTTTGCACATATCCAGGGAACAAGGCTAACCCTGGCAACTCTCCCTCCTCTGACTTTTCAAAAAGCACTTGCAGTCCCAAGCAAACACCCAGGAATGGCTTTCCCGAGGAAACCCACTCCTTAATTGAGGATGCAAGGCCCGTTTGATTTAAGGCCGCCATACACTGATCAAAAGTTCCTTGCCCCGGGAAGACGAGGGCATCAATTTCTTCAAGACCTTCGGGAGTTTGTAAAACGCGAACTCTTGCACCCAAGCATTCGAATGCTTTTACTACACTTCTCAAGTTTCCAGTCCCATAGTCAACCACACCGACTGTGTGACAATCAATCGCCATGAGAGTCAATTAGGAAGACAGGGTGCCCTTTGTAGAAGGAACGCCGCCGTTTAATCTCGGTTCTAAAATAGTTGCCAGATCTAAAGCTTTGGCAAAACCCTTGAACATTGCTTCTGCGACATGGTGTGGTTCTTGTCCATGTTCCAAACGAATATGTAAATTACACCCTGCTTCATTAGCAAAGGCTTGAAAAAATTCTTTAAATAATTGAATATTGAAATCTCGAACCATCGAAATTGGGAGGGGAGCGTCGAAAACAAGAAATGCACGATTACTTAAATCAAGTGCAACTGTTACTAATGTTTCATCCATGGGCAGAACAAAAAAACCATAACGTTTGATTCCCGCCTTTTCTCCCAATGCTAATTTAAATGCTTGGCCTAAAGTGATACCCATATCTTCGACAAGATGATGGTAATCGATATCGATATCACCCGTGGCTTTAATTTTTAAATCAAAAAAGCCATGCTTTGAAAACAACTGAAGCATGTGGTCTAAAAATGGAATACCGGTTGCAATTTCATTCTTCCCTTCTCCATCCAATTTTAATGAAACCTCAATTTGAGTTTCATTTGTATTTCTTGTTAATTCTGCTGTTCGACTAGTTTCCATTTGCTTAACAAATTAATTACAATATCCATTTCTTCGTCTTTGCCAATACTGATTCGTAAAAACGAAGAGGTTAGTTCACTTGAAGGAAAATATCGAACAAACACATTATTGTCGGTCAAAAATCGATATAGTGCTTGAGCAGTTTGCTTCCCGTGATTCCCTTTCGAATCAACAGGTCGAGTGAATAAAAAGTTGGTTCCACTTGAATAGGTAGTCCATTGCCACTCTAAAAAGGTTTGGTAAACAAACTCACGGGTCGAGATAATTTTCTGAGTGACCTTCTTAAAATAACTGCGGTCCTGTAAGGCAACTTGAGCAATAAATTGAGCAATTCTATCTACATTATAAACTTCTCTCGCCTTGTTGAGTATCGCAATAATTTCCTTACTTGCTACAGCATAACCAACCCTCAAACCAGCAAGAGAATATGATTTTGATAAGGTTCTAGTTATGATTACATTCTCACTCTCAGTTAATAAAGGCAGTGCATTTGTGGGAGCAAAATCTGCATATGCTTCATCAATTACAAGTATTCCCGGATACTTTTGAAGGATTGTAGAAAATATCAGATTTTCGTAAATCCTTCCAGTAGGTGCATGCGGGCTAGTTAAAAAAAACAGATTGCTTCCCGAGTCAGTAATTATTTCAGAATCAATCTCGAACCTTTCATTTTGAAAAGGATACTTTATTACTTTTGTTCCCTGTAATGAGCCCAAAACTTCATACAAGGAATAACTTGGATCGAGCATTCCGATCGATTTCGACGAATCTGAAAAACAGCGAACGCAAAGATTTAAAATATCATCTGATCCATTACCTACAATAATTTGATCGGGATGAACATTGTGCAAGTTGGCTATTATTTCTCTTAAATCACTTGCTGACGAATTTGGGTAACGATGAAGTTCGTTTACTTGCGTAACAATTAACTCTGATATTTTGGGGGTAGGGGGGTAGGGATTTTCATTTGTATTAAGCTTAATTGTTCGTCCAGAAATAACGGGCTGCTTACCCGGGATGTAGGGTTTATGCTTACAAATAGAATGGGCGGTAAGGTCTTGAACTGACATTATTGGAAATTATTCGACTACAGCCTAATTGAAAAAGATTTTCCATGTCCATCCAACTGTTCCATTTCAGAAAAAACTGCTACTGCCTTCTTTGCCCGAATCGCTGACTTCTTATCATACTGAATAAAACTCGAACGCCTTAAAAAATCTTGTAGTCTCAGACCCGAAGAAAATCTGGAGGAACGGCCAGTTGGAAGCACATGACTTGGACCAGCAATAAAATCCCCCAAAGTAGTTGCGGTTTCGTGACCTAGCAGAAATGCACCCGCCGTTGTTATATGGTCGGTTAAAAAGCCAATGTGCTCATCTGCAACTTGAAGTTCTAAATGTTCGGGGGCAATATAGTTGGCAACTTCTGAGATTCTCTTAAAGCTAGGAAGATAAATCGACATGAACCCTCGCTCTAAAACACCTGCAACCGCTTCCTTATGGGAGAGGTCCTGAAGTTGAGTTTTAATTTCAGAAGCGATTTTATCAAAGTGGCTCTTTTCCGAAAAAAGTAAGAATATTTTTTCCTTTCCAGATCCATGTTCAGCTTGGGATAAGAGGGCTGCAGCTACAAAAGCCGGATTAGATGAAGAATCCGCGATAATCATTACCTCGCTCGGACCCGGTAACAGATCAATTCCAACTGTACCAAAAACTTGTCTCTTCGCTTCATTAACAAATGCATTCCCAGGTCCATAAATTTTATCAACTGAAGGAATTGTATCTGTACCATAAGCTAATGCGCCAATTGCTTGTGCTCCCCCCACTTTATAAATTTCATCGACTCCAAGCAGTTCTAAAGCGGCAAGCATTTGAGGTGCAATTTTACCCTCTGAATCTGGAGGAGTAACGACCGCAATCTCTTTTACTTTTGCAACATTTGCAATTGTAACTGTCATAATAACAGTTGAGATTAACGGAACATTTCCCCCGGGCACATAAATTCCAACTCGATTAATGGGGTAAAATTTTTCGCCTACTTTTGCTCCATGATTATTAGATGTACTCCAATTTTCTGGAATACTTCTTTCGTGAAACAAAGAAACATTTTCGATCGCTTCTATTATACTTTCGCGTTCTAAAACGGTGAGTTGAGACTTTGCCTCTTCTAACTCGATTTTTGTTACCTTAATTTCATTCTGACTAAGCTTTGCATGATCATATTTGAGAGTTTTTTCAAGCATCGCAGCATCGCCGTTTTTGCGAATTTCGTGTAATATTTCCGAAACTGTATCCTTGACGGTTTGATCGCTTTGCGACGCTGTGCAAAACTCTGAAAGACGATCTTCAAGATCGCTCTCATCATTCAAAAAACTAGTAATCATTTAGAGGAGATTTAAGTTTATTCCCACTCAATAGTGCTAGGTGGTTTTGAACTAATGTCATATACCACTCGATTGGCACCCTTTACTTCATTGATAATTCGATTTGAAACTTTTCTTAAAAGTTTATCTGGTAATTCAGCCCAATCTGCTGTCATTGCATCGCTACTAGTAACTGCTCGAAGAGAAATCACATTTTCGTAAGTTCTCTCATCCCCCATTACTCCAACACTCCGAACGGGAAGAAAAACACAAAATGCCTGCCAAAGTTTATGATACCAACCCGAGCTATGCAGTTCATCAATAAAGATGGCATCCGCTTCTCTTAAAACCCTAAGGTTATTTGAATTGATCGACCCTACTACCCTAACTCCTAAGCCGGGTCCCGGAAAAGGGTGGCGCATGAGAACATTTTCAGTCAAGCCGAGGGCACGACCTAAATTACGAACTTCGTCTTTGAACAATTCCCTTAAGGGCTCAAGTAAGGACAGTTTCATTTTTTTAGGCAACCCACCTACATTATGGTGACTCTTGATCAATGATGCAGGATTACCGGCAATAGGTACACTTTCAATCACATCTGGATATAAGGTACCTTGGGCCAAAAAATCAACGTCACCTAACTTCTTTACTTCTTTATCAAAAACTTCGATGAAAGTTTTACCTATAATTTTACGTTTCTTTTCAGGATCAGTAACTCCCTTAAGCTTCTTAAGAAACAAACTACCCGCGAGAGCAACTTTGAGCTTTCCGGGTATGTGGTTTTTAAAAAGTTTCTTTACTTGGTCCCTTTCATTTAATCTGAGTAATCCATTATCAACAAAAATACAGGTGAGTTGATCTCCTATAGCACGATGAATAAGAGCGGCTGCGACAGACGAATCAACTCCTCCGCTAAGGCCAAGAATAACTTTCTTGTTTCCAACTTTATTTTTTATTTCATCGATCGCACTTTGAGTAAAATCCTCCATATCCCAATCGCATTTACACTTACAGATTGTAACAAGAAAGTTTCGAATAATTTCATTTCCCTTCTCTGAATGCTCTACTTCAGGATGAAATTGCAAACCATAAAACTTTCTGGTCGAATCTTCAATCGAAGCAAAGTTCGAATTCTCAGTTTGAGCTAAAGCTTTAAAACCCTTAGGCATTTTTACCAGGCAATCGCCATGGGAATTCCAAACCGTGAGTTGTGTTGGCAAATCCTTAAATAATAAACCCTTCTTTAACACCTTCAATTTTCCTCTGCCGTATTCTCGATGACTACTGTTTTTAACCTCACCACCCAGCATTTTTCCCATTAATTGTAACCCATAACAAATCCCCAATATGGGAATTCCTAATGAAAAAATTTCCGCTTTGGGTTTAGGTGAGCCTTTTGCCAAAACACTTGCAGGTCCACCAGATAAAACAATACCAACCGGTCTTAACCTTTTAATGTCTCCAATCTTAGTATTAAAAGGTAATACCTTCGAATAAACATTTGCCTCACGTATTCGCCTCGCAATTACTTGTGTATATTGGGAACCAAAATCTAGAACTATGATTGTTTGTGGCATAAGAAGGTCTTAATTAGTCATAAAGAATGAAATATAAAACGTACAAAGCAAAGTAATTATTAAAAAAGGATAAGCACACCTTTTAGCAACACAAACTTAGTCATGAAGTCTGAAGAGGTAGAACCTATGAAATAGGGTTCTACAAATCAAAAATGTTATTTATTCAGGTTTTTTTTCGGCTGTCTTCTTTTCTTCTACAACTTGATCTTCGTCCTTATCTTTCGATTTTGGTAAATCAATTGTGGATGCTTCTTCTGATGGCTCAACCGTTGTGGGAGTAGTATCTTCTTCTACAACTGCAGACTCAACTGCTTGTTCGCTATTTTCAGGGGAATTTTCTACTGTAGAGGACTCTTCTTCTTTTGCTGCTGGCTTGGTCTTAGTTTTTTTTGCTGCACGCTTCTTCTTAGGTTTCTTCTTTTGTATTTCTTCTACAAATTCAATGATAGCCATGTCTGCAGCATCACCCAAGCGAGGTATCGCCAACTTATAAATTCTTGTGTAACCACCATTTCGTCCTGCAAATTGTTCTACCAATTCGTCAAAAAGCTTTTTAACTGCAGTCTTACTTCTCAATCGTGCGATAGCTTGCCTACGAAAATGAACCTTTTTGGCTGCATCGTCAGAAGCATGTGCTTTCTTTGCTAAAGTAATTGCTTTTTCAATTGAAGGGCGTAGTGCACGTGCTTTTGCAAGAGTTGTCTTAATCCGCCCATTATCAATGAGCGAACAAGATAAGTTGGCAATCAAGGAAATTCTATGGGCTGTTTTGACCCCTAGAAGATGATTGTGTTTTCTATGTCTCATCTTGTTAAATTATAATAGGTTATTAATTGGCAATTGTTTCTAGTAAACGACTTTCGAATTTCATTCCAAGCGATAAACCAAGCTGTTCGAGTTTGGCTTTAATTTCGTTCAGGGATTTTTTTCCAAAGTTGCGATATTTAAGCATTTCTGGTTCAGATTTCGTGGCAAGTTCTCCAACTGTTACAATATTTGCATTGTTTAGACAGTTGGCTGCACGAACTGACAGTTCAATTTCGTTAACACTCATTCCGAGAAGATTCTTTAAACGATTCTGCTCTTCACTTACTTCCTTGGTGTGACTTTCGAATTCAATCTGCTCTTCACTGATTTGATCAAAAACATCTAGATGATGTCGAAGTATTGCAGCAGATTGTTTAAGAGCATCATCAGGCGTAATTCTACCGTCAGTATTTACTTCCAAAATAAGTTTATCGTAATCCGTCATTTGTCCAACACGGGTATTTTGAACATCGTATTTAACAAGTTTGACTGGACTAAAAAGAGCATCAACATTAATCATTCCAATAGGCTGACCTTCAATTTTACTGTCTTCACCAAGGCAAAAACCGCGCCCAACTGAAACAATCATATCGGCCAAGATGTTTTTCTTACGATCGGTAGTAAGAATCAACTGCTCAGGATTGATAATTTCTATTCCTTCCATTGGCGAGATATCGCCCGCTGTAATTTCTCCTTCCTTCTCGACATCAAGTGTTAGAGTAACAGGGTCTGCTTTGTGACTAACAATAAGAATCTTTTTGAGATTTAAAACAATATCAGTTACATCCTCTACAATACCATCTACGCTTTGAAATTCGTGTTGAACCCCCTCTATTTTAATAGAAGAAATAGCGGCACCTTCAATTGAACTTAGTAAGACTCTACGAAAGGCATTTCCAATGGTGTGACCGTATCCAGATTCAAATGGGTCTGCAATGAACTTAGCGTATTTATCTGTCGCGGTTTCCTCTTCTTTAATAAGACGGTTAGGTAATTCAAACTTTCCAAGTTTTGTTGCCATGATAATTTTGGGGTTAAATATGTAAAAAAATAAGATTAACGACTATAAAATTCAACTACCAGTTGAACATTAATACTTTGTTCGAGTTCATCAGATTGCGGGAGACGAGTTACCGTTCCTTGAAGGGAATCTACATTGACTTCGACCCAAGGTGGGGAGGGATGATATTGAGAACCTTCTAGATTTTGGGTTGCAACTTGTCGTGAAGATGTCTTTTCACGCACTCCGATTACATCACCTGCAACAACAAAATAACTAGGTATGTCCACTTTTTTTCCATTCACTAAAAGATGTCCATGATTAACAAATTGCCTTGCTGCTTGCCTAGTCTTGGCAAAGCCAAGTCGATAGACTACATTATCTAATCGTGTTTCTAACATTGTGAGAAAGGCTTCACCGGTTACGCCCTTCTTACTTTTCGCACGTTCGAACATATTGCGAAATTGCTTCTCAGTTAAGCCATACATCATCCTAAGCTTTTGCTTTTCAATCAAGCCTTGGCCATAATCACTGACTTTTCTGCGAAAAGATGGACCATGCTGTCCAGGAGGGTAGGCTCTTCTTTCAAAGGCTTTATTTGCAGGGAACAACGCCATTCCAAATCGGCGATTAATTCTTGTAGTTGGACCGGTATATCGAGACATAATAAAATTTTGTTAGATAAAACTGTTAATTAATTTTAAACTCTTCTTCTCTTAGGTGCTCGGCACCCGTTGTGAGGAACAGGAGTAACATCGAGAATAGAAGAAACACTGAATCCAAGACTCTGTAGGGCTCGAATTGCAGAATCACGACCCATACCAGGTCCTTTTACTTTAACTAAAACCTCTTTCATACCATGGGACATTGCTACTTTCCCGGCGTCTTGAGTAACTACTTGTGCAGCATAAGCTGTGGATTTTCTAGACCCACGGAAATTACATTTTCCAGAACTAGACCATGAAATTACATTGCCCTTCATGTCGGTGAAAGAAACTTTAGTATTATTAAAAGTAGCGACTACATAACAAATTCCAGAGGTAATGTTCTTGCTACCTTTGGCCTTTCGAATTTTTACCTGCTCAATATTGGCACCAAGTAAGTCTGCTGCTGTCTCTTCCTTCTTTTCTGTTTTCTCTGCTTTCTCGGGATTATCAGAAGTGTTTGCCTCGGAACTCTTTTCCGCTTTTGGTTCGACAACCTTCTTAACTTGATCAGTTTTGACTACTTCGTCTACAGTTTCAGCTGTTTTATCTTTGTTTTCTTCTTCGCTCATTGTAAAAAAATTATGCTTTTCTAACCACACCTACGGTTTTACGCCCACCTTTTCGAGTACGAGCATTTGTAATAGTTCTTTGTCCTCTAACTGGTAAACCGCGTTGATGCCTCAAACCTCGATAGCAACGAATACTTTGTAAACGTTTAAGATTATTGGTAACCGCGCGGCGTAAATCACCCTCGACCATAATTTTTTGATCAATGATGTAATTACTAATAAGGCTGATCTCTTGTTCGTTAAGTTCCTGGGTTCGACGATCTGGATCGATCCCGGTGACCTCAAGTATCTTTTTAGCACGGGTTGGACCGACGCCATAAATGTATCTCAAAGAAAATTCAATTTTCTTTCTGTTTGGAATATCTACTCCGAGCAATCTAGCCATAATATTATATCTGTTGAGGTTAAATTTTTTTGATCAAGTACTCTTCAATATGAACCCGACGAGTCCTAGTAAGAATAATGCTATTGCGATAAAAATTAAAGGGCGCCATTGCGCTTCAAAGTCTTTCAGTTCAAGGGATTCTATTCCCTGACTGTTGCTCGAAGATCTTCCACGAATTCGGCCCTTTCGCAGGAAGCCATCGTAATGTCTTTGTAGAAGAAATGTTTCTAGTTGGCGCATCGTATCTAACACAACGCCCACAATAATAAGCATACCAGTACCTCCAAAAAAGGTTGCTACATTATAGGAAACATTCGCAGTCTTGAAGATAAAATCCGGGAAGACTGCAATAGCAGTCAAGAATATAGCACCCGCTAATGTCAACCGAGTCATTACGAAATCTAGAAAACGAGCGGTGTGTTCACCTGGACGAACACCAGGGACATATCCACCATTCTTTTTCAGATCATCGGCGATTTGAACGGGTTTAAACATTATAGATACCCAAAAATAACTAAATACGAGAATCAAACCACCATATACAATATAGTAAAACCAACCGCGACTTGCGAAAACATTTGCAAGATCAATTGCCCAATTAGTTTCTGAAGGGGAATCTGCTATTGCAGCTCCTAGCGTACGAAGCAATTGGGCAGGAAACATCAGAATGGCACTTGCAAAAATAACGGGCATTACTCCTGCGTAATTCACCTTAAGCGGAAGGAAAGAACTCTGTCCGCCAAAAACCTTTCGTCCAACCATTCTTTTGGCATACTGGACAGGAATTTTACGCTGAGCTTGTGTAACTGCAATGATACCACCAACAACAACTAGAAAGAGACCCACCATTAGCAGGGCTTTTACGATCACCATATTGTCACCAGCAGGGGCTAGAAATATGAGCGCATATGCATCGGCGAGGGCCTTAGGGAGATCAGATAAAATTCCTACGGTAATTAATAAAGAAATTCCATTTCCAATACCGCGCTGGGTTATCTGTTCCCCTAACCACATCAAAATTAAGGACCCTGTTGTAAGGAAAATAATTGTAGTAATTAAAAATATGGAAGGGGAGGTAGCCACAACAATTGCACCGAGTGGTTTTCCATCCAAACCGATCTCGGCTGGGTTAAAGCCTTGGATAAGACTGCCCGGACTATCTCGTAGTGCTAATGCCAGTAATCCACCCTGTATAAGACAAATTACTATAGTTAGATATCTTGTGTATTGAGATATCTTTTGCCTACCCGGTTCACCCTCCTGCTGAAGTCTTGCTAGTTGTGGGAAAACAGCACCCATCAATTGCATTATGATAGATGCACTGATGTAGGGCATTATTCCTAAGGCAAATAGGGCACCATTAAGTAATGCACCGCCAGTAAACATGTTGTAAAACCCAAGAATATCATTACCTTCAGTCTCACTTCTCGATTGCTCTCTTAGTTCAAAAAACTCCTTGATTGGAGAAGGGTCAACACCAGGCAGAGGAATATTTGCCCCAACACGGGCAATAAAAAGTAGAGCCAAGGTGAAGAAAATCTTCTGCCTTAGTTCAGGGATTTTTAAACAATTTGTAAATGCTGAAAGCATGCTCGCGATAGAAAGTTAAAATTATTCGGATACGGTACCGCCGGCAGCTAAAATTTTATCTTTTGCTGACTTGGATATCTGGTCCACTTTAACGGTAAAGGGTTTATTAACATCACCAGTCCCAAGAAGTTTAACAACAGTAGAATTAGACCTAATCAAACCTGCATTTATCAGGGATTCGAGATCTACCTTGTCCGAAGATAACTTTTCTAATTCATTTAAATTCACTATGGCACAAGGAGATTGGAACCTAGTACGATTAAAACCTCTTTGAGGGAGTTTTCTAAAAAGTGGCATCTGTCCACCTTCAAAGCCAGCTCTTAACGAGTAGCCTGAACGTGCACCTGCACCTTTGTGCCCGCGACCAGAAGTTTTTCCGTGACCATTTCCATGGCCTCTACCTACGCATCTTTTTTTGCGATTTGCTCCAGCTGGAATTTCATTTTCTTTCATGATAATATAAAATTTAGGCAGAAACTTCAGTTGTTTCAGGAACAGCAACTGGTAAAGGTTTGGGAGCTTCCATGTAAGAGGGGCCCGTAACTTCTTCACCTCGAATATTAGAAATTGTTTTGGGTGTTCTAAGCTGTAGCAGTCCATCCATAGTTGCAGAAACTACTGACAATTGATTGTTCGACCCGAGTGACTTAGAAAGAATGTTTTTCACACCTGCAGCTTCAAGAACAGCTCTTACGCCTCCGCCAGCAATAATACCCGTTCCCTGACGTGCTGGTTTTAACAAAACTTTCCCGCCGTCATAAGTTCCTACTATCTGATGCGGTACAGTATCACCATAAACTGCAACATTCTTCATCGCTTTTTTAGCCTTATCAGTTCCCTTGCGAATTGCATCAGGAACCATCTGCGCCTTGCCGTAGCCAAAACCAACTTTTCCGTTTTGGTCGCCTACTACAACAAGGGCAGCAAAACTAAAACGTCGTCCACCTTTAACTACTTTAGCACAACGATTAATGTGAACCACTTTCTCAAAAAGTTCAGGTTCATCCTTGTTTACTTCTGGTAATTTCTTATTTCTTCGATTCGGTTTACTCATGGTAATTTAAAATTTTAATCCTTGTTCGCGTATTGCATCTGCAAACGCTTTTACGCACCCGTGATACTTCCGACCGGAACGGTCAAAGACAATTGATTTGTAGCCCTTTGCTTTAATTTGTTCGCCAACGGCAACGCCAAGCTTTTGAGCTCCTGCCACGTTGGGCAGTAAGTCCTTAAAGTCAGAATGGGTAGTCGCAACACCAAGAACAGTGTGACCTAATTCGTCGTCAATACACTGGGCGTGAATATTTTTGTTTGTAAACCTAACAGCAACGCGAGGTCTTTCGGCTGTACCGTTTACCTTTTTACGTATTCGCCAACGACGTTTCTGAGCTAATTCTTTTTTCTTTGAAAGTTTCATTATTCTAATTAAGCAGATTTTTTACCTTCTTTTCGGCGAACATATTCACCGAGTATTCGAACGCCCTTACCTTTGTAAGGCTCGACGGGATAATAACTTTTGATTTCAGCAGCAACTTGTCCCACTTTCTGTTTATCGGCTCCTTCAACAAGAATTTTTACATTGTCCGAAACTGTTACTGTAACACCTTCGGGGATATCGTGTAAAATTGGGTGCGAGTAACCGAGTTCTAAATCAATTTTTGGACCCTTCACTGTTGCTCGGAAACCTACTCCTTCAATCAGTAAATTTTTACTGTAGGGTTTATTCACACCTTGCACCATATTTGCAATGATAGAACGTACAGTGCCATAATTAGCTTGAGCAGATCGTGAACTGTCAGTTGGTGTGATGACTACTGTGTCTTCACTCTTTGTAATTTGTGCTAGGGGCGAAAACTCCTGAGTGATGTCACCCTTTGGACCCTTCACGCGGACGCTTTGGCCGTCAATTGTTACATCGACACCGGACGGGATTACTACGGGAATTTTTCCTATTCTGCTCATGGGGAATTATAAATAAATGTTACCAAACGCTACAGAGGATTTCACCTCCAAGCTTATTTTTTCTTGCTGTTTTGTCGTCGATGATGCCGTTCGGAGTACTCAAGATAGAGATACCTAATCCACCAAGCACACGGGGTATTTCTCGATACCCGCAATAAGTACGCCTCCCGGGTGTGCTTACTCTATTAATACCCCTTATGGCATGCTGGCCATCAACATACTTAAGTGTGATTTGAATATTCTTGTGACCATTTTCAGCAGATTGTTCATCACAATTTGCTACAAAACCACGTGATTTAAGAATTTTTGCAATTCCTACGCGAAGGTTTGAATGAGGGTAGGAACATGTACTTTTACCAGCACTACCTGCATTTCGTATTACGGTTATAAAATCTCCTATTGTATCGTGAACTGACATAATTTTTAAGAGTTAGATATAGATCTACCAAGAGGCTTTAATTACACCCGGTATTTTGCCTTGAAGAGCAAGCTCACGAAATGAAATTCTAGAGAGTCCAAATTTGCGAATCGTCGCACGGGGACGCCCCGTTAATGTACAACGATTGACTAAACGAACAGGAGAAGAATTTTTAGGTAATTTAGTAAGCTTCGCTTGGGCTTTGTAAAAATCTTCCTCTGAAGTTTCAGGGTTTGATAAAATATTTTTTAGAGCGGTGCGCTTTGCTGCATATTGTGCAACAAGCCTTTCGCGCTTCTTGTTTCTGTGAATTACTGATTTCTTGGCCATAATATAAAATAATTAAGCAGCTTCTTGCTGATTTGATGATTCTGAAGAATTCTTGCGAAAGGGCATCCCGAGTAATTTGAGAAGTTCACTACCATCTGCGTCGTTACTAGCAGAAGTTACAATTGAAATATCTAATCCTGTATTAGTTCGTTGGCGTTCCACATTAATTTCAGGAAAAATGCTATGATCTATTATTCCCAAGGTGTAGTTACCAGAACCATCAAGTTTGGCGGGGACACCACGAAAATCACGAATATTTGGTAACGAGATGGCGATTAAGCGGAGTAGAAAATCCCACATTACATTACCTCGCAACGTGACCTTAATTCCTACTGGCATGCCCTCCCTCAACTTAAAATTAGAAACACTCATTTTGGCACGAATAACGATTGGTGCTTGGCCCGACAACGCAGTCATGTCCTTTCTGAGTTCTTCAATACCATTTTTATCAAGTTCAGCACCAAAGGAACTATTAAGTACTACTTTTTCGATCTTTGGCACTTGATGCACATTCTTCAATCCACAGCTTTTAAGCAAAGCTGGTGCAACTTCGTCTATATAAATTTTTTTTAGTTCAGGTATATTCATGAATCAATAATTCAGTATTAATGCTACAAAGTATTACTTGTTTTTGAGGTCGGTTCTGCGAACATTCGAAAAATGCAAAGAAGCCTCTCTTTCGATAATAGCGCCTTGTGGATTATCCTGAGTTTTTTTCTCGTGTTTTTTGATCATATTTACGCCCTCTACAATTACTCGATTTTTTTCACGAAGCATTTGTAAAATTTTACCTTTGTTGCCTTTATGATCTCCAGATATGACGACAACTTCGTCTCCTTTTTTTAGTTTGTTTGCCATAATTTAAAGTACCTCAGGGGCTAATGAAATTATCTTCATATATTTTTGCCTAAGTTCTCGTGCAACTGGTCCAAAAATTCGAGTTCCCTTGGGAGTTCCGTCATCGTTAACGATTACTACTGCATTTTCGTCAAAGCGTAAATAGCTACCATCTCTTCTACGAACTGCTGATTTGGTTCGCACGACAAGAGCACGAACTACCGTTCCTTTTTTAACTGCAGAGTCGGTTGTACATTCCTTGACATGACAAACAATAATATCGCCAATAGATGCAGTTTTTTTGTTCTGACCAATCCGTCTAATCATACGAACTTTCTTGGCACCTGTGTTATCTGCTACTTCTAGCCTACTCAGTAATTGTATCATGGCAAAATTATGCTACGGGGGCTTTTTCTAATATTTCAAGAACACGCCATCTCTTTAACTTACTCATTGGTCTTGTTACTATGATCTTGATCTTATCCCCAACCGAAGAGACGTTTTCTTCATCATGTACATGGACAGTTGTTTTTCGTCGAATCTCCTTTTTATAAAGTGGGTGAGGAGTTTTGTACTCATAAACAACTTTTATGGATTTGTCTCCAGTCTTTGCACGGACGAACCCGATCAATTCTTTACGATTATTTCTAACTTCTTCTGTGGTCATAAAATTATATGTTTAAGCAGATTGTGCTTTGTTAGCCGAAAGAGTGGTTAAAATTTTGGCCCTATCTCTACGGATGCTTTTGATCAAGTGTGGTTTTTCAACTTGACCGGTCTGCTTCCTGATTTGGAGTTGTAGAAGCTCTTCCCCTAATTCTCGAAACTTCTTGTTAAGTTCTGTAACTGTTAATTCTTTGATTTCTGAGATTTTCATTGTCCAAATATTAGAATGATTGTTGACGCTGAACCAATCGGCATCGAAATGGTAATTTAGCATCGGCTAGACCCAAGGCTTCTCGGGCAAGTGTAAGAGAACAGCCTGCAATTTCAAAAAGAACATGACCAGGCTTAACAACTGCGACCCAATGATCTACAGGACCTTTACCTTTACCTTGACGGGTTTCAGCGGGTTTCTTCGTAACTGGCTTGTGAGGAAACACACGAATCCAAACTTTTCCCTTTCTCTTTAAATGACGATTGATCGACACACGAGCAGCTTCAATTTGATTGGATGTCATCCTACCACGGGAAAGAGATTGGATACCAAACTCCCCAAAAGAAACTGTGTTGCCTTTGGAAGCGGTGCCACGGACACGACCCTTGAAAACTTTTCTATACTTAGTACGGGATGGAAGTAATTTTGGCATAACTTACAATATTAGAAAATTTTGTCTTCGTCCTTAAGGCAGATCCAACACTTGATCCCAATTATTCCGTAGACAGTATTAGCTTCAACAAGACCGTAATCAATATTTTCACGAAGCGTGTGAAGTGGAACTCTTCCCTCGCGTGTCTGTTCGGTTCTTGCAATGTCTGCACCACCAAGTCGACCAGCACACTGAATTCGGATGCCTTCAGCACCCATTGACATGGTAGTCTGAACGGCTTTTTTCATAGCACGACGGAATGCAATCCTACGCTCTAGTTGTAATGCAACGTTTTCAGCAACGAGTGAAGCAACGAGATCAGGTTTTTTTATTTCCTGTATCTCTAGACGGATATCCTTGCTGATTGTACGATTTAAGGAGTCTCGTAATGTATCTAACTCCTGGCCTTTCCGTCCTATTACGA
>CAJQKB010000033.1 GCA_905478775.1 uncultured Opitutales bacterium | reverse complement strand
CTCAATGGAATTACTTACACAGCGACGCCTACGGATCACCCGAATATTCCGTCCGCCAACCCGGAATCACCGGACACGATCCGGTCAAGATCCGTTCTCTGCATGCCCTAAAAGATGGAAAATCCATCTTTGTGGAAATCCCCCAGCTCCATCCAGTAATGCAGTTTCATCTTTATCTCGAATTGAAGACTCTCGACGGACGACCTTTCACTCCCGAACTTTATTACTCCATTTTTCATCAGGGCAAGGAGTTCACCGATTTCCCCGCTTATCAAAAAATTGCCAAAAAGGAATGGAACAATTTCCCCCATCCGGACGAAAGTCCGGTCGATCCGAGGCTGCTCGCTCAGGAAGCACAGGCCAAAATTGTGGGAGATGAAAAGGTATTGGCTACAATCGAACGGATCGAATTGGATGCCATCGCCGGCTTACAGTATGCTCAAAAGGAATTACGGGTAAAGCCTGGGTCCAAAGTAGCCCTGACTTTTCGTAATCTCGATCCGAGCATGCCCCACAATGTTGCCATTGTGCAACCCGACCGACTAACCGCAATTATGGATGCTTCGATGAAGCTCGCCTCATCACCTAAAGGAGTAGCTCAGCATTATGTTCCGAACGATAAAGGTGTCATTGCCATGTCACCGATTCTGCAAAGCGGTAATTCCTATGTCATCTACTTCCGTGCCCCCCGCAAACTTGGAACCTATCCATTTCTGTGTACTTTCCCGGGTCACTGGCAGGTGATGCAGGGCAAACTGATTATCGAATAAATAAACCAATAAGATTAATTATAGGTTTGGTCTTTCTTCTAAGGTTTATTTTATTTTCAATACTTTAGTTTCAGCATGATTTCGTTTAAATTGAATTTCAAATACTGGTTAGCACTTTTCCTTGCATGTAAATTTTGCTTGGCTGAAGAGAAGTTGATCCCAGTCCTTATTGTCGACGGACAGAATAACCACGACTGGGTAAGTACAACCGATTCGATCGAAGCCACTCTCCGGGCAACAGGGCGATTCTCGGTTGAGATCGATACCGCTCCGCAAAACAAATCGATGAAGGGCATTCGTGGACCGAAAGCAGATGCCCCTGATTATCTCAAGGAGAGTTATAAGAATTTTCGCAGAATTCAACAAGGTGCTGAAAAAGAATACAAAGAGAGCCAGGAGGAAGAATGGAAAAACTGGAATCCATTTACCGGCAGGCATCAGGCAGTGGTGCTTAACTATAATGGAAGGGAATGGGCTCAAGAGACCAAGGAATCTGCAGTCGAGTTCGTGCGCCAGGGAGGCGGACTGGTTCTGGTCCATGCCGCAAACAATGCTTTTCGAAACTGGGATGCTTATAATGAAATGATTGGATTGGGGTGGAGACCCGCGAGTTTTGGAGACTGTATCAAATGGGAAGTGCTTAAGAACAAACCTTATGTCGCCTGTGTCGATTGTTCTTCCGGACATGGTTCCAGGCATCCCTTTCAGGTAAATGTTCGCCAATTGGATCATCCGATTATGAAGGATATCCCCACCACCTGGATGCACGGAAAAGATGAGCTTTATCATAACATGCGTGGCCCCGCCAAAAACCTGTCCATTCTTTCCTCCGCTTACTCAAACCCGAAACAGGGAGGAACCGGCGAGCACGAGCCAATCACTTATGAAGTCAAGTACGGCAAGGGACGGGTCATCATCACCACGATGGGACACTTCTGGCCAAACCAGACCGATTGGGACGGTTTGCATTGCGTAGGCTTTCAGACCATTTTGGCACGCTCTGTTGAATATGCTGCCACCGCCCAAGTCACCCTTCCGGTTCCTCCGGAATTCCCCGGACTCTTTGAAGTTTCTTTTAAGCAGCCTCATGCTGTAATTTGGAATCAGAAAAGTCCCAAAGCTACAGAACAATCTACCGGCCATGCCAAAAAGGAAATAAATCCCTATGCCATCCTCACCCCCGAAGAGGAATTGGAAACCTTCGAACTTGCTCCGGGTTATGTCGCCGAACTGGTCGCATCTGAGCCGATGGTACAGGAACCCGTGCTCACGGTCTGGGACGGAAACGGGGCGATGTATGTGGCCGAAATGCGTAGTTATATGCAGGACGAAAATGGAACGGGTACCAAAACCCTACGGAACGGGCGAATTAAAAAACTGGTGGATCTGAACGGTGATGGGCGAATGGACAAAGCCACCATTTTTGTCGACAACCTCAACCTCCCGCGAATGATCCTTCCCCTCGATGACTGGATTGCAGTCCGGGAGACTGACACCATGGATGTGGTTGCATATCGGGATACCGATGGAGATGGTGTCGCGGATGAAAACAAGATGCTTTATGAGAAAGGTCCCTACAGCCGAAACGGCCCCAAGACTTCTGTCGAGCATCAGGACTCTGGGATGCTCTGGAATGTGGATAATCAGATCTATATCACCTACAACATGGAACGCTATCAGTTTACCGACGGGACTTGGCGGGCTGAGAAACAGCCCGGTCACTGGACCCAATGGGGCCTGACCCATGATGATTACGGAAAACTTTTCTGG
Source organism: uncultured Opitutales bacterium (assembly GCA_905478775.1). Lineage (GTDB taxonomy): Bacteria > Verrucomicrobiota > Verrucomicrobiia > Opitutales > Seribacteraceae > Seribacter > Seribacter sulfatis. The sequence continues at coordinate 1,003 of CAJQKB010000033.1, read as the reverse complement.
ATCGATAACACCCGTCCTCTCAAATCTGCACAGTTTCATCCAAAGTATTGGAAGACCGTTCACCGGTTGGCCAAAAACCTGCCTGCGGGTGATCCGGTTTCCCTGGGTAATTCCTACGATCCCGCCTTTACTGAAGCCACCAGTATTTGCCTGACCGGGGACCGGGGCGGACAAGTCGATGCAGTTCGGGGCTTCACTTCCTCATGTGGACAGTCGATTTACCGGGGAAATAAATTTCCCTACGATTCACGGGGAGCTTATTTTTTCTGCGACCCCACCATTCATGTGGTCCGCCGGGCTTATGTGGAATACCCAGATGGAAAACTCATGCTTCGCAAGGCCGAGCCTGAGGGCGAGGAATTTTTTCGTTCCTCCGATTTCAATTCCCGCTTCATCAACACCGCCGTCGGCCCGGATGGATGTCTATATGTCACTGATATGTACCGTGGAATCATTCAAGATGCAGCTTGGTTCAATGAAGGAAACCGTGAGTTCGCCAGACGGACCGGAGTAAACAAACACATTCAAATGGGGCGAATCTGGTGCATCCGGCATCAGGACCATCGCCCCTATCAGGATAAACCGCAGATGCTTTCGGAAAGCACCGAGGAATTGGTGAGACATCTGCAAAATCCGATCGGCTGGTGGCGGGACACCGCTCAAAAATTAATTCTGCTTCGAAATGATCGTGAAAAGGCCATCCCATTACTGGAAGGACTCTTTCGCTTCACCCAGTCTCCCCTCCCCCGCATACATGCTCTCTGGACATTGAACGGGATGCAGGCCATAACCCCTGAAATTAAAAAGGAAGCCCTCATGGATCGTGCTGCAGAAATCCGAAGTACCATGGTGCAAATCATCGAACCCGGATTACCTGAGGAAGTCGATCTGCTTCTTCCATTGGAAAACGAACGCGACCCAAGAGTGGCCGAGCAGCTTATCTTCAGCCTTGGAACCACAGATGATCCTCAAGCTGAGAAATTGATCCAATCCCTTGCCTCCC
>CAJQKB010000032.1 GCA_905478775.1 uncultured Opitutales bacterium | reverse complement strand
GAAAAAGTAATTATGAAATTATTAGTACTCTTCCTTCCTTTTTTATTTGTTGCCTACGGTAAGTCGATCGATCCGAGTCAGGCCAGTTGGCATAAAAAATATGTCAAACAGCAGAATGCTCCGGATCCGGCGGACATGCTTTTGAATACCGATCCGGAACCCAATCTGAAAAAAGGCTTTGTTGATCTTTTCAACGGCAAGGATCTGAAGGGCTGGACCCCAAGGGGAGGCACATGCAAGTTTGAGGTCGAGGATGGGGCGATCGTCGGCACCTGTATACCCGGATCGCCCAGCACGTACCTTTCCACCGAGCGGGAGTATGAAAACTTTATTTTCACCTGCGATATGAAGTGGGTTGTAAACAGTAATTCCGGGATCATGTTCCGGGCGAAATTGAAGGGAGAGAATCAGGTATATGGACCGCAGGCGGAAATGGAAGAGGAGAACAAAGGGCGTGGATGGTCTGGTGGTATTTATGGACAAAGCTGTGGGGGATACTGGTATCCTTTGTGGCTTGAGGAACACAAAGAGATTCGCGCTGCCCGCAAGAACGGGGAATGGAACCGGGTCACCATACATGCCAAGAACAATGTGGTGAAGACCTGGGTGAACGGGGTACCCGCTGCCCACTGGAAAAATGATGAATACCTAAAGGGCTTCTTTGCCCTGCAAATCCATTCCGGTAAGCAAGGCAAGGTTTTGTTCGATAACATTCGGATTAAGGAATTGAAGTAACTTCTTCGCTTACTTCATAATCTCAAAACATTTAGAACAACTAAATGTATTCTTGAGTTAGTAAACCGTAAGGTTAACCTGTTTTTGAACATATTGAATTTGTGATTGGAAATCAGATTTTAAATTTTCGGCTGAAGGAGCAGTCGATTATCCTCCTCTTGAGCCTGTTTAACTTAGGCTCCGCAGGATTATCTGCAAAATTACCGGAAAAGTTGGAATTGTTCTTTGAGAATCATTGCATGGATTGTCATGATGACGAAATTACTGAGGGTGGTTTGGACTTTCTCTCGCTTACTTGGCAGCCGGAAGATTCCTATAACGAAAGCATCTGGGTAAAGATTCACGACCGGATAAAGTCAAAGGAGATGCCGCCTCCTAAAAAGAGTAAGGTGCAGGATTTTGAAAGGGAAGAGTTGACCCAGGCTTTGGGGAAGATGATTCTTGAAGCACGCGAACTTGCCTATGCTCTAAATGGACGATCGGTTTCGAGAAGGATTAACCGGTTTGAATATGAAAATGTCCTCCGTGATCTTCTGCACGATCCTTATCTTAAAATTGCCGGGCAACTACCATTGGACGGTGAAGTGCATGGCTTTGCCAAAGTGGGCACTGCCCTGGATGTATCCCATGTTCAGGTCGACGCCTATCTCGATGTGGCAGAATTTGCCTTAAGGCGTGCCCTTGATTTTCCTGAAAAGAAGCCTAGCTCGACTACCAAGCGTGTGTATGCACGCGAGCAGAGAAGAATGTGGGCACCAGGAGGTAATCCGGCGTGGACCCGGTTTTCGCTAGCCCTTGATGGGCTGGAAATCAATGACGAGTATTCCTTTCGCAAACTGGGTCTGAACCGTAAAATTAACAGCGTTGTGGTTGACGACACCGATACGGAGCGTATCGGACCATGGAAAAAGTCCACTCGTCGAGCCAACCATTTGGGTAAGCATTACCTGGCCACTGCAAAGAACAATGGCCCCCACGAAATAACCTGGAAGACCGTATTACCTAAACCCGGTACATACGAAGTGCGCGTAAGTTTCTGCGGAGGAGAAAGTCTGAGCAACGCTGCCCCTTACACCGTTCATCATGCCAAAGGAAATACCCGTCTCCTCATTGATCAATCCGTCAAACCGACCATAGACAATCTGTGGTTTCCGCTCGGTCAATTTAGCTTCGATAAAAAAGAATCTGGTCCCATACGCGCAGCGGTTTCTCTTTCAGACAAGGGTACGGAAGGCTACCTGATTGCCGATGCCGTACAGTTCGTGCATCTGGATGAACTTGAAAATAAAAGAGATCTATCGACTTACCTTGAAGAAAGCTCCACTGCGATTTTCCGGGGTGCGTACACACCTTTTTATTACGGCTTTGATGATTATAAAGCACCCGTTCGTGGGAACTACCGCATCCGTATCAAAGCAAAATCCGTGATTCGGCAGACGGACTATGTTGAATGGGAGGGGGATAAGAAACCACGCTTCTACCCCGATCTCGTCCTCGATGCCTCTCGGCGCTACCCAACCCCTGTCGACGACCGTATTTTTCCCGGTAAACGCAGTGAACCTGTCAAGGTCTACTCTTCGACCCTGTATGAACCCAATACCCAGAGCATGTTGCCCATCGGCACATTTGAAGCACCACCGGGTGAGCCTCAAGTCTTTGAACTGAATGCCTTTATGGAAAAGGGCGGCATGGTGAAACTCGATTGTATGCGTCTGCCTTCACCCATGGTTCCGGCAATGCCGCATACCATTCCAAAAACCGATGACGGGTTTCCCGGTGTCGCTTTTCATTGGATGGAAGTGGATGGACCGCTTATCGAAAAATGGCCGCCACCGTCCTACCTTGCGTTGTTTGGAGATCTGCCTTTCGAGAAGGGCGCCAAACATATCGTGGCTCTCTCTGAAAACCCGTCTGAAGATGCGGCTAGGGTACTTACCGGTTTCATTGAACGGGCTTATCGACGTCCCGTTACAGAGAAGGAATTCGATCGGTTTTATCAATATGCCCAAGTTCTTCTTGAAGAAACTTCTTTCACTGAGGCAATGATTGCTACCTTCTCGGCAGTACTGGCTTCTCCAGAGTTTCTTTTCCAATGCAGCCAACCCGGCAAACTCGATGACTTTGCCTTGGCGGAGCGACTCTCCTTCTTCCTCGGAGAATCGATGCCGGATGAAACGCTTAGCAAACTGGCCCGCACCGGAAAGTTGCGGGTCGCCGGAAACTTGAAGAAGCAGGTTGACCGATTGATCGATAAGCCTGAGTTCAACCGTTTCGTGCAGAAATTTCTTAACTCCTGGCTCAAGCTGGATGAGATCAACGATACAGACCCCGATCGTGAACTTTACCCGGAGTACGCTGGCGATTGGTGGTTGGTGAGTTCGATGGTGAAGGAAAGTCAGCTCTTTTTTGCAGACCTGATCGTCAACAATCGGTCCGCTGCTGGGTTGATCGATTCGGACTACACATTCCTCGATGAACGCCTCGCCCGGCATTATGGAGTAGACGGACTGCAGGGACCTGTCTTTAAACGCACTAAACTTCCTTCGCAAAGTCCGTATGGAGGAATTCTGACACAGGCCTCCGTGCTCAAAGTTACTGCTAATGGCACCGTTACTTCTCCCGTCTTGAGAGGAGTTTATGTGCTGGAGCGTTTGCTTGGTTATCATCCGTCTCCACCCCCACCTTCCGTGCCTGCTGTGGAGCCGGACATCCGGGGTGCGAAAACCATTCGGGAGTTACTTGCCAAACATCGTGAGGATCCGAGTTGTGCGAGTTGCCACGCAAAGATTGATCCGCCCGGGTTTGCTCTCGAAAGCTTTGATGTGATGGGGCGTTGGCGTGACAACTACCGATCACTCGGCGAAGGATCCAAACGTATCGCAGGCCTTGGCCGGAGCGGTAATGAGTTTGTCCATTACATCGGTTCAGAGGTCGATTCATCAGGCCGGATGTATAAAGGAGAAGCCTTTGACGGAATCAATGAATTCAAAAAACTGCTTCTGCAGGACAAGGAAGTCATCGCCCGTAATCTGGTCCATCAATTGATTGTTTATGCTACGGGTGCTCCGGTGGCATTTTCGGACCGTGATGAGGTGACAGCCATTTTGGATCAGACGAAGTCATCTGATTATGGAGTTCGCAGTATTATACATGCCATCGTAGAGAGCCCGCTTTTTTTAAGAAAATGATCATGAAAACAAACCGTAGAAATTTCCTTCGTGCCGCCGGTATAAGCCTTGGTCTACCCATGCTTGAATCATTTGGTGCTTCTCCAGGCCAACTATCGCCACGTCGCATGATTGCCATCAATCAGGATTTGGGCTTCATTCCCAAATTGTTTTTTCCGAAAGGGGCAGGTCGCAATTATGAACTTTCCAGTTACCTGGAGAAGATCGCGGATCACCGGGACAAGTTCACGGTTTTCAGTGGCTTATCCCATCCGGGGGTTGATGGTGGGCATCGGGCGGATAAGTCATTTCTCACCGCTGCTCCTCATCCTGGCCGAGCGAGTTTTCGAAATACCATTTCCCTCGACCAACTCATTGCCAACGAGATCGGGCACGAAACCAGATTTCGCTCCTTTTCTCTTTCTATTAATGACTCAAGAAGTCTGTCGTACACGCAGGCAGGCGTAGAGATTCCTACCATCAAGAGTGCTTCTGAACTTTACAAAAAAATGTTTTTGCAAGGGGATGAGAAGGCTATGCGAGCACAAGTTGAACGTCTGAAGCGTAGGGGAAGTATTCTTGATGTGGTGATGGGCCAAAGCAAGGACCTCAACAAACGGATTACGGCCACCGATCGGGAGCGAATCGATCAATATGAAACAGCGGTTCGCAGTTTGGAACTACGATTAAGTGAAGCGCAGGCCTGGGAAACATTACCAAAGCCAAAGGTTGATGTGGAGATGCCCGACTATCCCTCTGATAAACAGCAGTTTTTTGAGATGATCCGTATGATGAACGATATGTCCCGTCTCGCTCTACAGACTGACTCCACCCGGGTGATAACCCTGTTTCTGGGTAGTGTCCGTACGCCAGGTGTCGATTTTGGTGATGGACGCACCATAGGCGGATATCACAATATTTCTCACCATGGTAAAGATGAAGCCAAGCTGAAACAGCTTGCCGAAATCGAGATCGGGCAAATGGAATTGCTCAACGAATTGTTGCAAGGTCTCAATGACGTGGAGGAGACTAACGGTACTCTGTTGGATAACACCATGGTGCTCTATGGTTGCCACATGGGGGATGCAAATATTCACAACAATAAAAACCTTCCCGTTATTTTAGCTGGAGGAGGTTTTAAGCACGGGCAGCACCTTGCCTTCAATTCAGACAATAATGCTCCACTGGCCAACCTCTATGTAAGTATGCTGGAAAATATGGGTATTGATAAATCAAAGTTTGCCAGCAGTACGGGTACGCTTACCGGTCTGAGTTAAAAATAGGATGTAAGAAATCTTCACTCTATGACATGAAGTGTTTGTATGAACAATTATATGTCTCGTTTAGAAAAGAAGGCTCAGGAAGAGGATAACCAGAAGTTCGCCTCCAAAAAAATGGGGTTTTTCATTTATGTACCCTGCTGGATTCCGATCATTTTAGCATTTTTCCTCCTGGTCATGGGTATGGCTTCGGAAGCAAGTCCCTATATTGTGATGGGTAGTTTGCTTGCTCTGGTCTGCGGTTCCCTTGGTCAAATGCGTGAAAAAATCATCCAACAGAATCAAGCTATTAAGTCGCTTCAGGAAAACCTTAACGAGATTGATTCCGGGCCGGATCGAGATTCCTAAATTGAATCCACTCGGTTGTAGATTGAGGGTATTCATATATTCACTGATCCCTCTACTATCTTTGCTTTTGTCAGGTTGTGCTGGTAGTCCCACTACCCGGATCAGTCCTTATTCATGGGATGACCCATACAGGAAGGCTGAAAACTATGAGAGCAAAAATCCAGAAAGTGTGATTGTTACCGAAGGAGATCTTGAAAGAAATTACAGGGAAGTGGCCAGAATTTATACCGAAGGAAGACCCAAAGATAAGCAGGAAGCCTTCAGTCTAATGAGAAGCCGGCTCTCTTCATTCAGGGCCGATGCCGTCATCAAAGTTAGGAAAAAGAAAAATAAGAATTACGAGGGGATCGTGGTTCTTTTCGATTAGTCTTATTTTTTCGACTTCTTGGAATTTTTCTTCAGGACTTGGCTCGCCATTTCCTTTTTAGGTAACCATTTTTCAAAACGGCTCAGGTCGGAAGTTGCGGCCAG
>CAJQKB010000031.1 GCA_905478775.1 uncultured Opitutales bacterium | reverse complement strand
GACACGGTACCTTCGTAGAGGGCTTTTCCAACAATTACACCTTCGATATTAGGGAATTGCGTGGCAAGCTTTTCAAGATCGGTTACATCGCTTTCTCGAGTCACTCCACCGGATGCAATTACTTGGCATTGCGGTACTGCTTCGGCCATTAGTTTTTGGGCTTCTAAATTGGGGCCCTTCATTGCACCGTCTGTGGCCACATCGGTGTGGATAATCCAACGGACTCCCAGACTTTCCAATTCCTTGGCTAATGTGATGGCATTTGTTGTCGAAGTTTCAACCCAACCCTTGGTAGCTACCATTCCATCTTTTGCATCAATTCCGACCACTATTTTTTCAGCCCCAAATTTCTGAACTAATCCACCCACCCATTCTGGTTCAGAGCAGGCACGAGTACCAATTATTACTCGGTTAAGACCCAAGGAAAGAGCGTCTTCAATTGCTTCTTCGCTTCGCATTCCTCCACCAAGTTGTACTTGGAGTCCTTCCACCTTTAGAATGGAGCGAACCGCTTCTAGATTAGCAGATGCACCGTCGAATGCGCCATCGAGATCGACCACATGCAAATGTGTGGCACCAGACTGCTTCCACGCATTTGCTGGTTCAGCCGGGTTTTCAAAGTAGACTGTTTCTTGGTCGGCTTTTCCTTGGAATAGACGAACGCAGCGTCCTTTTCTTAAATCGATTGCTGGATAAATTGTCATTCCTCTTTGCATAAAAGGTTTTTCGATTTTCGCGATGCAAAAAAGAACCCTACTTCCAGTCGGACTTGCCAATCAAGTGTTGGGACAGTAAAATTGAAACTTCTAATCTTTTTATCATGCCAAAGAATACAAAACCTAAATCCGCACCGCGTAATCCAATTGCGCCCGTTTTTTTAAAGGAGTTATTACAAGCCCGTTCCCCTTCCGGTTACGAAGAGGAAGCTCGTGAGGTAGTGCGCAAACGAATGGAGTCTGTGGCGGACTCGTTTATTGTGGATGCGTTGGGCAGTTGCCACGCTACGCTGGGTGAGAAGGGGTCTCCCACTCTCATGCTTGCCGGTCATATTGACGAACTGGGTCTGATTATCAAACATGTAAACGAAAAAGGTTTCTTATATTTTGATGCGATTGGTGGCCATGACCGGGCAATGATTTCGGGTAGACGGGTTGATATTATGACTCGAAAAGGAATCATTCGTGGAGTGACCGGTAAACGGGCTATTCACTTAATGACACCTGAAGATCGAAGAAAAGTGCCAGAGATGCACCAAATGTGGATCGATATAGGGGCGAAGGATAAGAAAGAAGCACTTTCGCGGGTTACTATTGGCGACCCCGCAGTTTATGTACATGGATTTGAAAAACTACATGGGTCTTTGGCAGTCTCCCGTGCATTTGATGACAAATCCGGAGCCTACACTGTGAACGAAGCTTTACTTCGACTGGCGAAAGGAAAAAAGCCGGCATGCAAAGTGGTGGCAGTTTCCACATCCCAGGAAGAAATCGGCACAAGGGGGGCGATTACATCCGCTCATTTGGCGGACCCCGATGTTGCTCTTGCCGTCGACGTGAGTCACGCAACAGATCATCCGGATGCGGATCATCGTAAATTTGGGGCCTTTACTCTAGGAGGCGGACCGATTCTTACCCGTGGTCCGAATGTGCATCCGGCCGTATTTGATCGATTGATGGATTGTGCGGAAAAAGAGGGAATGCCGGTTCAAATCGAAGCAGATCCCCGTCCAACGGGAACCGATGCTCGGGCCATTCAAATTGCCCGCAATGGAGTACCGACTGGATTAGTGGGTATTCCCCTTCGATATATGCATACTCCAAGCGAAGTGATCGACTTGAATGATCTGGAAGCAGTGGTTCAATTGCTAGTATCTTTTGCCCGTTCCCTTCGAAAAGGAGAGAAATTTGCTTAAAACCAATTTCTATTGCTTGAAAATCTTGATCCCATTCGCTAGTGTGTAATTTTGATTGGTAAAAAACTTTAACTTATTTAAAAGGACAATATTATGAAAGAACAAGTATACGACTTACAATCTGTGGCAAACAGTCCAGCTTCTGAAAGAGCTGCATTTATCCGTAGAACTTATGCCCACCTGGCGGTGGCTCTTCTTGGCTTTATTGCTGTGGAATATTATTTGGTCCATTCTTCATTTGCTCCTAGTTTAGTATCAAGCATGATAGGGGGAATGAGTTGGTTGATTGTCTTAGGACTTTTCATGGGTGTGAGTTATCTTGCGAACAAACTTGCTTCTTCACAGACCTCACAGCAAATGCAGTATTTAGGCTTAGGCTTATTTGTGGTAGCGGAGGCAATAGTTTTTCTTCCGCTTTTGTACATTGCCACAAATTATGCGGGTGAAGGTTTGATTGCGACCGCTGGTTTAATGACATTACTTCTTGTTGGTGGCATTACTGCCACAGTATTTATAACCAAAAAAGACTTCTCCTTTATGGGAAGCGTTCTTTCGATGGGTGGATTTGTTGCCTTAGGATTTATCTTATGCAGTATGATCTTTGGTTTTTCTTTGGGCCTTGTATTCTCCTTGGTTATGGTTTTGTTCGCGGGAGGATCTGTTCTTTACAGTACTTCTAATATTTTACACCGATATCATACCGATCAACATGTGGCGGCTTCACTCTCCTTATTTGCTTCGGTTGCTCTTCTCTTCTTTTACATCCTTCAGGTTTTGATGAGTCTGAGCAGCAGAGACTAAGGCAATAGTTAATAATTCCAGTCTTCGGGAAGGTTCTCGATAAATTTTGTCTGAAGTCCGCTTAATGCGGACTTCAGTGTTTTTGCACCCCAAGCCGGGTGAATCAGGTCGGGATTTAAGTCAAGTAATGGAAGGAGAACGAAATCTCGTTTTAGTATTCCCGGGTGTGGTAATATAAGCTCCTTAGTTTCGATAATTTGATCTCCCCATAACAGTAGATCAAGATCGATTATACGCGGTCCATTCTTATGAATTACTTTTTTTCCCAATTTTTTTTCTGTATCCTGAAGACGGATCAAAAGATCGTTTGGGGAGTGGGCGGTAGAAATTGATACCGCTGCATTGGTAAAGGGAGGCTGTTCCGAGAAGCCAAAGGGAGCTGAATGATAAAGACGGGATAGTTTTTCGATCGTGGCGAATTGAGATATTAAATCGAGGGCTTTTTCAAAAGTGTCCTTTGGTTTTCCCAAATTTGCACCTAAGCCGATGTATGCATTAGCGTTCAACCTCAACTCTGATTTCCTTTAAGCCCAGTTTTTTGGTATATCGTGGTTTATCGACTGAAAGAAGGACTTTCTCGACAGGGAATTTTTCTTTAATCTCAGTTGCGAGTAAATGGGCAAATCGTTCTAAGGTTTTACCATCATAAGAGGAGGCAAAATCGCGCACATGTGAAATAAGATCGCGGTAATCAATCCCTTCCAAAATTTCATCAGAAATCTTAATACTTTCAAAATCGTAGGAAAGATCGAGAGAGACCAAAAGGTCCTGCGGCGCATATTGCTCTTCCTCCAGTAAGCCAATTCTTGCCATCACTTCTATTCCCACTAATTGAATTTTTCCCATATGTAGAAATCTTTTAGGGCATTGATTTAAAAAGGGCGAGTTCTTTGGCTACTGAGATTGCTTGGGTGGTTTCCTGTACATCATGAACTCGAATGATTTCCACCCCATGAAGGATCGAGGCCAGGGCCGAGGCGATCGAGCCGCCAAGTCGATCGGAGGGAGTGGGGGCATTGCACAATTGATCAATCCACGACTTTCTTGAAGAGCCAAGAAATAAGCCCCATTCTTCCTCTTTGAACTTCGATAGGTTGCGCATTATTTCTAAATTATGTTCGAGTGTTTTTCCAAAACCAATTCCTGGATCAATCCAAATCCGAGGTAATTGTCTTTGAATAAGGTCGTCTTTTTTACTATCGAAAAAGGCCCGGACTTCCTCGACTACATTTTGATATGTTGGACTAATTTGCATGGTCTTAGGAGATCCTTTTGCATGCATTAATACAAAGCCTGCGTGGTGTTTCTCCGCGAGACTAAGAAGTTCATGATTTCCTCCTGAAACATCGTTAATGATATGAGCACCTGCCTGCAGTCCTGCTTCTGCAACCAGTGGTTTTGTGGTATCTAATGAAATCAAAAATTGATCCTTGGGTAGTTTTTCAAGGACAGGCAAGAGCCGTGATAGTTCTTCTTGTTCAGAGACAGGTTCACTTCCAGGCCGGGTACTTTCTGCACCAAGGTCGATAATTTGCGCTCCCTGTTGATACATTAAATTGGCTTGTTCCGCAGCAATTGTGGGGTCGTTAAAAAGTCCACCATCACTAAAAGAGTCGGGGGTAAGGTTCAATATCCCCATTACCGCGGGGTATTTTAAGTTAAACCGTTGTCCATTAAAAAAGTATTCAGGCATCTGATCGTTTTAAGAGATTTTCGTAGGTCAATCTAACCTGCTTTAATACGGCATCAGAACTTGAAGACCAATTTAGTTCAGACATTGCAGAAAGCGGAGCCACGCCTCGGCCCGTGCCACAGAGAAGGATTTCGTTGTATTGAGATAAATCATGAGCCTTCGGAGTTGCTCGAATAATTCGGAATGAATGGGCGAGGGCGGGTAGGAGATGAGAAAGGATGACACCGGGAAGGATTTGTTTTTCTGGAATGATTAGCGAGTCACCACGAACAAAAATAAGGTTACTGGTTGCGGATTCACGAATCTCGTTTTCTTTTGGATCGTTTATAATCCAGTCCTCTGTAGAAATATCAAGTTCTGATAATCTTCCGTAAAGTTCTTTTTCCTGCGTAGATTTTGCACGAGGGATAGGGCGGCGGTACTGAAGGAGGCGGCCATTAACTGGTTTTCCATCTGATCTTGCAGGCCGACCTGAAATTCCAATCGAATTTTCAAATAGGCAGATGCGGATAAGTCCCTCTTCAATTGCAGATTTTGATAAATATTGATCGAGTCTTTCCTTGAGAAGAGCGAGTTCCGGGATCCAGGGTAGTTGTAAAAGAGTCGCCGATTCAAGTAATCTGGCCAAATAAGCGCATCGAAAAGGAATCAATCGATTTGGAAATAAGCGAAGGGTGGAAAAAGCCCCGATCTGCCCCCAAGGTTCAGGGTGTGGGGTTGGATCCCCCGATATTGTCCAGGCATGCATGATGAATATTTTGAATAATCCGTTTCCCTTGTTTTGATAGAAAGGATTCTGGGTGATATTGCAATCCAAAGAGTTTCCGGTCCAAGTCCTCGAAAGAAAGCGGAACTTTTCGAACTGGGTCGATTCCAGTAATCAGGATTGATTTTGTAACCGAAGAAAGACTTTTTTCTTCGATCTGAAGCGAGTGATACCTGGCAACCCTTAGGTTTTTGTCAATTTGATCATAGGTTCGGGTATTGGGAATAATTTCAATCTCTGTTTCCACCCCGTGTAATACTTGGTTTTGTCGAATCACCTGTCCGCCTTCCTCTTGCAGAATTAGTTGAAATCCGAGGCAAATTCCGAGTATCGGTTTGAAACCAAGAATTTCCCGATACATAGATTGTGTCTCTGGATAATCATCCGGTTTTCCGGGACCCGGAGACAAAACGATTACTTGTGCATCTTGAATATGTGTGGGTGTAATTTTCTTTCGATCAACTACTAATACATCGTCAAAATTAGCTAAGAGATGTTCCAAATTTCGGGTGAAGGAATCCTGGTGATCAACAACAAGGATCATGAGAGTAAATCAAGCAATGCCTGTGCCTTAAGCTTGTTTTCATTGTATTCATATTGGGGCGTTGAATCGACGACAATGCCCCCTCCCGCCTGAGTGTAGCAATACTCGTCAAGAATGAGCATCGAGCGAATAATTAAATTAAGAGAAAGATCGCCTTGGTCAGAAATAATTCCAAAGCTCCCTGTGTATGGACCGCGAAAGCAGGGTTCCAATCGATCGATCCATTCCATTGTGCGAATTTTTGGACATCCTGTAATACTACCCCCGGGAAGCATGGCAGTGAGAATTTCATTTACTCCAGCATTCTCTTGAAGAGTTCCTTCGATCGTGGATACCAGATGGTGAAGATGGGAGTAGGTTTCAACTTCCCTAAAACGAGTCAGTTGTACAGATCCGGGAATGCAGACTGTGGATAGATCATTACGTTCGAGATCAACGAGCATATTATGTTCTGCCACCTCTTTCGGATCCTGTAAAAATCGTTTAATTACCGAGCTGTCATTTTTATTTTCGTTTCGTTCGTAAGTTCCACCAATTGGTCGGGTGGAAATATGATTTCCCTTTCGATTAATCACTCCCTCTGGTGAACAACTGACAAGGGAAAATTTTCGAGTCTGTAGCAAAAATGATTCGGGTGCAGGATTGGCTTGACTGAGTTTCGAAAATGCGAGGATGGGCTCGATTTTAACTTTCGCTTCATATCGTTGGGAAATTTTAATCTGATAACTTTCTCCATCTAGGATTGCTTCTCGTGCACCCGCAAAAATTTTTTCATATTCTGGATAGCTAAGGTTGCATTTTTGAGATGATGTAGCGAATTCCACCTGATTGAGATCGAAAAGGTCTGAAAATTCGAGTACGTGTGCAATCTGTTGCTCTCGTTCGGGCAGGGTTGATTCAATTTTGGTTTGATTGGGCAGGATGTGAATAATGCTTTGTGGACGGCCAAACCATCCATCTGGTACCTCCAAGTCACGGGGCGATTGAAGGGTTAATCCAAGATTAGCAGAAAGAAATTCGTATCCAAAAAAGCCGAGCCAGCCTGAAAAGCTTAGCGAGGAAGGTGATTGTTTTTCGGTCAGTTTGCCCAGGCCATCGGCAACTTTTTTACAGTCTAAACAATAAGCTTCTTGGAAATCGAAGTAGGCAATAAATCCTTCTTCTCCCTTGGACCTGATCGCGATTTCCGCACAGTTCAATTTTTTGAGATTGGGGAGAGGGAGGTGTTTTCCAATTTCAATCATGGTAAATGATCGAGCAATTCAGAAAACGAAGTGATTTGTGATTTTTCAATGATTGGAAGTCCATATAGCAGAGCAGACCAACCGGCTTTTTGCGCCCCCATAAAATCTCTTGAATAACTGTCTCCCAAATGCAGGAAGCCATCAGGCTTTTCTTTCATCTTATCCTCGACAGCCCGAAAAATAGCCGGGTTTGGTTTTTCAACACCCAATTCAGAAGAGATGAAAATTTCATCAAATAGTGGGGTCATATTATGATCTTCTAAGACCGATCGAAGCCGGGAATCATTATTGGATAGAACGGCTAATCGATAGCCTCTCGAGCGGAGTGTTTTTAAGGTCGATTCAGCGTGCTCCGCAATTCGCCAATGTTCACCTTCTGCAAAAAGATCCCATAAAATTTCAAAGATGGGGTCTATGTCCTGCCCCTTTGCAAACGGTTTAAAAGTAAGGGTTACTACCTCTCTCCAAAAATCCTTTTCTTCCCCCAATGTAATCTTCTTGTCTTTTTGGGCCTGTCCAAAAACTTCGTAAAATCTTTCATCCACCTGTTTGTCATTAATTTCGATACCATATTTTCGAGCTGTTTTTGCATAAACTGCTCCAACGGATGGCCATGGTTTAATGAGAGTACCAGCAGCATCAACTGTTAAGACTCGTATTGAGTTGGGCATGATAATAGAAGGTTAAATTCTTTATAAGTTGGTGAGATGATAAAAATATGAGACAACAATTGTTATAGTTTAAAACAAAGTATCATGCGAGTTTTTCCAAATGGAACAGGATTATTATTGGGGTTATTACTCACCTTTTTTGGGGCGTGGGAATGGCCGAATGGTGCTCTATGGTTGAATACTTTTTTCTCCAATTCTGTTTCTCAATTTGCAGTGGTGCTCGTATTTTTGATTCAGGGTTGGAATCTAAATGCAAACCGAATTCCTACTCTGTTTAAGGATTATCGTAATTTAGTACTCGTTCAGGGTGCCATTTTTGTGGGACCTTTATTTTTTGTTTTATTTCTTCACGCGAATAATTTTTTACCAACTGCATGGAAGGATGGCTTTATTTTTTTGGCAGTTTTACCTACAACCATTTCAAGTTGTGTAGTTTACACCTCGATGTCGAATGGAGATTCAGACCTCGCACTTGGACATGCCACGCTATCGAATTTTCTCGCCATATTATGGGTCCCCCTTGCCTGTTCAATCTTGATTGTTACTCCAAATGTTGGAGTTTTCAACGAGTGGTTTGCAGCGGGGAAATACATTCTGCCTCAACTATTCATGTTCGTATTGCTTCCCAGCTTTGTGGGATGGCTTGGGCGAAAAGTCTTTTTAGGGAACGAAGAGAGTCGATTCGATGAACATTTAAAAAGAATCACTTTTGGATGCATTCTCTTTCTTGCCTATCTCTCCTTGTCCAAAAGCATTCTGCTTCGGGGAGAAGTTGATTTTCTTAACTCCATTATTTTTTTATTTCCCTTCTTATTTATATTTCTACTTTTTCACTTATTTTTAAGTTGGTCTGGAAGTTTGATATTTTCAAAAAGTCCGAGAGTCCGTGTGGCAAAATTTTTCTGTATTAGCCAAAAATCATTAGTCATGGGCTTACCTTTAGCTGGGCTTCTATTCGCGGGGGAACCTGAATTAGAAATCCGAATTATCTGCCCGTTAATACTGTATCATTTCCTCCAACTCGTAGTCGGGGCATGTTTCATATCGCCATTGAAAAGATGGGTAAGAAGAACATGTTAACAAAATTTACTCTTTTGTGGTTGTATGCGCGCGAATTTCATACGAAAAAATTGGTGTGATTTGTAAAAACTTTAAGGATAAAGAAAAAATGCGCAGAGCTAGTCGATCCGCAGCCACAGTTCTCGATCGACTTTGCAGTATGGTAAAACCAGGAATGAACACTTTGGAGCTTGATGAAGCAGGCGGAGAGTTAATGGCCACCATGAAGATTAAGAGTGCCTGTAAGGGATATCGTTCGGGGCATCGGGTTTTTCCATCCTTCACCTGTTTGTCAGTAAATGACGAAGTGGTGCATGGTATTGGTGTTGAGGGCAGAGTGTTAAAGGAGGGAGATATTATTTCTGTGGATGTATGCATTCGGGAGGATGGGTTTATTGGAGATAATTGCCGGACTGTTCCCGTTGGGAAAGTTTCACCTGAAGTGGCAAATTTATTGCGGGTGACTGAAGAGTCCTTGTTCCGCGGAATTGAAAAGGCAGTAAATAAGAATCGAGTGGGTGATGTTTCTGAGGCAGTACAAAATCATGTCGAAAAAGCAGGATTTGCAGTAATTACCAATTTTGTAGGTCACGGGGTCGGAAGATCGTTACATGAAGATCCACAAATACCCAATTTTGGAAAAAGGGGAACCGGTATGAAGTTTCGAAAGGGAATGGCCATATGCATCGAGCCTATGGTGAACATGAAAAGTGCACAAATTCGAATGGCTGAGGATGGTTGGACGGCCTTGTCAGTCGATGGATTGCCCTCTGCTCATTTTGAACACACCATCTTAGTGGATGATGAGAAAGCTGAAATTATTACCATTCCGGATGGCTATGAAAAGGCAGAGCGATTTTTTGCTGAAGTTCTTCCATCTTAACATTAAACCAATTTTATAAATGCTTAAATTACTTGCAGATGCCGTTTTTTCTTTTGATGTGGAATGGATTCCCGATCCCAAATCGGGAGAAATTCTTCACCAGACTGAACCCGTTAATGAACCCGGGGAGAAGGCCAAAGTTTCTTTTGAAGCATTGTGGAGTGCGGCCCGGAAAGACGGGGATCCGGATGATTTTAAACCCTACTTAAAGACCATTTTATGTCGGATTGTATCTCTTGCCGGGATTCTTCGAGAAAAAGTTCCAGGTGGAGCAGAATTAAAACTCATTTCTTTACCCATCGATCCAAATGATCCTGCTAAGAGTGAAGAAAAGGCATTATTGGTAACATTTTTAAAATCTGTGGGGCGAAAAAAACCTCAGCTTGTTGGCTACAATTCTGCACAGGCAGATGTTCCTATTATTGTGCAACGTGCCATAGTTAACGGCTTACCTGGGTTCGGGTTTTCGGACCGCCCTGACAAGCCATGGCTTGGAGTCGATTACTTTGATGCACGAAATTCAGAATATAATGTCGACTTGGCAGATGCGCTGGGACAGTACCGGGATCGTCCCTCACTTCATCAAGCAGCAACACTCAGTGGGATTCCCGGTAAAATCGATGTGAGTGGAGATTCAGTTGCGGATATGTGGGCGGAAGGAAAACTGGATGAAATTGTGGCTTACAATGAATTTGATGCATTTACCACACACTTACTTTGGGCAAGAGTGGCCCATTTTTCAGGGCTATTAACATCCGAACAGTATGAGATGGAACAGGAGTTAGTCCGAACACTACTGAACGATGAAATCGCCGCCGGACGAGAGCACTTAACCAAATTTATTGAGGAGTGGGATCGACTTCTTGCTATTACCGGTCAAAGCAAGAAAGATTAAATATATCCGATTTGAATATGACTAGATATTAAAAATATTCTCAGATTACAATTTGCCCTACTTACTTTTAAAAAATACATAAATAATATATATGACAAAATCGGATAATGTGGAAGCAACCCTTGAACAATTACCTGAAACCCGTGATCGGTTACTGAAAGAAATTCGTAAGGGAATTATTGGACAGGACGATGTAATCGAGCAATTACTGGTCACTTTACTAGCAAAAGGACATTGCCTACTTACCGGAATTCCCGGATTGGGGAAAACATTATTGGTTAAAACATTATCAAAATGTTTAAGTCTAGGCTTTAAGCGTATTCAGTTTACCCCCGATTTGATGCCAGCAGATGTTGTTGGTACTGAAGTTGTGGATGAAGATCCATCCACTGGTAAAAGAAGTTTTCGGTTTTCGGCGGGTCCCATATTTACCAATATCGTATTAGCCGATGAGATTAATAGGACACCGCCCAAGACGCAGGCTGCACTGTTGGAAGCGATGGAAGAAAGACAGGTAACAGTGTCGGGAGAAACCCGTTCATTGGATGCTCCTTTTCTCGTTCTTGCCACCCAAAACCCAATTGAACTGGAGGGAACTTATCCATTGCCAGAAGCTCAACTTGATCGGTTTCTTCTTAATCCAGTGATTCAATATTTACCCATCGAGGATGAGATTAAAATGGTCGGAGAAACCACAGGGCTTGATCGTGAAGAACCACAACCTGTGCTGGGTGCAGAAGATATTATTTCCTTACAGAATTTAACCCGTCAGGTTCCTGCACCAGAAAATGTCGTTACCTACGCAGTTTCTCTTGCTTCTGCCTCGCGTCCACAATCTGAGAAATGTGATGACTGGACAAGCAAGCGAGTCAAGTGGGGTGCTGGTTCACGAGGGGCTCAGGCATTAATTTTGGCGGGTAAAGCTCGGGCGCTTCTATCGGGTAGACCTAATGTTTCCTGTGAAGATGTTAAATTTATGGCCAAATCTGCACTAAGGCATCGCGTACTGCCCAGCTTTTTTGCCGAATCAGAAGGTTTGGATTCGGATGATATTATCGCGCATTTGCTGGAAGAAGTACCGCAATAATTCAGATTATTTTACTCAGTCCTTTTCTTATTAAGAGCGACTTTAATGGTTGATAAAAAACTACTGGATCCTAGCCACCTTCACAGTATTGAAGATTATTCACTTCTTGCCCGTGTGGTTGTGGATGGTGCAATGCCAGGAATTCATCGAAGTTTGCGACAGGGCAGGGGAAGTGAGTTCTTTCAGTACCGACCTTATTCCCGCGGGGAAGACTTGAAGCTGGTTGATTGGAAAGTATTTGCAAAAAGAGACGAATTGGTTGCCAAAACGTTTCAGGAAGACACTAATTTTACGGTCTGCTTGGTATTGGATGTAAGTGCATCTATGGGATACGAGGGAAAAAGAGCATCCTGTTCAAAACTTCGTTATGCAAGCATGTTAGCTGCTTGTTTTGCCTATTTGGCCAATCGACAAGGGGACCGTATTGGATTATTTGCCTATTCGGACGAGGTTCGTGAATGGATTCGTCCCAATTCGGGAACGGGTCAATTGAACCGTGTCTTTTCTTCTCTGCAGGGTCTGAAGGCAGAAGGGAAAAACGCACATGATTTTGCATGGGATCGAATGGCGAGTGGTTTGCCTGGACGTGCAATGGTGGTCTTTTTATCTGATTTCCTTGAAGCTGAGAATACTTTAACCGAGCGACTTCGATTTTCTCTTTCTTCTCGATATGAATGTTTATGTCTGCAGGTTTTAGATCCTGATGAAATCGATTTGCCCGAAGGCGAAGCATTACGGTTTGCAGAATTAGAAGGGGAGCGAGAAGTTTCAACTTCCCCTCCTGCCATTCGAGAGAAGTACAAAAAGGATATGTCTGAGTTTTGTGATGATCTTAAAACAAAGCTTTCCTCTGTATCTGCCGAATTTGAAAGTTTGATTACCAACCAAGACCTGGGACATGCCATGCGTCGTTTTCTTGGTATGAGGAATCGTAAATGAATCGTAAATTTTTGATGTAAAGTGATCGAATTTGCTCAACCTACTGCCTTGTGGACCGCTCTTGCGATTGGTCTACCTGTGGTTGCACACATGGCTTATCGTCGGGTGACAGAAAAGTTTTATTTTTCTTCTCTGCGTTTCATTCGCCCGTCCCAAATTCCCCGTACGGGAAAACGTACTCCTTCGGATATCCCTCTTTTACTAGTCCGAATTCTTCTTTTTATTATCCTCTCTCTTTTATTAGCTGACCCGTATTGGAAATCTCCTTCCACGCCCTCTCTAGAAGGGCAGAATAAAGAAACTTTAATTGCAATCGACCTATCGCCCAGTATGGGGGGATGGGGGGGGATTGAAGAGGCGAAGGAAAAAGCTTTAACAATTTTGGAAAAGTCGGAAAACGAGGTGGGATTTATTGCTTTTGGAAACACTATCCTGAATAAAATCGAGATTGGAAATGATCGTGATTCAATCAAGGCACAGATTCAAAACTTGCTTCCTGACTGGAGTCGAGGAAATGCCCAAGTCCTGCTCGATCAAACTCCCGCTATGTTCTCTGAAAAAGCAAAAGAACGAAAGTTATACATTCTGAGTGATTTTCAAGAGTCCGATTGGCAAACCGCTTACACTGATTTACAGAATTCTGGAATTACCTATGAATTAATAAAAGTGGGAGGGGAAAGTGAAATTGAGGGTAAAAGGCAGAATAACTTAAGTGTGTTAGAAGCCCGGGCAGTACCGGCGGGTCCCGACAAGATAAGAGTATGGACTGTTATACGAAATTGGGACGATACCAATAAGACCGCAGAGGTAGAATTAATTGCAGGTGGAAAAGTAAAAGCCAAAAATATTGTCTCGATTGCCCCCTACGGTTCTGTACAGTCTCAATTTGTGATCAAGGAGGGAGATTTTTCTTTCGCTAAAGTTCAATTAGTGGAGGGTGATGCATTCGCACTCGATAATGAAAGATCTGTATGGTTAAAAGCACCCCCCGCTCGCCGGTTTGGTTTTTGGATGCCTGAATTTGAAAATGATGAAACAGATCAGGAAAAGTCTTTTTTAAAAACCGCAGTTGCGAGCTCTGGCGATAATGGCTGGAATCGTTGGGAATGGGATCAGGACCGTGCAGACGCGTTACGATTAGGAGATGACCAGTTGGAGGTTCAGTTACTAATGATTTTAGGCTTGGGGAAATGGTTTGAAGAGGAACAATTGGGCGGATTGATTGAGAAATATATTTCCAAGGGTGGGGTGGCCTTGATCACTCCAGGCGAACCCTTTTCCTCTACGGTTTCAATTTTAAAATCGAATCAGTTTTTTGATTATAATTTTGTCCGAGTGGCGGGTGGAGCGGTACAGAGCAAAAATCCTTTTCGCATTGGCGCATTAGAGTCCAGTTCTGCTCTGTCGGAAGTCTTTGCCGGCAAAGCTGCTCGTGACTTGTACCTTTCTGCTATTCATCGATTTGGAATCATGAAGCCTGGGACAAGTTCCGAGGGAATCGAGGTTCCCTTACGAGATCGGGAGGGTCGTCCTCTAGCCTTAATCAAACCTTTTGACGGGGGAGGACGATTAGTTTTCCTTCCTTTTCGGATGAATACGACATGGACAGACCTTCCCCTGCGAAACTCTTTTTTACCGCTGCTGATGGAGTTAACTCAGGGAGTGGAACGTGAGTCGCGTTCATGGCCAGTAATTGAGCCTGGCGAGGAATTGATTGGCGTTTCGGGAAATTTTATTGCAAAAAAACCGGGAGCATTTCGATTTGAAGATCAATGGGTAGAGGTCGTTCTTTCTTCAGCTGAATCCTCTCCTGATACATTTTCTATGAATGAACTAACAGAGAGCCTTGGTGGCCCGGGAGTTGATTCCACATCTTCCACTGTTGAGGGGGGTGACTCCGAGGAAGAAAGTAATCCCTTATGGATGTGGTTTGCAATTTTAGCCACTACTCTCTTGATTGTAGAAATGCTTTGGTCTCGTCCCCGTCAGAATTCTAACGCACAAAAACAAATTCATGCCTAATTTTCTAGAGTTTATCAAACGGGAAGCTCGATTTTTTATTTTCAGTCGATCTTTGTTTGCCTTGGTGATTGGCCTGCTCTGCTGGCCCTGTTTGCTCTATTTACTAGATCTTTACGATTCAGTTTATCCCATCCTTGAAAGTGCTGCCTTTAACTGGGTTATTTCGACAACTGTCTTTTCTATTGCTGTTTTCTTGATTCTCTTAGTTCGTTCTTGGACTAAAAAGCCCTCGGTGAAAAATTTGGCAAGGCAAGTGGAGCAATCAAACCCTGATTTACTGGATCTGCTTAATTGTGCCGTGGAGTTGGAGGATAAATCGAAACAACGTTCTTTGACTTTTATGGAAAATCGGGTCCTTCGTCAAACGGAGGAAAAGGCCAGCGAGATTGTCTGGACTGAGGGTACACGCCCCCCACCCAGGTTTTGGGCTTCTTTAGTATTTGGGTTAATGCTGAGTCTCCTTTTTACAGCATGGAGTGTGGATCGAAGTCCTCTGCAAAAATCGATGGATTCGTTGTCTGGTGAACCTGGCTTATTTCTCTTTACCACAAAAACTGGTTCCACAAAATTGGAGGAGTACCCGGCAAGCAAAGAATTTAGCCGCGGAACAGATATTTCTGTTTTTGCAGATGTTACCCGTGGGCACCGCGGACAGAAAAAAGCGTTTATTGAGTTTGAAGAAAATGGAATGATTGAAAGCTTGGAAATGCTACGAACCCCGATCATGGGACGTTTCGAATTTGTAGTGCCTTCTCTTCAAAGTGATTTTAGCTACCGAGTCGTTACTCCTTCACTGGAAAGTGAATGGCAATTATTGGAGGCGTATGATCCCCCTTCAATCAGCACATTTAATTGGGAAATTACTCCGCCTGATTACTTGAAAATGGAAAAAATTTCTCATGAGGGCTTCGGTTATTTCCGAGCACCTGAGGGAAGTCGTATGATTTTGAACTTATCAGTTGAGGATAAACCAGAAAATGTCGGTGCATTTATATTATCTGGTGAATTGGAGATTCCACTGGAGAGGGTAGACGCAAATTCTTTTACCACCGATCATGTTTTAGAGACTGAATGGAAGGGGGTTGTTTATCTCAAAGACTTGGACTTTCCCCACCGTGATCCGGTCGTCTATGAAGAATTCCTTTTTGCTCCAATCCCAGATGAACCTCCCGTGGTGGAAATAACAGAACCTGCAAAAGATTTACAGTTAGCATCTGATGCCAGTCTACTATTAGAGGTTTATTCTTCCGACGATCACGGAGTGACCGATGTTCGAATTAATATTTCACATGCAGGAGAAAAAGAAGAGGAAACCATATTTGTGGGTCCTGTGGAAAAGGAGAAAACGATCTCCTACGTATTGGATCTGAACGAAATGGCGTTGGCGATTGGAGATGTCATAACCTACATGGCACTGGCGATAGATAATAAAGAACCTGATGGTCAGATTGCCCGTTCAGAGATTTACTTTATTGAGATTCTTCCACCGGAGGGAAATTCCACTGAGTCAGATGCACAAATGGATGGGGAGCAGAAGGAAATACCGGTACGGGATTTTATTAACCGAACCAAGAAAATCATTCGTTCCACCTACGATGCATTACTGGAAGATAAGTTTAAGAAAGAAAAACTTAGTCTTGCCATAGTGACTGATTCACTGAGCCTGAAAAATGATATGACCAAGGTATTCGATGAGTTTGAGGGCCAATTTCCAATCGTGGACGGGATCGATCTTGGGGAACTATTAAACGAAGCCACCTATCACATCGAGCAAACCGAGATCTATGCCGGTGATCAAATGTTGGATGAATCTTTAGAACCCTCTGAAAAAACTCTTCGAAAATTGGTTCAAATTTATGCGTTGATGCAGAAAATGCAGAAGCAAAAAGCGAAGGGAAAAGGAAAACCAAAAGAAAGCAAAGAGGAGAGTGCGGGAAAACCAGAAAAAGAACAGGAGGAGTCCAGTAAAGACCCGGCAGAAGAGTTAAATGATCTTGCCAAGGACTTGGAGGAATTAAAAGATTTCAAAGAACGACAAAAAGAATTAAACCGTGAAATTGGCCGTGCTGCGGGCACGGGTAAGAAGGGCGAGGCGAATCAAGAGATAGCACAGGGCCAGGAGGATTTAAGAAGAGATTTAGAAGGGCTCCGGGAGGAGTGGTATGAAAAGAGCGGTAGCCTTGGGAAAGTAGGCTCGCTTGACCGTGCGGGAGCAGAAATGAAAGATTCTGCCGGAGAGCTTCGTCGGGATTCTCCTCGTGATGCACAACCCCATGGCGACCTTGCTGCGGAGGCATTGGGCAATGCAATTTCTGAGGTGGAATCTGCAATGTCTTCATTGGCAGCCGGAATGGTGGATCAATTACAGGCACAAGCATCCGGTCTCGCCGGTAAGCAAAGACAACTGGGTGAGGAAACCGAGAATGCAAAAGAGGGGCAGGGGGAGGATTTAAAAGGCGAACAGGAGGAGTTGAATGAACTTGCCAAGGAACTTTTAGATAAAATTGATCAGACGGCCCGTTCGATGGGGAATTTTAATGAGAATGCAACGGAAGATTTATTACGCGGGGCAAGAGATTCGCGCGAGGGTGGAATCGAACGTGCAGGTAAACGTGCCGCAAATTCTCTTCTTTACGAAGCTTTTCCCCAGGCCAAAGAGGAAGAGGATAAGGTGGCGGAAAACTTAGAGAAGTTAAATGATGAATTACAGGGCGTTGCGGACAAACTCAGAAATCTTGGAAATGGAGCTCTCCGTGAACTTGTAGAAAATTTACAGGAGACACAGAATGAATTACCCGGAATGAGTGGCGAAGAAATGAAGGAAAAAGCAGATGAGCTGGCAAGGTCAATCGGTTCCCTTCCGAATGCGGAACAAGATGAAAGGCTTCAAAATCTGACTCAGTTTTTTGAACAACTGGCAATCAGTGAGGATCCATCCCAATCGAGTTCAATGGCATCGGCTGCAGTATCAAATGCCCTTGAACTAGTGGAGCAGTTTTTCTGGAAGCAGGCAGTTGAAAATCGTCTCCGGCGGAATCAAGAAACTACTTCTGCACCGAGTCGTTATAAAAAGCAGGTCGAGGAGTACTTCCGTAGAATTGCGGAGGGGGAATAAGTATGGGTTGGGATTGGCCCTTTTCTCCTTTTTTGTTCGGTATCATTGCCGTACTTTTCATTCTCATATTGTCGTATCATTCAAGAGCAATGTTTGCGGTTGCATTGCCTCGACTCGCTTGGAAATTATTACTACTACGAATTTTCGCGGGTATTTTATTCTTCCTGCTGCTTGCTAGACCTTACTTAATTACAGACGAGCCTAATCCAAAAGAATTTAAATTGCTCAGTTTGACTGATTTGTCGGGAAGTATGAATACGAAAGACGGATCTGAACAAAATACGCGCATTGAATTAATTCGACCTTTTCTTGAATCCAAGGACTCCGGTTCTTGGTTAAGTCGAATGAAGTTAAGTTATGGAAAAGTGGAAAACCTTGGCTTTTCGAATGAAGTCCAAAGAATGAATCGCGATTCATGGGATGTTATAGAACTGGGGAAAAAGACTGCTTTAGGGGATGCATTATCAAATAGTTTACGAAATGAAAGAGGCGAACAATCCCTTGGCTCAGTAGTCGTTTTTTCGGACGGAAGAAATAACCTGGGTTTGCCCATTTTAGAAGTGGCCAAGGAATTTCGTATCCAAGGTATTCCAATCAATGTGATCGGGGTGGGACAAGAGCAACCCGTTGGAGATGGGTCGATTAAGTTTGCTGATCGCCGACCCAATGCGGTGGCCAAAGAAGAGTTACTTTTGACTGGAGAAGTGGAGAACAAATTCAAGGATTCGATCCAAACCAATGTTAAACTTACTTTAGATGGTAAGGTATTGGAGGAGATTGCTCTCAATTTACGGGGAGGTGAAAAAAGGAAAATAAACTTTTCTCCACTACTTCCCAAAAATGCCGGTCCACAGCGTTATCGGGTCGTGATGGATGCCCCCCCGGGGGATGCCGATCCTTCTAATAATTCGGATTCACTTCTTGTGGTGGTAAAACCACCGGAGCAATTTTCAACACTCTATATTTCCAATCGAATACAGCCTCTCTTTCCCTTTATAAAAAGGGTCCTTGTCAATGAAGATCGCTTTGACTTTCAAGCTCTTATTCGAATGAGTTCGACTGTGTTTCATGCCTTTGGAGAACAACTCAATCCCGAATATTCGAATGACCCTTCTTTTTGGATGGATTATGATGCGATCCTTATGGATACTATGGTTTTAGAGGATTTGAACCAGACATTGGTGGATTCATTAAAGGATTTCGTCCAGAAAAAAGGAGGGGGATTACTCCTTTTTGGCCCCTTGGAAATTGCCCGTATTAAATTGGGAGGAATTGTTCCTGCAAAATCGGTTGAGCGAGTTTTTGCCAAGCAAAATCTTTCTTTAGTGACCTTGGAAGAACCCCTTTTTGGACCGGTCGATGAGGTGGATAAAATGAAACCATTCTTACCGAACCGACTTCCCGGCTTTTTTGTAAAAGAACAAAACTCGGCCGCTCGTGGAGTGGTTCTTTCCCGTGCCAATGGAAAACCGGTCCTAACCGTGCAGGCTTATGGTTCTGGCAAGGTTGGGTATTGGGGTTCCCCCAGTGATTGGAGACGGTCGATGAATGATGAAGAGGGTGCTAAGGAATTTCGTGTTTTTTGGCAGGCTTTGGTCCAGTGGCTTGGTACTGGGGGAGAGGATCGGCTGAAAACACAGGATTCAGAAAAACCATTTCTTCGTGGAACGGAGGCACCATTACAGGTGGAAGCACTGGGGGCCGATTTTGAGCCTTCTATGGATGCTATGGTGGAAGCCAGAATAGAGGGGCCCGATGATTTTGAGCGGGTGATTCAACTCTACCCCGAGGGTTCAGTGGCAGGGAGGTATGCAGGTTCATTTCGGCCCGTTTTGGCGGGTGCTTATCAGGTGAAGTATACTTTAAAGTTTCCAGATGGAGAAAGTCTGGAGAGGGAAAACTTTCTTCGTGTTTCGGAGGCTGGAGAGGAAGCAATAGATGTTTCTTTTGCCCGTCTTGATTTAGAAATGTTGGCCAAGTTGACTGGGGGACAATACCTTTCTGTGGATCAAATGAATACTAATTGGGATCCTACATTTGCTGAGGATTTGCCTTCCGTTCGGAAACGCCACAGTTTGTCGAATGCGTGGATTGTATTTATTCTTCTTTTTCTACTAGCCGGAAGTGAGTGGATTATCAGGAGGCAATCGGGGTTAAGATGATCTTTCGAATATTTCTTTTCTCTTCTTTCGCTTTTCTTTTTGAACTGAGTGCCCAGGTGCCAATTTCTCCTAGCGAAGTCATACCAAACGCAGATAGCGATGTGGGGGATCAGAATACAACGATTGCTATCGCACCCCCCCCTGCGCGTTCCAGCGAAGAAAAAACAATCGAACGGGCTCAGGAAGGACTTAAGAGTGCCGAGGTTGGAAGTCGGGTAGGAGCGGCAAAACTACTCGGTAAGTATCGTTCTATCAAAACATCAATTCTTTTAATTAGTGCCCTTGATGATGAAAGTGCATTAGTGAGGCGTGCGGCAATGGTCTCTATCGCCGAACATGCCTCGAATGGTTTTCCAGTATACGATAAAGCTTTGGCGGAGAAAATTTATTCAAAACTTGGTGATCCGGATGTTGAAGTACGAAGAGAGGTTTCCACCATGATTCCACGAATTATTTCACCGATGCGTAGAAGTGGAATGGAACTGATTGAGATTAATGGAAGGAAGGTATATCGTTCGGTATCTTCTGCAATGCGCCCGGATTTGTATAAGATGACTCAGGATGCTTTTTTAGACAAAGATGCAATTGTTCGACAAAATGTTCTGAAATATCATACTTATCTTAACGTCTCACTCCCTCTACTTTCTTTAGATAAATTACTTTCGGACTCTGATCTCGGTGTCCTCCTTACTGCATTGGATCGAATTTCTTCAAGTGCATCGCAGCCAAGAATTGTCAACAGGGTGAAAGCATTATCGAAGCACGCGAATAAGGGCATCCGTTTAAAAGTGGTCGCCGTTGCTCGAAATGCAAATAGCTATCATTCGGACTATCGTGGCATTCTTAGGGAAATGACAAAAGATTCTGACCCCGAAGTCCTATCAATGGCTGCCGTTGAACTCGCCCGTTTTGGAGAGCGAGTTCCGGGGAAGGTTGTGGAACAAATTAAAAATTTCCTACTGGGGGTAAATGGATTATCCACGCAAGTTACAACCATACTGTACACCGTATCTTCCTTGGGTGTGGATGGTGCGGAAATTTATAAGGCATTGACTGAACACAGTAGTTCACAAATTCGGGCCATTGCATGGCAACGATTTATTAATTTGAGCGGAGGTTGGAGAGACAGTTCAGTTTGGTTGCCCGCTACAAAAGACCCCGATCCAAAAGTCAGAAAAGTGGTATTGAACGGTTTGCGTGGTCAGAGTAATAATTTGTCAGAAAAACAATTAGGCGTTTTGGTGGAGAGTGGATTTTCGGATGTGAGAATTTTTGCTGCTCAATCGCTTTTAGATGCGACTCAGAGTACTGTTGAATCACTTGGCTTTGATTTGTTAATTGATGAGGATACTATTGTTCGTTCCACTACGATCCGGGCAATGTCCGCTCGAAGGGTACCCGGTTGGTTAACCATAATGAAACGATCATTGCTGGATACCGATTATGTGATTCAACGGTCTGCGATGGATGGTTTGTTGGGGGATAGAAAAGAGGGCGTCCCGGTATTGATCGATTACATTTCGAAAAACCCACAAAGCCGTATTTCAAACTTAGCCAAGATTGAATTAAGTAAAATAGGAGTTCAACCATGAGATTTATCCAATCTTTTTTAATTATATTAATTACTTTCAGCTCGTTGGTGTTTTCACAAAGCCCAAGTCAGTCGAATGAAGGGAGCGTAAGAATTGTTCAGTTGTTGAGACAAGAAAACTCAACTCGGAGATATCCTGATGCTTTACCCAGCCTGCTTAAAATGTTGAATGAGCAAAGTAATGCCCGCTTTGATACTGACCCTCTCTTTATCAATACTCTCACAGATGAGCGACTTCTTGAAAACCCGATCCTTTATATTAACTGTGATGAACAGCCCAATTTGGAATTTCCCCAGGAAGAGAGAGATGCATTGAGGCGGTATATGGAGCAGGGGGGCTTTATTTATTTGGACGCGGGAATAAAAGCTTCGTTTCTTGGCCAAGATTTAGGCCATAGCTATGCGGCATGGGAAGAACGCCCCGAGGTGAAAGAGCTTTTTTCAAAGATTCTTCCCGAAAAAACTTTTATTCCTTTGGGCCGCGATCATGATTTATTCAGAACTTTTTTTACCGGATTACCCAAGAACAAAGATCTCGAAATCCAGACCGAACAAAAACGATTACCCGAAACAGTTCTTTCATTTGTGGAGAGAGAAAAGTGGCCGCAGGCGACTTATTCATTTGTGGGAATAAAAGTAAAAGGTCGACTTGCCTGTGTTGCATCTCCTATTTGTGCAATGGGTTGGGGGAGAGATGAATTTGGTGCCTGGATACCCCCGATTTCATTTCGGGTAAGAGAATCAGCAGAGAATTTTGATCAAAACCTTAAGCTGGCCTCTTTTTCCGGAGGTACTTATGAAGTCACTCGAGAGGATGGATTAAAAGATATTATTTATTCAGAAAATGGACAGCGCCCCCTTTGGGTACAAGAACCAAATGGGAAATGGAGGATTTTTAAGTATTATTCAGGGGAAGAAATTAGTAATTATGCACACGCTTTTTACTCGCGCTTAGGAATGAATGTATTTCTTTATGCCTTGCTTAATTAACCTTACCTAGGCTTTACTTTTGTAAAATGAGCGAACAGAAATTTCCAGACTTACCTGATCCAACAGAACTCCCGCGCCGTCGTTTACTTTCTCCCGTTGCATATTGGTGGATCGGAACCGTTCTCTTATTGGGGATCACCATAGTTTGGCTACCCTCCCAATGCTCAACTGAAACTATTACTTCTTCTGAAAAGAAGCTAGAGGATATGAATTCACTCCCTCAAGCAGATCAAAGCAAAGATCTTGAATTTCGAGAAGATGGCTTGTGGTATAAAATCGACCAGGAATCTCCTTATGATGGTGCGGCAGTGGACTTTTACGAGAACGGTACTATGAAGTCGCGTACCAAAATGGTAGGGGGAACAGCAGTTGGCTTGATTGAAGAGTGGGATGAGAATGGTACAGTGAGGGGGACTCGTTTTAAGAATGAGTTTCCCCAATGAACCTGCGTTTCTTTTTATTCTTCTTTGTCCCATTCATTTCAAACTACCTGGGAGCAGAAGTTGATCTCCCAACATCTGAAGAATTATCCAAACTCGAAAAAAAATATTCTGAAATAGATCGTACCTGTACGAAAAGAATTTTAAAAAACCCAGTTGAGATCTCTTCCTTTTCTTCACGAGGAGATGCACGTTTATTTTTGGGTGACTTTAAAGGTGCACGCTTGGACTACGAAAAAATGATCGAGTTAAATCCAAACTTGGAAATCTCTCACTGGCGGTTGGGAATTGCTTATTTCTATCTCTCTGAGTTCAAGATGGCTTCTCGTCAATTTGAAATATATCACCAATTTGATGAAGTGGATCGAGAAAATGGAATTTGGAGATTTATGTCTCAGTTTCAATTGAGTGGACTTAACAAAGCAAGAAAAGACCTTCTTCGCTATTCTCAAGACGACCGCCCTCCTTACCCATGGCTTTATTCAATGTTTGCTGGAGAAATTTCACCGGAGGATGTGTTTGATAGAATTAAGCAGCAACATTTTCCTCCTCAATATGAAGTCCGTGTTCTTTTTCATGCCAATCTATATGTCGGAGTTTTTTTGGAATTAACGGATGATGATCCTCAAAGAGCGATGAATTATTTGGCACATGCTACCGCGAATCAATATGGCCGGTCGACCGGTACTTATATGTGGCAAGTCGCACGTTTACATCATGCCAGATTAGTTCGGTCAGTGCAAAAGCTGTAGAATTAGTATTACAAAAGCTAATTGCTTGTTTTGTTTTTCATAATTGCATGGAAAATAGAATTACAGATAAGAAGTGGGGCAAAAAGATTTACTAGGGGAACCATCATTAGTGCTGCACCGAGTGATCCATATCCGGTAAAAGGTTCGTTTTGATTAAAGTTTTCCTGCGGTAACCTTTGTTTCAATGTGACTTTATATTCTCTACCGAATAAAAATCCATTGACGCCAAGTTGAAGTGCAATTCCAAGCGGAGGAAAAAACCAGCCCAATAAAAAAAATGGGGCTGCGATCAAATTGACAACCGCACTCAGTGCGACTAAGCGAATGGATATAAGGATTGAAGTATACAGATTGGGTGCGGGTTGCAGTACGATGTCGGGGTAGTGTTTTTCTTGGACTGCATTAATAATATCATCAATATAAATTCCCAAAAACGCAGCGTGGATTGATCCGAAGAAAAAGAAACCCAGTATAATGAAGAAAATTACAAGTATTGATTGTGCTACAATTCTTATCCATGAACCTTTTTCATAAGAATCAAAATAGGAAAAAATAGAGTCAAAAAACCAACCCGCCGCAGAGGTTCCTATAAACAGAACGAGGGCGAGAGAGAGTAATGAAAAGAAGGTAGCCCATAATACAGGTTTCCATAGGCGCCGATCTCCTAATTGTTCAATGGCGAGCCAGTAATTATTGATCATTGAAAAAGTTTGTTTTTAAAAAATTTATTCTATTATTCATTTTTCCTGTGGACAAAGGCAAATCTTCTTCGCATAAAGAATAAAGGTGGTAATGGTATTTAGGGAAAAATGGCGGAACATAATTATACAGCAGATAGTATAAAATCGCTCGATTGGAAGGAGCATATACGTCTCAGACCTGGGATGTATATTGGAAAGTTGGGCGACGGTTCGTCCGAGGATGATGGGATTTATGTACTTCTTAAGGAAGTCCTTGATAATTGTATCGACGAATTTGTGATGGGATTTGGTAAACAGATCGACATCGAGTGCGATGGGCAAAATGTAGTGGTTCGGGATCATGGCCGTGGGATTCCTTTGGAAAAACTTTTAGATTGTTCCTCCAAGATTAATACCGGTGCAAAGTACGATTCAGAAGCTTTTAAAAAGTCAGTTGGATTGAACGGAGTCGGTATCAAGGCAGTAAATGCACTTTCAAGCAACTTTGACATTCAGTCTTTTCGTGAGGGAGAGACGAGGCGAATTGAATTTTCATGTGGTGAACCAAGCACCATGGATAAAAAAAATAAAGGTACTAAAGAAGAAAATGGCACCTTGATCATGTTCACCCCGGATGCAGAAATGTTTAAAAAGTTTCGCTACCGGAATGAATTTGTTGAACGCATGATGCGTTATTACAGTTATTTGAATCGTGGATTAACGATCAAGTACAACGGTAAACGTTTTCGATCCAAGGATGGTTTAAAAGATTTATTGGAAGAAAACCTTTCAGAAGAACCTTTGTATCCCTTTATTCATTTGGAGGGGAGTGATATCGAAGTCGCTTTTACCCATATCGAACAATACGGGGAAGACTATTTTTCTTTTGTCAATGGACAACACACGACCCAGGGAGGTACCCATCAGGCTGCTTTTCGTGAAGGATTGGTTAAAACCATTCGTGACTTTACAAAAAAGAACTTTGATGCACCCGATATTCGTGGCGGTTTAGTTGCTGCGATCAGTGTGAAAGTTCAGGAACCGGTTTTTGAATCTCAAACAAAGACAAAACTGGGTTCCCTCACTATGTCTCCAGAGGGCGAAACAGTTCGATCATTTGTAGGGAATTTCCTGAAAGAAAAACTGGATAACTTTTTACATAAGAATCCCGAAACTGCAGATGCCCTTCAAAGTAAAATACAAAGAAGTGAAAGAGAGAGAAAAGAGCTCAAGGGAATCCAAAAGATTGCCCGAGAACGAGCCAAGAAAAGTAAGGTTCACAACCGTAAACTGCGGGATTGTCGAGTCCATTTAAACACTAAGGATAAAAATAGATTTAAAAGTACCTTGTTTATTACAGAGGGAGATTCTGCAAGTGGTTCGATTACGAAAGCCCGAGATGTTCAATTTCAGGCTGTATTTAGTCTTAAGGGAAAGCCATTAAACTCGTTTGGATTGACTCGTAAAGTAGTATATGAAAACGAAGAGTTTAACTTAATTCAAGCCGCACTTGGAATTGAGGAAGACCTGGAAGATTTATGTTACAACCAAGTTGTTATTGCAACTGATGCGGATGTGGACGGTATGCATATTCGATTATTACTCATCACTTTTTTCCTGCAATTTTTTCCTGAGTTAATCCGGCAAGGCCACCTCTTTGTTTTGCAGACTCCCTTATTTCGGGTCAGGAATAAAAAAACAACTCTCTATTGCTACGATGATGCGGAGAGAGAGGCCGCGTTAAAAACCTTGGGTAAAAATCCTGAAATAACTAGGTTTAAAGGTTTAGGAGAGATTTCACCGGATGAATTTAAGCACTTTATTGCTGATGATATCCGTTTAGATCCTGTTAAAATTGATGCCCATGAATCTATTAAGGAGATGCTCAAGTTTTTTATGGGTAAGAATACTCCTGAAAGACAACAATACATCATTAGAAACCTTCGCTTTGAAGTTGATATTGTTGATAAAAAAGAGGAGGCACCGGTAGATTCTGAAAAAAAATCGCTGCCCTCCACAACGGTTGTCAGTGATGGCGAAGCCGCCTGATAATAGTAAGAACCTGTTATCATGTCCGATCAAAAAAATGACTCCGATCCTTCACTAGAAAATGATTCTGCTGATGAAGAGAGCAAGGAAGAGGTAAAGGAAATCGCAATCCGGCGGTTTGACCCTGAAGCATTACTGACTGATGACGGTGTTGAAAGAGGGGAGGATGATGCCATCTATGTTGATGACATGTATGGTGATTGGTTTTTAGACTATGCCTCTTATGTTATTTTAGAACGAGCTGTCCCACATGCGGATGATGGGTTGAAACCAGTACAGCGCAGAATACTTCATTCCATGCGTGAATTAGAGGATGGTCGTTACAATAAAGTCGCCAATGTAATTGGAAACACAATGAAGTATCATCCCCATGGAGATGCTTCGATTGGTGATGCCATGATTCAACTTGGGCAAAAAGATTTGTTAATTGATATGCAGGGTAACTGGGGTAATTTACTGACTGGTGATTCTGCTGCAGCCCCCCGATATATTGAAGCCCGATTGACGCCGTTTGCATTGGAGGTTGTGTTCAGCCCTAAGGTTACGGAGTGGGCTTCTTCCTATGACGGGAGAAATAAAGAACCAGTCACCTTTCCGGTTAAGTTTCCCCTGTTATTAGCACAGGGAGCGGAGGGAATCGCGGTGGGTCTTTCCACGAAGATTCTGCCTCATAATTTTATTGAAATACTGGATGCTTTAACGGACGCACTTCGTAAAAATCCAATCAATTTACTTCCCGATTTTCATCAGGGTGGAATCGCTGACTGTACCGATTATAACGGAGGTGCAAGGGGAGGGCGGGTGCGGGTGCGGGCACGAATTGAAAAAGTAAAGAAGCACCTTCTCAAAGTGACCGAGATCCCCTTTGGGACTACCACGACCAGTTTAATCGATTCAATCCTTTCTGCGAATGATAAGGGTAAGATTAAAATATCTAAGATTGAGGATAATACGGCTGAGTTTGTTGAAATCATGATTCACCTGCCGTCCACTGTTTCAGCGGAAGATCTTTTGCCTGCGCTTTATGCATTTACTGATTGTGAAGTAAGTTTGGCCCCGAATGCCTGTATCATACAGCATAACCACCCACAGTTTCTTTCTGTTAATGACTTGATCAAATCGGCTGCTTTTTTAACTCGGGATCTTTTGCAAAAGGAATTGGAGATTAAACTGGGTGAACTTCAGGAAAAATGGCATTTTGCCTCTTTGGAAAAAATCTTTATCGAAAAGCGGATTTATCGCGATATTGAGAAGGAAGAAACTTGGGAGGGCGTAATTGCTGCCGTTGATAAAGGACTCAAACCCTACATTAAATTATTTCATCGTGCGATCATCGAAGATGATATTTTACGACTTCTCGAAATAAAAATTAAAAGGATCTCGAAATATGACTCATTTCGTGCGGATGAATTAATTCAAGGTTTCGAAGATGAAATTGAAGTGGTGAAAGGGCACCTCAGTCAAATCACAAAATATACGATTCGTTATTTTAAGGAATTAATGAAGAAGTATGGAAAGGGACGAGAGAGAAAGACGGAATTAAGTGTTAATGAAAGTGGAGAGCTGATTGCTTTTGATAAGATTGTCGCCTCTAAGGTTGTGGTCGCAAGTGAGACTCTTTATATCAATCGTAAAGATGGCTTTGCGGGATACGCTTTAAAAAAAGACGAGGCGATTGAAAAATGCTCTGACCTTGATGATGTAATTGTGATCGGTAAAGATGGTGTTATGAAAGTGATGAAGATCGCAGATAAAATGTTTGTTGGTAAGAATCCAATGAGGATATCAATTTTTCGGAGAGATGATCAAAAGGTCTACAACATAGTTTACCGAGATGGTCAGTCGGGTCGGTTGTACGCAAAAAAATTCAAGATTGGCGGGGTGACTAGGGATAAAGATTATCCTCTTTTCAAAGTCCATTCAAAGAGTCGAATTTTTTATTTTTCTGTTCACGACTCAGAAAAGAAAAATAGTCGAGTTCTTGTTCACATTGATCCGGAATTAAAAAGAGTGAGAGAAAAAGTGATCGAATTCGATTTTTCTTGGATTGAATTACAGGGACGCTCGGTAAAGGGGAGCACCCTTACCGCACACAAGATCGATCGAGTTATTAACGCACCGAAGGTCGACGATGCAGATTTGGAGATAGAGGAAGTTGAAAAAGCTTTGGTCCCGAGTGAAAAATCGAAAGCACCTGAATCTGGCAAAGCACCTGAATCTGGCAAAGCACCTGAATCTGGCAAAGCACCTGAATCTGGCAAAGCACCTGAATCTGGCAAAGCACCTGAATCTGGCAAAGCACCTGAATCTGGCAAAGCACCTGAATCTGGCAAAGCACCTGAAGAAAAAGATCAAGGAACTTTTAATTTTGAGTCTAATTAAATCGTTTGGTTCAACTCGGTTGCAGAATTAATTTTTAACTTCTAGTCGTCCTCAATGCTTGGAAATCTGACTATTGAAGAAGTAAACCGTAAACTGCTTCACATTGTTGCAGTTCTATTACCACTCACTATTTTTTATGGTCCCCTTCTAGTAGAGGTTCCAAGAAGTTATGCCTGTTACCTGATTTTTTCATTATTAGTAGTATCTCTTTGGGTAGAGTATTGTAGATTGAATCAATCTTTATTTGCTGGGTGGTTTAACCAGTTATTTGGCTCGATGATGAGAGCAGAGGAAAAGAGACAACTCACTGGTGCAACCTATATACTAGGTGGTTCTGCCATTTGTAGTTTGATTTCATTACATAGTGAATTGTCGGCCGTTACTTCTTTTCTTTGTTTGTCCCTCTTTATTCTTGGTGATGCGGTTGCTGCGTTAGTTGGTAAAGCAGTTGGGCGAATCAAAGTGGGAAATAAAACATTGGAAGGTGCGGTTGGATGTTTTATGCTTTGTGCCTTTCTTACTGGTTTAGTCTTTCCTCAATTACCATACTTTTTAGATCTGTGGGGAGGGAGCATAACAATTTCAGAAATAGTAATTATCGCAGCAACAATTTCGATTTTAGAATTTTTTCCAATTAAATTGGGCCGATTTGTTTTTAATGACAATTTATATGTTCCTGCAGTAGCCACTTTTATAACGATTTGGGTTCACTCGGGACTAGTCTTTAACTGAAGTTTCCAATCTAATTTTATTCAGTTTCTAATCGATTCTAAGTGGTGGGGATAATTGGATAGAAAAGAGTATTTAGGAGTTATCGTATAAAATAAAAAAGCCCCTCACCGAAGTGAGAGGCTTTAAAATAATTACTGAATTTCAGTAAATTGCAGAATGTAATTA
>CAJQKB010000030.1 GCA_905478775.1 uncultured Opitutales bacterium | reverse complement strand
AAATTAATGACCGGTTTTGATGAACCACCTGTTTTCTTGAAGAAATTAAAACAACAAGCTTTGATTCAAGCACTTAGAACAAAAAAGCGTTTTAAGACTGTGGTCGGGGATGCGAAAACAAATTCCGATTTTCAAATACAAGTTCTTGAAGAAAAATGACGAACACCGCGAACTTTATCATTACAAAATTGTTTAGAATTTTTGAAATTACGCTTTAACTTATGCTTATAAGTTCGTGGGGGTAGGTAGTAAGACAACTAAAGATACCGATCTATAACGTTCGATTTTGGATTGTTATTTGTCACGAGATAAAATGTAGGAAATTCTGTCTTTTAATACAAAAGTACTGATCGTTGAATTTGGATGATTAGTATTTTATTCCCTTTTCCAGCGTGGTGCAAAGGGCCAGGAAATATCTTGAAACTGGTTTATTCTGATTCTTTTTGGATCTTTTCCCTGTTCTCCCTTTTTAATTTCCAAGATATCTCCCCTTTCAAGTTTACTTAAAATTTTGGCTTCATCCTGTGCGATTGACCGTCTTTGAATCTCGTACATGTATTCATTACCATCAAGGGCAATTCCAATAAAAGAAATCGTGCCTTTTTTCTTTCTTACTGGAGAGACTAAGCGGCATTGACTGCTATTTTGGGGAAAGGACCGTGTTGGTAGTTTACTCACCATCGTCATCCCAAATTTTACTTCACGAGTTTCCAGTCTAAGTGGATTATTTATTTTTTCAATAAGTGCGGAAGATGAAATTTTCCTCACTTCATGACTGTAATAATGAGTTCTTACAGAAAAGAATGGACATGGTGCACCGTTGAAGTACGGAGCATGGATGAATACATCCTTTTCTTTCGAAGAAAGGAATGCAGTGGTTTCATGCAGATTATTACAGACCTCTTTTTCTGCCGGTTCTACAATTAGTATCGAGCCACTGGTTGATAACATTCCCAGTATCTGCTTCATCCAATCGACTCTTTCATTGAGATCAGAATTTTGAAGAATCTCATTCATGGAGTATCCGAGAAGGATCAGGTCAAATCGTTGTTTTTTTTGCGGAGGCAGTTCATTTCTCAGATCCAGTCTTTGGGTTTTGATTTGGGTATCATTCCATAAATCAAAACAGCCCCGGTGAATATTTTTTTGAATCGATAGACTTTTTCCGGAATAATCCCATGAATCCAATGAAATTGAATTTTCAATATTGAATTTTCGAAGAAGAAAAAGTGCACTTAGTCCACTTGCGCCTGAACCCGATCCAATATCCAAGATTCGAATCGGTGCTTTATTGGGTTTATTCCATTCCCGGAAAGAATAGGCCTCGCTCAGTGCGAGGGTCATTGCTTTCCATGTCCGTGGGAAAAAGAAGTTCCCATAAGTTAAAATAGATAATTCACGGGACCCGTAGGCTTGCGGATCAAAGGAGCGGGTTTTATTAAAACGATCACTTTGAAGAACAATTTCCTTTCGAATCAAATTCAGGATTTTTTCTTCACTTAGATCGGGCCATTGTTGAACCGTTTGTTTCCACCACCAATCTTCCACTTCCTGGGGGTACTCCGGTAATTCAATGCTGGGCTTCATTATTATTTTTTAATTAAACACCTTTGAACTAAAGACACACAAAAGAATCAAACCTTCCTCTTATTCGGAAGACTTAATCAGAATCTATTATTTTGAAAATGAAAACTTACAACTTTCCGCCGTAAATTGCCTGATCCCCTAATAACTCTTCAATACGAAGTAATTGATTGTATTTACAAATACGATCGGTGCGTGACAGTGAACCTGTCTTAATTTGCCCTGCATTGGTAGCCACGGCAATATCTGCAATAGTCACATCTTCTGTTTCTCCTGACCGGTGTGATATTACTGAAGTATAACTTGCTTCCTTCGCCATTTCTACTGCATCAAAAGTCTCGGTAAGTGTTCCAATCTGATTTACTTTTACCAGGATTGAATTGGCTACGCCCTGATCAATTCCTTTTTTAAGAAAATCTACATTGGTCACAAATAAATCGTCTCCAACAAGTTGTACTTTATCGCCAATTGCATCGGTTAATTTCTTCCAGCCTGTCCAGTCGTTCTCATCACACCCATCTTCAATCGAACGGATTGGGAATTTATTCACGAGTTCTTCGTAAAACGCGACCATTTCATCGGAGTCTCTTTCTGCTCCGTCACTTTTTCCAAAAACATACTTTCCTTTTTCACGATCGTAAAATTCGGAAGAAGCAACATCCAATGCGAATTGAATTTCATCGCCTAATTTGTATCCTGCCTTCTCAACTGCGATCGCAAGGGATTCCAAAGCGGCAGTATTACTGGCCAGTTTCGGAGCAAATCCGCCTTCGTCTCCTACCGCAGTGGATAGGCCTTGATCCTTAAGGACTTCTTTGAGTGAATGAAAAATTTCGCAACCCATTCTAATTGCCTCACGAAATGTGGGAGCACCCACTGGCATGATCATGAATTCCTGAATATCAATGGGAGCATCTGAATGAGAACCTCCATTGAGGACATTCATCATAGGAACCGGTAAAACTTTTGCATTTGGACCCCCTAAGTATTTGTAGAGTGGAAGCCCACACGCATTTGCAGCCGCATGTGCAGTTGCCATCGAGGCACCCAAGATCGCATTGGCTCCTAAAACAGACTTATTGGGAGTACCATCCAAGCGAAGCATTGCGTTATCCACTGCAGTCTGATCGGTTGCATCTAAGCCCACAATTGCCTCGGCTATTTTTGCATTCACATTTTCAACTGCTTTTGAAACCCCTTTACCTAGGTAGCGAGTCTTGTCACCGTCGCGCATTTCAATTGCTTCATGCTCTCCAGTACTTGCACCGGAAGGAACAGCTGCACGACCAAAGGCTCCGCCGCTGAGTTCAACTTCAACTTCCACTGTTGGATTGCCACGCGAATCAATAATTTCGCGTCCGTGTACTTCGATAATATGAGTCATAATATGAGGGGGATGTATTTAAAAGATAAAAATTACAATAATGACTTATGTAGAGCAGATGTCAAAATCCTTTGCGTAAAAGAATTTTATTTTCTGCATAGTGACTCGCTTTTAGATAATTTTCTTATATAAACTTTTTTAAATCATGGCAAAACCTCGCAACGCGATCTCGCCTACTCGGGAAGAAGATTATCCCGAATGGTACCAACAAGTAGTGAAAGCAGCTGATTTAGCTGAGAATACACCCGTGCGTGGTTGTATGGTGATTAAACCATGGGGCTATGGCATATGGGAAAACATCAGAGATGTACTGGATGGAATGTTTAAGGCAACAGGACACAAGAATGCATATTTCCCGCTCTTCATACCCAAAAGCTTTTTGCAGAGAGAAGCGGAACATATTGACGGCTTTGCAAAGGAATGTGCCGTGGTTACTCATTCCCGGCTTGAAGCCGATGAGAATGGCGTTTTACAACCCGCTGGTGAATTAGAGGAACCGTTGATTGTTCGACCCACCTCAGAAACAATAATTGGGGAACTCTTTGCTCGGTGGGTCCAGTCTTACCGCGATCTTCCCTTACTAATTAATCAGTGGGCCAATGTGGTGAGGTGGGAGATGCGTCCCCGTTTATTCCTTCGGACTGCTGAGTTTCTTTGGCAGGAGGGGCATACCGTTCATGCCACTGCAGAGGAGGCAATTGAAGAGACCCGATTAATGCTTAGGACTTATGCCACATTTGCTGAGGAATGGCTTGCTATCCCTGTACTTCAAGGAGAGAAGACCGAAGCGGAGCGTTTTCCTGGTGCCGAATCCACTCTGTGCATCGAAGCAATGATGCAGGATCGAAAGGCCTTACAAGCTGGAACCTCTCACTTTTTGGGGCAAAACTTTTCCAAGGCATGCGGAATCAAATTTCAAGGGATCGAGGGAAAAGAGGAATTTGGCTGGACGACCTCCTGGGGAGTATCCACTCGATTGATCGGCGGAATGATCATGACTCACTCGGATGATGATGGTTTGATTGTCCCACCCAAAGTAGCACCTACTCAGATTGTCTTATTGCCTGTCACTCCAAAAGAAGACACTCGAGAATTGGTTTTAGCAGCCTGCAAGTCATTGGAGGAAAAGCTTCAGAGTTTAGATTTTGCCGGTAGTTCAATACGGGTGGAACGGGATGATCGTGACTTGCGGGGTGGCGAGAAGTACTGGCAATGGGTCAAGAAGGGAATTCCACTTACCGTAGAAATCGGTCCTCGTGATTTAGAAAATAATACAGTCTTTGTGGGACGCAGGGATGGTGGTTCGAAAAGAGAGAGCATGAACCTCGATCAATTTGTGGAGCAAGTACCTCAGATTCTCGAAGATATTCAAAATACTCTTTTTCAACGAGCATTAGATTTTCGTGAAAAACATTCTCGGATCATAAACGACAAAAATGAATTCTATGAATTTTTCACACCCACCCCGAATCAAAAGGCTGAGATACATGGTGGATTTGCTTATGTTCATTGGGATCGTGACCCCAAGTGGGAAGAACAGATTAAAAATGATTTGAAAGTAACTATTCGTTGTATTCCCGAAAATTCGGACGAGGTAGGCACTTGTATATTTAGTGGTAATCCAAGCCCTGGTCGGGTTGTAATGGCGAAGTCCTATTGAATTTACCCCATGCAAATCATTCATTCAATTGATGAAATGCAATGCCTCAGTGAAAAGCTGAGGAAGGGAGGCAGTAAAATTGGCTTTGTTCCCACAATGGGCTACCTCCACAAAGGACATCTCTCCTTGGTTGATTTATTAAAGGAACAGACTGATACAGTAATTCTTTCAATTTTTGTGAACCCTATTCAATTTGGAAAGGGGGAGGACTTAGAAAAATATCCAATAGACTTGGATGGCGACATGAAATTGTGCCAAGAACGAGGAGTTGATATTGTCTTTATTCCAGAAGGAGTAGAGATGTATCGAAAAGGGCATTCGACATTGATTCAGGAAGAGAAAGTATCGCAGGGCTTATGTGGAAAAACCCGCCCCTCCCATTTTCAGGGAGTTACAACAATCTGCGCGAAACTATTCAATATTTGCCAACCTCACACTGTTGCTCTTGGACAAAAGGATGCTCAGCAAGTCGTTGTGTTAAAAAGAATGATTTTGGACTTAAAC
This sequence comes from uncultured Opitutales bacterium, assembly GCA_905478775.1. Lineage (GTDB taxonomy): Bacteria > Verrucomicrobiota > Verrucomicrobiia > Opitutales > Seribacteraceae > Seribacter > Seribacter sulfatis. Next base: position 955 of record CAJQKB010000030.1, on the reverse strand, counting down.
TTTCCCATCGAGGTAGTAGTGGGTGATATCTTCCGAGAGAATGACGGATTAGCAATGAGTTCGCGCAATTCTTATCTTACCAGTGAGCAACGAAGAGATGCATTATTTATAAACCGGTCACTTCGAGCCGGGCAAGAATTAGTGGGACAGGGAGTTTTGAATGGGGAAACTATTATGCAAGCGGTGATCTCCACTCTTCGCCAAGCAAAGTCTATACGACTGGATTATGTGGAGGTAGTCGATCGTAACACGATGGAACCAAAGCAAGAGATTATACCGAATCAATCGATGATTGTTTTGGCCGTATGGATTGATAAGGTTCGACTAATTGATAATTTAATTTTGTAAATTTACAGTACAGCATGAAACCAAAAAGTGAATATGACTTGATCATTGTGGGGAGTGGAATTGCAGGATTGAGCTTTGCCTTAAATGTGGCAAAGGCTGGTTATCGGGTGGCGATTTTTACCAAGAAAGATAAAGCCGAATCCAACACAAATTATGCACAGGGCGGGATTGCCGCGGTTACCTCTGCGGGGGATGACTTGGACAAACACGTGGAAGATACATTGGAAGCGGGCGATGGACTTTGTGACCCCGAGGTGGTGCGCGAAATCTTGAAGGAAGGACCCGACCGAATTCAAGATTTAGTTGACTTAGGAGTCTCATTTTCAAGCCTGGGCGATGGACGAATTTCTCTTGGGAAAGAAGGCGGGCATAGTAAAAGACGGGTTCTTCATGTAAAAGATGTGACCGGAAAAGCGATTGAAGATGCCCTACTTACCGCAATTGCCAAAGAGGGGGTTGATTTATTTGAACATTATTTTGCGATCGATTTAATCACGGCAAAAAAAGTACGAAAGCTTGGTTTCGAAGTTGAGGGAGAGGAGGATCGTGTCCTCGGGCTTTATTTTTATGACGGGGTGGAAAAGCAGGTCCAAACTATCTCATCCCC
>CAJQKB010000029.1 GCA_905478775.1 uncultured Opitutales bacterium | reverse complement strand
TTACTTCAGCAATTCGACCCGCACCTTTGGTAATTACAACGAAATTAATGATAACTAAAATTAGAAATATCACCGTACCGACCACATAGTTACCACCCACCACAAATGTGCCAAAAGACTCGATCACAGAACCTGCATCTCCGTCCAGTAAAATCAACCGAGTGGATGCAACATTCAGACCCAGTCTGTAAAGAGTTACCGAAAGTAACAGTGTCGGAAAAACAGAAAACTCAGGCGGATCTTTTACATATATGACAGTAAGCAATATTAGCAAAGAAATTGCGATACTAACGACAAGGAGAATACTGAGAATATCCTTGTGAACAGGGACGACCAAAAGCAAGACAGCACCAAATAAACCAAAAACAAATCCCAAGTCTGAATTACCGCTAAGACGACCCAAGTTTGATTTAAATTTTTGATACAAATCGTTCATTAGAAATCATGCAATTGGTTTTGCGAGCAGCCGTCTAGCCTTCAATCTGTGATAATAGTAAGCATGAGACTTGTAGACTTGAGCTAAGATCTCTGCAACAACTTGGTAAAAATCGAGAGGGATAGGTTCGCCAATGCGCCCAAGCAAAAAGAGTGCACGGGCCACTGGTTTATTCTCAATGGTGGGCACATCATTTTCTGCTGCAATCAATTTTATTCTTCTAGCCAATATGTTTTCTCCTTTCGCGATAACAACAGGAGCAAGATCCATGCCCTTTTCATAGCGAAGGGCAATTGCGTAGTGGGTGGGATTGGTCACTACTACATCAGCGGTACCAACATCCATCAAGTTTTGACCAGAAAGCATCTCCATTGCCTTCTTGCGCTGGGCCGATTTTACTTCGGGTGCGACTTCCTTACTTTTAGTCTCCTCTTTCACCTCATCCTTAGTCATCTTCATCTCTTCATCATTTTCTTTCTTCTTAATCATGTAATTGATGATCGCGATAATCAGTAAAAGAAGGACTAAAATTGCGAACATTGTCACAAATAAATCATAAATAAAAATGGGTAGATGCTGAATGGGGATAGGAGCATAGAAAATAGGATCATCAAAAAAAATAATTAAAGTTAGCCAAACAACCGTCCCAATTATAGAAAACTTCATAAAATCAATCATAAAAGCCTTCAACCCCTTTAAGCCAAAGATTCTTTTGACGCCGCTAATTGGATTAAACTTACTTAATTTAGGCTCGATCGCTTTGGGAGTGAGGCGAAAACCCGTCTGTAAACCCTCCGCCACAAATGCCGCAATAAAGGTCAAAGCTAACATAGGAAAAACAATAACCCCAAGGAATATAAATGCACCTTGCAATGTAGTCGCCATTCCCTCCTGCGTAGCTTTTATTGTATGAAGGTTCTGCATTATTGATTTTGTAAAAGCCATAACATCCAGTGCCTTACTCGGTCCATAAAACAAAATGACAACCAGTCCCGCTAGCATGGTCAAAGTCATCCCAATTTCAGGTGCTTTCGCAAACTGTCCTTTCGATCTAGATTCTGATAACTTCTTAGCAGTAGGTGGTTCCGTCTTAGAGCTTTTATCTACATCTGACATTATTTATCCTGGCTGAATTATTTTCAACATAACCTCAACCGACCGTTTACTATTATCAACAATATATGAAGTGATCAAAAGGATTGAAGAAACTAGTAATACTAGACCAGATAAAATTCGTACCGAAAAACTGGTCATAAACACATTCATTTTGGGAACGGCTTTTCCAAGAACTGCAAAAGATATATTAATTAAAAAGTTCAACGCAATAAAGGGGGCGGCAATAAGTGTCCCAAGTACAAATACATGAGAGACTTCTGAAACAAAATCGGCAGTTGGATTCGCGGTTAAAAAGAATGTGCCAATAGGGAAAATCTCGAAAGTTAAAACAAAAGCTTTGAGTACATCATAATGAATTCCATTGATAAAAAAAACAAGAAGACTGAAATAATATAAAAGAGAGGTAACAGTTGAATCAGTAGATCCTAGTAAAGGGTTTACACTGTTACTTGCCATTAGTCCTATCTCGTAGGAGATCAGGTGACCCGCCAGTTCAACGGCAAAAAATACCATTCGAACTATCATGGCCAACAATAAGCCAATGCATATCTCATTGATGGACAGGACAATTGCCCCAACAAAATGATTTGCAATCTCAAGGTTGGCAGGAACCACCGGGTTAATTAACAAGGAAAGAAGTAAGCCAAATGCAGTTCTAATTTTTGTAGGAATCATTTTGCCTGCAAATAATGGAATCCCCATAAAGAAGGCTCCAGTTCTTAAAAAAACAAGTACCCAAACAATAATTTGACTAGCTTCAATAGTCACTGTGCCATAGTTGGAAGCATATTAATCATGGAAATACAGAATTCTGTTAAAGTTTTTAAAATAAAATTAGCAGAAAGAACAATTGCGAGAGAAACACAGACTAACTTAGGCACAAAGGTTAGCGTCTGTTCCTGTAGACTGGTAATACCCTGAATGAAACTAACTAAAAGACCAACAACTGTAGCAGTGCCAAGGATCGGAATTGCCAAGATGAGTCCAGTTTGCAACAGGTTTCTCATTATGTCCACTGCTAGTTCCATTGTCATATACTAGTCTTCCCTCTACGCGATATTAAAACTATTAACGAGAGATTGAATGACCAAATACCATCCATCCACCAGCACAAAAAGTAACAACTTAAACGGCATTGAAATTACTACGGGCGGCATCATCATCATCCCCATAGACATAAGGGTGGATGCGACAATAAAGTCCACGATAATAAATGGTATGAAAATTAGAAAACCCATCTGAAACGCAGTACGTAATTCACTAAGGACAAAGGAAGGAACTACAATGCTCAAAGGTAATTGATCCCGAGTCATCGCACCCTGCTTTGAAATTTCGAGAAAAAATTGCACGTCCTGCTGGCGAGTTTGATTCATCATGAAATCCTTCATGTGTGCAGTTGCTACCATAAGTGCATCACTTGATTTCATAGTAGCAGACATGTAGGGTGTTACAGCGTCGTCATAAATTTTATTCCAAACTGGCCCCATCACAAAGAAAGTAAGGAATAATGCTAATCCGACAATTATCTGGCTAGAGGGAGCAGAATTAACGCCGATGGCATTTCTAACAAAACCTAACACGATAATCATCCTGGTAAAGCAGGTCATCATCATGATGACAGAGGGACCGAGGGACAAAATTGTCATTGCAACAACAAGTTGTATCGCAACTCCAAAATCCCCCTCGTCATTTGAACCAGTTACATCAATTCGAAGACCTGGAGCTCCAGTACCAGTAGTTTGTGCGTCCAAGCAAGTATGCGAAAAGCTGAAGAAAACAAACCCCAACAAGATCAACGCAAGAAGTCTTACTCTCTTCAATATTATCAATACTTTTTTCAACTAGTCTCCTCTCCTAAATCTGAGGTTAAATCGTTACTTGCTGGGGATCGGTTGTCTAATTTAGCCAAGTGATTAATCGAACTTGAACTCACTCCCAAAAGATGTTTTTCACCTCCATATTGAGCCACCATTAAAAACTGCCGATTACCAAGAGAGCAGGTATCAGCAATAACAATTTCACCTTCTTTAATCGTGCTTACTCTCGTCCTTTTTTTCTTAGCGTAAATAGAGAGGAAATAGGCACTTGCACCTAAAACTCCAATAAACCCAATTACGCGGATCCATAAATAAAGCATTTCTGCATCTGTATTAACAAATGAAGGAGACACGGCAAAATGATAAAACATCATTTCAAAATTTTAAAGATATGCATTCAACTGCGGTTCGCAGAAGAAAGCATGGCAAGGAGATTCACGATGCCGAATCAACTATCTCGGTAATCTTAAGTCCAAACCGATCGTCAATTACAACAACTTCACCATGGGCAATAAGTTTTCCGTTAACCAATAAGCTAACAGGGTCTTTGGCATTTTGCTTCAATTGAATTTGAGCACCTGGGCTAAGTTCTACCACTTCTTTCATTGGAAGTTCTGCCGTTCCTAATTGGACTGTGACACTTACCTTCACATCCATCACAATATCCATTTTTTTACTATCCATGTTTTTTTCCGATTAATTTTACTGCTTCGACAATACTCTCACTCACCTGAAAAGCAACTTGATCAGATTCTATACCAATCTCACCGATAAAGCAGGTCCTTCCTTCTATTCTCAAATTTGTCATTTCAATTAAGGCAGGTGACATCTCGATAACATCATCTACCTCTAAATTGGACAGATCTCTTAAGCTCAACTCAAAAGCATCCCATTCTGCTGAAACTGAAACGGGAATTTCATCATAAATCTCATGCCATCGGGGAGGTTTAACTGCCTGTTTCTCAGTAGAAGAAACCGCATTTAACAAACGACTCACAACTGGTTCTAAGGTGTAATATGGAACCGCAATTCTCATCGGGCCCGATACATCGCCAAATGATGCCTCCATACTCATAATTAACATCATCGCATCTGATGGTGATGTTTGCAGGAATTTCCCGGAACTTTCCGTTCCAATAATACTCGGAGTAAGTGACATTGTATTTTGCCATTGCTTACACCATTCTTCTAAAATGATTTGATTAAAATCTTCCACAAGAGCTTTTTCTATATCAGTCAATCCACGCTCTTCTGGATTTGTAGAACCCCGACCGCCAAGAATACGGTCTACTACTGTTGCGGATAAATGTGAATTAACATCTAATAAACAAACTCCATTTAACTCCTGCAGCTTAAACATAGTTATGCAGGAAGGATTTTTTATGGACTGAGTAAAGTTAGCATATAAATCAGCCGTTAAGTCCTCTAATTCAAGATTAAACTCTGTCCTCAAAAACATCGAGAGGTGACCCGCTAAATAATAAACAAACTGCTCTGACTTGGTTTTCAACTTACTCAAATCCGCATCCGATAGTACAATGGGATTGGTAAAGTCATACTTCTTAATTTTTACAGCAGAAAGATCGGTGATTCTTTCACCGTCACAGTTGAATACAGGCTGTCCATCAGCAGAACCTTGCAGTTCGCTTAAATCGAAGCTTTCGTCTTTAAAATTGGGATCGGAAGACATTTAAAATTAGATTATTGGACTACGAAGTTGGTGAAGTAAATTTGTCGGATCAAATCACTTTCTCCATCTCGGTACTTGCGTAGAATGGAAGAAAAGCCCTTTTTTAAATCAACCCGAACTCTTTCCTGAAAACCGTCAAGCTGGGCATCTTCGTATGTGTAGCCACCCATAATAGCGAGTGCTTTATCACGAATCCTGTGTTGGTTCATATCAAGTACTTTCTCAAAGTCACCTGCCTGACCCTCTAATTTCAAATCCAAATTAATATAACGGGATTTAATCGGCCCACCAAGATTAGTAATTAAAGAATTGAGTTCGTAAATCTTCTCCTCACCCGATGGTTCCATATCTAAGGGTTGACCACCTTCAGTTATTTGAGGTTTTATAGTCTCCTCCGGTTTATTCATCTTAATCAATAAAAACATTGCACCGACTGTTAGAGCAGGGGCAAGAATGATTGCTATAAGAGCAGGAATTAAGTTACCACCACCTGCCTTAGGGGCAGGAACCTCAGTGGTTTCAGGAAGTTCGTCAAGTTGAGCGGCACACATATCGTTAGGGAATAAAGGTTAAGATCTATCGTTTAAGGTTAACGGCTTCAGAGAGAATCATATCAGAGGTAGTAACAACACGAGACCCAGCCTGAAAAGAACGCTGGTGAGAAATCATGGCAGCAAACTCGTTAGTCAGATCAACATTAGACAATTCTAAAGCGTACTGTTTGAGCTTACCGTTTGAGCCTGTTGCTGGGATTGCGTTATCACTAATACCAGCAATGTTTTGACCGGCTTGTCCATTTGAATAAAATCCGTTCCCTACCCTTCTTAGATATTGAGGAGAGAGAAAATTATTAAGTTTTATTTGACCTGAACCTCTGATTTCATCTGCTCCGTCTTTATTTACTACTAAATTGATTTTACCATCTTCCTCAACCCTACGGGCTAGAAGAGTTTCCCCCTCTTGTGTTCCTACAACTAAAGGACCATCTAATCCTTGTAATTGATATCGGTATTGATCTCGGGTAACAACAAATCCTTCCACAGTTGATTCAAATGCACCCGCTCGAGTATAAAACAATTCGCCAGTCACTGGATCTGCAATTTCAAAAAAGCCGCCCCCGTTCGGAAGTGCTTCGCCTTGGATCGCTAAATCCAAGTCCAAACCAGTAATCTCTACAGTTCCTTGAGTAAAATCGGAAGATATTGAACCAACATGAACGCCAGTACCATGTTGCTGAATGTTGTTGCTTGGTATCCCCCCCGCACCAGATTCAGCATCGTTCATGTGTAAATAAAAATTATCCGAGTAGTTTGCCCTAGAAGACTTGTACCCGAGCGAATTAACATTAGAAATGTTATTACCAAGAACCTGCAATCCCTGAGTAAGACTTTTAAGAGCGGTTACACCGTTATGTAATGAAGCAATCATTTACGATTATGGATTGCTCACGCGTGTGATGTTCGCAGGGAGGTAATTTCTATCTCCGACAGTAACAAAGATTTTACCATCCTCATTTTTTTCAACAGAATCAACCAAACCGGTAACATCTTGTCCTTCCTCAGAAATATTGACCATTTTGCCAAGATAAGCTTGTGCAACCATATCTTTCTGAGAATCAGCAAATGTTTCAAAACCTTTAGTAAACTGCTGCATTTGTTCCAATGAAGCAATGTTTGCCATTTGAGAAATGAACTCGGTATCCTTCATTGGCTCAAGTGGATCCTGGTTACTAATTTGGCTTGTTAGCAACTGAAGAAAGTCTTCCATCTGCATGGCAGAATTAGAAGAGTTGGACGCATCAGATGCTGTTGATGCTCGGGGGTTTTGATTCGCTTGGGTTGCTGCAATTGCGTCTATCATAATGTTATTTTGTAAAAATTAAACTTAAGCTGCTTTGAGAAAATAGTTATCCATCTCTTGATAATCGGAAAATACATGAACATTAACCTCAATTTCTTGGTCTGAGTCTATTTTCTGCTTAATCCCCTTTTGGCAAAGATCGAGCATACTTCTAGTTTTCTCATCAGGAGCAATAAAACATAAAGAAACTCCTTTTTCAGATTTTTCTATTCGCACGCCCAATTTCTCTCCACTGGGTAAATCAATTGCAAAACGAACTACTTTCTTTGAAAATTTGTTGGTATATGATACTCGAGGCGAAACAGCCTTACTAATAAGATTTACTAGCTTAAGAACAATTGAAGAATCAGAAGTCGAAGAGTTCGATGCACCAACCTCCAAAACAGAGGATTCTTTATCATTGAGATTCATTGACTTTAAGGATTGAGCATTTTTTGCGCCATGATCCTTGTTCTTTTTTCTACTATCTTGGTTTTGATTATCCCGATTCGTTGACCTATGGGTTGGTTCATTGAATATTGGGTTTTTAATAGGTTCCTTGGGAACTAAAATAACAGTAGGACGTGTATTAAGAGCAGATGCTTTGACACTCTTAGCAGTTATCGATGGTTGAAAAAGGTTAGGTTTAACTAAGTCTTGCTTTGTCGGGTTTGTGTTTTGTTTGGTGGCAAAATTATTGGGTGAAGATACTCGAGGTGAAATCTTGCTAGACTCAGACAAAATTGTTCTTTCAAAGCTAACATTGGAGCGGTTGGAAGAATGAAGATTGGAGCTTTGCTTCGAAGAATGTGAATTGGTTGTCTTGGGAGGAACAGAAGAATCATTCTTACTAGATTTGGAATTCAAAGTGCTAGTCTGTTTAATATCAGGAGAATCTTTAGGCATCCAAAATGATCCGTTCCTGCCAATTGTCTGATGCTTGGGAGTGGAATGACCATTACCAAGACTTTGAATCTGCGGAGAATCTGACATCAATAAAACCTAGTTTGCAGGTATGCCAGTTGGGGCAAGATCTCCTAAGTCTAAGCTAGGAAGCAAACCACGATCTCTCATTGATAGTGCATCAGCCAATTCGATCAAAGAATCTTCATCGCTGTTGTACATAAAAGAAATAATCGGAGCTTTGTCTTCCGCTTTGAGAAGTTCAAATATGGTCAGGGCTTCTTCAAACCTCCGTTTTTGCCTCCAATTTTGGATCTCTACAGTCGCAACTTCCGGACCCATTTCAACCCATCTTTTAGATGTGTCTTTATATTCTTTTAATTTTTCCTCACTTAAATCCTGCCCTTGCCTTGCTTCAAAATCAGCTAAACGAGCAGATAGATCATCCTGGATTTGATTCATCTCTTTTTTCTGTTTTTCCAGTGCTTCTAAGTCCATTGCGATCGCAGATTCGCGCGAGTCGAGCTCAGTTTCTCTTTCTAGTAATTTTTCCTTCAATGCAGCCAACTCTTTGGATAATTGGTTCATCGAATGAGTTTCTGCAGGAGAATAGCTAGTATCATCAGCATCAAATTCAACACTAGTAAATTCTGCCTTTATCTCAGGTTTGGGCTTAAACAAATCATCGTAGCTAAGTACTACCATAAAACCAGCGGCCCCGACTGATAGCAATACAGCTAATATAACAATAATAATGGGTGATATTTTCATAATTAATAACTAGTTTTGTTGAAAACAAACCGAGCACCAATGATGTCCTCAAGTTCTGTTTCTTCTTTTTTTTCTTCTGTTTTCAAATGTTCGCTTCTTTTCTTCTGTTTAAGCTTCAGTAAACTCTTGCAATTGGAGTCTGCCTCCAAGTAAATTTTACGGTTAGCAGATTCTATATTTTTTGATTCAGCAAGCTTCGAATTGAAATCAATAATCTCCCCTTTCGTTCGATTAATAGATTGGTTGAAATTCTCTTGTTCATGACCAGAAAATCCAGAAGTTCTTTTAACAATAATATCCTTATTAAGGATTTCTAGACTCTTTACGGCATTTTTTAAATCAATCTCAGCATTCTCACGTTTTGAAATCGCTAGCGCATAATTTTTCATTGCCTTCTCTTTAGACATTTCACGAAGGTGCAAAAGAGTCTCCAGACGAAAAGTAAATGCTTTCATGAACCAAAAATTTCTGAAAGTTGTTGAAAAGAGGACTCCCGAGTCGAAACTTGGTCATATCTTTGTTTAAGAAATGAATCGATTCTGTCGAATTTCTCAATCGCACGATCTATTTTAGGGTTACTCTTTTTAACATAGGCACCGACATTGATAAGGTCTTCATTTTGCTTGTAAACAGAAAGTAAATCTCGAGCCTCAGAAATAATCTGAATCTCCGACTCATTGCATACCGCACGATCTAAACGACTTACACTTTGCAACACATCCACAGCAGGAAAATGATTAGCATTGGCAAGTCTACGACTGAGAACAATATGTCCATCGAGAAAACCCCTGACTGCATCTGCAACGGGTTCATTCATATCATCTCCCTCGACTAGAACAGTGTAAATAGCAGTAATTGCTCCCGAATCACTCGTACCGGTTCTTTCCAGTAATTTTGGCAATAAAGAAAAAACGGAAGGAACATATCCACGGGAAGCTGGGGGTTCTCCTGCGGCAAGGCCAATTTCGCGCTGTGCCATTGCAAAACGAGTTAAGGAATCCATTAAGAGAAGAACCTTTGAACCTTCGTTTCGAAATCCCTCGGCAATTGCAGTCGCTAAGATAGAAGCCCGTATTCTCATCGGGGCAGGTTGATCGGAGGTAGAAACTACAATTACAGTTTTTTTCATTCCTTCTGGACCGAGATCTTTTTCCACGAATTCCCTTAACTCACGACCACGTTCCCCGACCAAAGAGATTACATTTATATCAGAATCAGAACCTCGTGCAATCATTCCAAGCAGAATTGATTTCCCTACGCCACTACCAGAAAAAATCCCGACTCTTTGACCAACACCAAGTGGAATAAAAGTATCAATTGATTTGATTCCCGTAGTAAAGGGTTCTGAGATCATTGAACGACTCAACGGGTTGGGAGGTTCAGCATAAAAGCCCTCTCGCCGAGGTGTAAGAAGTGGGCCTTTTCCGTCTATCGGTCTTCCCATCCCATCAATAATCCTACCGAGTAACGCGGGTCCACAAGGGACAAAATTATTATTACGTTGGGACGTCACCTTACATCCCGGATGAATTAAATGGACACTATCCAAAGCCATTAGAAGGACAAAATTATCTCTAAACCCGACCACCTGTGCTTCAATTTTATCCTTATGTCTATCCGAAACAATTGAGCAGACTTGACCGATACTTACCTCAGGACCTTCAGATTCAATAATGAGACCCGTTACACGACGTACAGTTCCCACTTTATCGTAAGTTCTAACCCCCTTAATTCCGTCCTCCATAAAGGCGAACCTCTCATCAAGTGACTCAATCATTTCGCTTAAGCTCCTCTTCCACTTTTCTTAGTTTTGTCGAAACCCGGCCATCCAGAAGACCAAACCGACTCTTGATCTGACAATCTCCAGACTGTAAAGAAGGGTCTTCAAAAAATTTAACATTGGGGTAACCTTCGAGAAGAGCATCATCCCCATCTAATCCATCAAAAATACCAGCAATAGCAGATGCAAAGCCTTCTTCATCTTCAGCTTTTTCCTCTTCAACTGCTGGCTTTTCAGAATCAGCCATCGATTTCAATAAGGATAAATCCTGCGGACAAAGAAACACTTCGAGTTTCTCGTCTTCACCTGAAAATTCTGAAACCATGCTCCGGACGATTTCTTCTATCGCATTACGATCCAAGGAGATTTGACCAAGAACACGTTCCGCAAGCCCGATGACCAAATCTGGAAGTCGGTGGTCAAGTTTTGCAATAACCTCGTTTGTTTTAGTATCAATACTCGCTAATAACTTAGACTGAGAATCCGCGTAGTTAGTTCGTAATTTTGAAATTTCAGCCTGATAGAAAGCGGTGGCCTCTGCTTTTCCACGATTATACTCATTTAACGAATTTTCTTTCGATTGAGCCGCTGTAACTGACGGATCGCCAATATGATCTACCTTGAATCCACTGAGTGGTTTCGGGAAATTGATGGATCTATTGTACGACAACGTCGCTTCCTCCGGTATCGAGAATAATTTCCTCGTCCTCCTCGAGTTCGCGTACAATTTGTATCACTCGGTCTTGGGCAGATTCCACTTCAGATAAGCGTTTAGGTCCAAGAAAAGTAAGTTGTTCTTCAAGCGCCTCAACTGCTCTCTTGGACATAGTCGAATAAATTATTTTCTTGAGTTCAGGAGAAGCGTTTTTAAGTGCAATAACTAAATCATCTTGATCCACCTCTTTCGTGACTTTACTCACATCACCAGGACTGAGACGTACCAAGTCTTCGAAACGGAACATCCGTTGGCGAATGGAACCGCCTAATTTAGGGTTTCTTTTCTCAATACTTTTGAGTAATTCCTTGCCTTCTTCCTTGTCGAACCAATTCAGTAAATCAGCGGCAGATTTTACTCCACCCGTTTTTACGCGAGGCGATTGTCCTTTCTTGCCCATTCTTGCTCCCAATGTGTTAGCAACAACCTCAATCTGATCTATTGGAGTTGTCTCCATGGAACCGACTCTTTCCACTACTTGCTCCTGGACATTAGGTGCCATCATTTGAAGAACTTCAGAACCTTTATCTGCATCCACATTAGCGAGAACAAAAGCAATCGTTTGGGGTTGCTCGAAGCGAAGAACATTGTAAATCTGACCGGAGTCCATTTCTTTAATGTCATCCATGAAATCAAGTGATTCTCGAACGGGTGCGATTCGATTCATCATATTATTCGCTTTGTAGTCACCGTGGGCAAGTTCCAAGGTCTTTTGGGCAAATGTCAATCCACCAAGGTTTGAATTCACACTTGATTCAATAATTTCAGAAAATTCATCCAGCACGCAATCCTTGAGTTCTTGATCCACAATTGGAAAGTTTCCGATTTCTTTGCAGATTCCTTCAGAATCCTTGGAATCAAAACGTTTTAAGAGTGTTGCGGAAGCTTCAGGTCCAAGTGCGATCATAAGAAGACCCAATTTTTGATGCCTAGACATACGGGAGTAGCGGTCATAAACGGAATCTTCTTCGGTTACTTCATCCATCGTTCAAAAAATTTGCAGTTAGGAGGAGGAACCCGTTTCTAAATACCTCCTGAGGGCTGTTCCAACATTGTCAGGTTTTTCCTGAATTAAGTCGTTAAGAAGTTCTGGAGTCAATCCACTGCCAAGGCTTCTTGTACCAGCTAGAAGTTGTTGATCATCCTCATCCAAAACTTGTACCTCAGCCTCATTGGGCTTGAATCTTTTGAGCATCGTAATGAAGACAATAAACAATGCAATTGCTAGGATTACACCTACTAGAGTCTTTACATGAGGGCCATATTTATCAACGAAGTTTTGAAACTGATCTAATGTCTCCCCCCCAATACCGCCAATCGCTGGGTCTTGAAAAACTACTTCTTTCACAGAAACATGAGTAAGAAGTTCGCTTTCCTCAAGGTTGAATCTAGCTCCCACTGCATTAATTACAGCTTCTCGGATAACATCAATATCCTCTGCAGTTCTTGGTGACTCACCCTTCGCGATAAGAACCGCTACGCTTCGGCTAATAATAGAGCCCGGTTCCTGCACTGTTTCTTTCAGGTTCCTGCTGATCTCAAAATCTGTGGTTTTAGACTCTCTGGACTCATCACTTTTTGCCATTATGGGGTCTTGTTGTGTCGCATCCTGACTAACATTAGGAACATTAGCACCCATTCCTGTTGCGTTATTTTGTGGCTGTGTCTCGACAGTAGTAGCCATATCCTTATCGGTGGTCGAAGTTCGTGGAACTTGGCCGTCAGGATCAAACTTTTCATCCAATTCTGTCATTGATTTGGTATCTAAATTCACTGAAACTCGTGCAATCACATTTTGCCTTCCGACTGTTTTAGCAAGCATAGTTTCAATCTTAGTTTCCAATCGGCGTTCCTGTGCTTCATAGGCTTTCATCATCTGACCCGCGATACCTGCTGCACCGCTAGATTCTCCCTGTTCAGAAAGAAGATTCCCTTGATTATCCATCACCGCTACATTCGATTTATTAATTCCCTTGTTGGCATTGGATACAAGAAACTGAATTGCATTTACATTGGCCTTGTCAAGCGTACTTCCACCGGTATCTACATAAACTGACGCACTTGGTCTATCATTAGGATCTTCGCTGAGCAAAAGATTATTTTCTGGTTTAACAATAAATACTTTTGCCGACTTAATCGAATCCATCATTGCAATAGTTCTCTGTAATTCGCCTTGAATGGCGCGTGTGTGATTTGTCCGCTGCACGAAATCACTAATCCCAAAATTTCCTTCGTCAAAAATTTCAAAACCCACATCACCGCTTCTTGGAAGACCCTTCATTGCAAGTTCCATTCTCATAGCTGCACGTTTGTCTTCAGGTACTAATATTGTGTCACCATTCTCACTGTACTCGAATTCGACTTGATTTGATCTTAACACATCAACCACATCACTTAGGTCATCGGCATCAGCTCCGCTTACCAAAACTCTCATTGAAGTGCCTCCACCTGACCAAGAGAGAATACCAACACTCAAAAGCAAAATTCCACCTACGGCTACGACGAGGGTTAATTTTCTGCTTGAATTCAAGCCGTTCCAAAGTTCGGCAAGCTTACTAAATCGTTCTTTCATATAAATTAACTAAAGTGAGTGAACACTAAACTTGCATCCTCATTAATTCTTTGTAGGACTCAACCAGTTTATTTCGTACTTCGATCATCAAATTAAATGCCACACCTGCTTCCTGTGATTTAACAACTGCTTCATGGATGTTATCAGATTTCCCGAGAATAAGATCCTGAGTTTCACGGGCTGAAATTTTCTTCTTTTGATCAACCCCTTTAACAAAGTTTTCAAACATTTGAGAGAAACCGGGCGCAGTAACTCGATCGGTTGGGGAAGTTTTATCAATTGGAACAAAATCAACACCGTTAGTTTGCTGCGCTTCTTTCGCACCAAAGCCTTGACCCAATTCACTCGTTTTGGCAAAACGGTCGAGTTGCTTGTTGGCCTGTAGATTAGAATTTTGTGTGAGCAGGTCGCTCAGACTAGGAAGTGATGATATTTCGTTCACAATATAAATTATCGACCGATCGCGAGAGCTTGCTGGGCTAATCGACGGGAAGTTTTGACAACAGTTAAATTAGCCTCATACGCACGTGAAGCACTTATTAAATCAATCATTTCGCGGGACACATCCACATTGGGCATTTCGACCATACCATCTTCATTTGCATGAGGATGGCCAGGGTTGAAGATCATTCGACCTGGGGTTTGGTCATCAAACACATCAGTGACTCGAACTCCTTGATAAAGATTTTCATCCACAAAACCAGGGACTCTTCGCTCGGGAGTTTTGATAAATTCTTCAAAGGAAACCTCTTTTCTTTTATATACATTTCCCGAAGCATCCTGTGTAGTGTTCGAGTTTGCTATATTTTGGGCGATAATTTCAAGCCTGATCTTCTCCGCAGATAATGCACTGCCAGTTGATTCGATCCCCGGTATTAGATTCATACTCATAATAAAATATTTTAGACGCGCCCTCTAATTGCTTTGTTTAATTCCTTAATGGAACCACCTACTGCACCAGTCAGATATTCATAATTTAAGGCGTTACGGTTCATCGCGAGCATTTCTTCGTCGATTTGTACCGTATTGCCATCCATCCGTACGGGTTTAGCCTGACGGTCTTCTACACTTCGAGGAAGGAGTCCTTTCACTCGACGAAAATCGCTCCTATCCACTGCTCTTCTCAATTCAACCGAAAAAGTCTTAGGCAAGTCTCTTCTTTTAAAACCAGGCGTTTCTACATTCGCAATATTGTTAGAAAGTGCCTCGTGACGCAAATGAGTAGCATCAAGGAGTTTTTTGGAGATTAGGTAATTCTCCTGACTATATAAGTTATCGAGTACGACTGCCATGTGGCACACACAATGCAATACTTGTGCCAAATAGTATTTCCGCCTTAAACTAAGAGTCTAAAGGAATAAATCCTTAGAATTATCGAAATGAAGTGTAGCAAATTGATTTTAAACCTAGCATTTTTTTCCGAGATAGGAATAAATCTCTTGTTTTGCTCTGAGCCGTCGTTCTCTCTTTTCTTCAGCGGTAATTTAATGTTTACTTGAATTTCTAGTGAAATCACCAAATTTTGAAAATTGTCAAGTAGGCTTAACTCCAGAGGGAAAGATTGAAAAAGTTTCCGACGCATTTGCATCTTGGGCAGGAAAGGGAGCCAAAGACTTAATCGGAGAAAACTTCCGACCCTTTTTTCTTTCTCTAGAAAAAAGTTGGTCACTCCTGCTCCCGAAAGAATTTCATCGGAAAGACTTCGAGTGTTTTTTCCCCTTGTCTCCAGAAAGTCACCGTTCGTCAGTTGGTATTCACTTTCAAAATGTAAGTTATTCCCACAACTCTGTAATTTCTCTGTCCCCTGCCCTTGCGCCACATGATTCTTTAAAAAAGGCATTTATGGGCGATTTAATGAATGACCCCCGGGCACTGGCAAACACCTTGATAAGGCTTCAAAAGGCTGAAAGTAGACTATCCGACTATATTAGCAACTTCCCTGGGATTTTCTTTACGCAAAGGCCGGACATGACCTTTAGTTATTTGTCACGGGGAATCCAAAAAATATTTCCAGCCGAACACACTGAACTGGCTCGTAATGGTGGCTTGTTTTTAAGCAAAATATTCGAAAAGGACAGAGAACACTTTTTGAAAGAATTAAATACCAACGGAAAAAACCCGGAAACCTTTAGTTTTACCTACCGAGTAACTATTCCACCGACGGGCCAGATTATTTATTTATTAGATGTTCGTACCCCCATAATTACTGCGACCAACAAACTTCTTGGATATGATGGAGTTTTTGTTGATATAACAAGGCAAGCGATCGCCGAGCACAGATTATCTCACTCTGTTTGGCGGGAAGGCTTGGCCACACTCACAAATGGCCTAGTGCACGACTTTAGTAATCTGATGGCAGGAATTTATTCAATTAGCGAACTTTATCATGGCATGATGGCCAAGGACGACCCAATGGCCAAAGGACTGGGGCAGATTAAGAAAAGTGCAATGCAGGCCCAAAAATTAGTGCGTAGAATTATTGATTTACACCGAGAGAAAGCTGCTTCACGAACCGTTCACGATCTGAGATTATTACTAAAAGATCAAATGGACTTAGTAGATATTATAATACCAAGAAGTGCTAAGATAACCACCGATTTTGGCACTCAGACCATGCCGGCATTTATTGAAGAGACTGGCTTTAGGCAGATGATACTTAATTTAGTAATCAATGCAAGGGATGCAATCGACCGAACAGGGAAAATTAAAATATCGTTAAGGAAAGTCAAAAAAGGACAATTAATCATGAAGGGAGCCGTTGGAAATAAAACAACCGCCCCTGCAGAAGGTGCCGAACTGGCGTTAAGTGATAATGGGAAAGGTATTCCTTCAGAACTTGAGAAAAACCTGTTTGATCCATTCATTACTTCAAAGTCTTCAGGAGGCGGTTCAGGATTTGGGTTATATAATGCCAAAATTTTCATCGAAGATCACAATGGATTAATTGGATTTTCAACGATGAAGGGAAAAGGGACTACATTTTTCTTATTTCTTCCATTAGAAACAGATGAAGAAGACAAGCCTTCTCAAAATGTGAAACGTGCAAAACGAGCTACCCGGGCTTTTATTAAAACGACCAATCAATAAAATTTTGAATTACACATTATTTCACTTGGTTAAAATTCCCTTCTCATAACGCAGTGTGGATCTTATTTTTCCATTTTTCCCATAAAAGATCATTTCTCCATGAAGCCGTCCGTCCAAGTAATTTGCTTCCACCCAAGAACCGTCTTTTGATTTTTTAATACTCTTTCCGTTCAAGCGACCACCGTCAAATGTTTGAATTGTATTTAATTTAGATCCGTTTCTTTCTAACTTACCTGCAAACGGAACTGCACTTTCCCGGTGCAAAAGAATGGTGAGATTATCATCAGGTTCGACTATAAATTCTTTTTGAAAATCTTCTTCCTTTCCGATCCATTCAGTTGGAATTTCTCGGGGAGTTTCTTCTTTAATATCCTCTCCGCAAGAGAGCAGCAAAGAGATCCAGACAGGTGGGAGAAATCGAGTACAGAAATCTCTCAATTTTTTAGGTAGTCTGAAAATTCATAAAGTTCTGGGTCGCGAATGATTTTTGCCTTCATCAACTTCTTCAATCTCGACTTGATCGTTTCTTGTGAGGCGCCCTCTTCTCCTGCGGGCAGTGCAGGCGATTGTTCATCATCTCCCAAAAAATCTCCCATTCGATCTTCCAACTCATCCGGATCGGCTCCCTCTTCGAGCTTGCGTACTACTTCTTCCATTGGTTCATCCATTGTTTCCCCGGTCATCTCACACATTTTGCGCATCAACTGGCCCATTTGTTTGGGGTCTGGGTTATCTTCGTCCATTCCTCCCATGGCACCCTCCAACTCCTTCATTACTTTTTCTGCTTGATTGGGGTCCATTCCTGCAAATGGATCATTGGGATCATCCCCCGAACCTTGCTCGGGCATATCCTGAGGTTCTTCCTTTTTCCCGGTAATCGAAAACCCCGACATCACTTTTTCCATCTTATACTTTTTTCCATCGGGGCATTCAGGCGTTTTATCCGAGTATGAAGTGGAGTGGGCAAAGAATGAATAAATCTTTCCCGTCTCTCGACTCATGAATTCATAGATTGGCATAATATAAAAGTTCTACTAGTTAAATACTAACTTAAAACAAATCAATGACGTAAAGTTTTTACGCTAGCAATCTTTTCGAATCTGCAATGAAGACAATTTTCCACTTTTGGAGCAACCCACCACCCAGTAAGCTTTGGATTGCCCTGCCATTGGGCTATACTTTTTTTCTACAAGTGCTCACCGGTTTCCCCAAGCCAGACAGTCTAAAGGAGCTGGATGCAAATGAACTTTTTGTCCGCTTTTCCGAGGAACTCTTTGCTTACCCCTTTTGGCTGCAGGACCTAAGTCACTTGCCCCTCTTTTATGGACTTGCCTGGTTATGGTCCTGGTACCTCGGACCAATTCGTTCCTTTTTTTCAGCTCTTAAGTGCAAGGCATTTTATATCGCCACGCTATATGGAATTATTAATGAAATGGCACAGGCTTTTATTCCCGATCGTTTCCCCTCCCCTGGCGATTTGATCATGAATTTGGCAGGAGTATTTCTTGGCTTAATCACACATTCCATCCTATGCCGAAAATTCGGTACACTCTCACCGTAATACAGTCTAATTTTTTCTCATCGCTCCTTCTCTTTCGAGCAGGGTCGGATGAGAATAATGAAATCCTGCCATTAATGGATGAGGCAATGGATGGGATAAATTTTCGACATACAGTTTTCTCAGGGCAGAAATTAACGGCTCCTCCCCCCCTACTGCAATTTTTGCAAAATGATCGGCTTCAAACTCGTGTTTTCTAGAAAATAAATTACTGACTGGAGTGAGCCAGTAGGTAAAAAAGCCTAGTGTCAGGGATAAGCCAATAATCAAGGGACTCAAAGAGGAAACTAAACTAACATCTAAGCCCAGTCCCTTATAAAACCAGGCACTTTCGAGCAAGTACCCCATTAACCCGAAGCCCGCTAATCCCATCGCAAAAGACATCACCAAGCGCTTGGGAATATGTCCCATTTTATAATGTCCCACCTCATGGGCAAGTACCGCCTCAATCTCTTCAATAGACATCTGTTTGATCAGTGTATCATACAATACAATTCGGCGAAATCGTCCAAAACCGGTAAAATAAGCATTCGAATGCCCCGACCGCTTACTTCCATCGATCACTTCAATTGTATTTGCCTTAAATCCGGTCTTATCGGATAGGGCCATTAGTCGATCCTTCAATTCACCATCTTCCAACGGGGTCAACTTATTAAATAAGGGAAGAATTAACTTGGGGTACAGTACCATCATTAAAAGCTGTATACCAAAAAACACCACAAATGCAGCGGCCCACCAATATTCAGGCGATGCCGCTGAGATTGTCCGGTACAACCAGATCAATAATGCCAACAGAAGGTAGGAAAGAGCAAAGCCCAAAATTATTCCCTTTACCTTATCCGTAACCCATAGTTTTTTTGTCGATTTGTTAAAGCCAAATTTTTCTTCCAATGTGAATTGATTATACCAGTCAAAAAACAGCCCCGGTATTTGTAGAACATTTAGCAATGCAGTTGCCACAAAAGCCCCCCACCAAACTGAATCGAGGAGAGTCACCGGCCAAATTTCAAATACTGAGGGCAAGACATATAAAAACACCGGAAAGAAGACCACGAAACCAAAAATCTCTTCTACCCTTGAAAACCGGCTCTTACTGATTGAATAATTACTCGCTTTTTTCCAGGTCTCGTCATCCATCAATGACTTCGATTCCTCCGGTTGAGCTTCGATCAAATTAGCCACATGCTTCTCGTTCAGAACCTTGAGAAAATACTCAAATAAAAATTGGCATATTGCCAACACCACTATAATCGTTTGCAAATCAGTCATTATTTCTAATCTATCCATTCAATTTAAAGTTGTCGACTATAGAGCCCCCAAAAACTCTTTCTCAGTTCGTCGTGATAATAGTAAGCGTGATTGCAATTACATTGTTGGAAAATAAAAAGAAAGTAATCAGCCTTTGGAAAAAACTACTTTAGTATTTTTCCAACCATGCCGATGTTCAACTAATTCTATTTGAATTGCGATTAAGTAAAAATGCTATAGAAAAATTCATATAAAATGGGAACTCCTGAAAAACAGTCCGCAGCTCAAGAAGAGCTTTCTTTCGAACAGGCCTTGGCAAACCTTGAAGAAATCATTCAACGTATGGAGTCCGGTGAGGCTCCACTCGACTCTTTAATTACGCACTACCAAACTGGCGTGAAAATGTTAAAACTTTGCCGAGAAAAAATAGAGGCTGCAGAAATGAACATCAAAGAAGTTCAGGAAAAGGACAAAGAATTAATCAAAAAAGATTTTGAGGACATGGTGTGATGGAAAATAATTCTGAGATTTTAAAAGAAATATCAAGTCCAGCTGATTTAAAAAAGCTCGATTACGAACAGATCGAAATTCTTTGCCAAGAAATTCGAAACAGAATTATTGATGCTACTTCTCAAAACGGAGGGCATGTTGGTCCCAACCTTGGCGTGGTCGAATTAACCGTTGCCTTGCATCTTGCCTTTGATACTCCACAGGATTCTTTCTTTTGGGATGTTTCCCACCAAGGATATGTTCACAAGCTACTTACCGGTCGAAATGACGAGCGGTTTGAAAAAATTCGTCAATCAAACGGATTAAGTGGATTTCTTTCCCGGGAAGAAAGCAAGCACGATGCATTTGGAGCCGGTCATGCAGGCACTGCCCTTTCTGCCGCTCTTGGACGTTGCATTGCACGTGACCTTAATCAAAAGGACGAACATGTTGTTGCGGTAGCCGGTGATGCCGCATTTACCTGTGGAATTACTTTGGAGGCTTTGAACAACATTGCCAGTTCGACTAAACGGTTCATATTAATTTTGAATGATAATGAGTGGTCAATCGCCAAAAATGTGGGTGCGTTTTCCAAGTATTTCAACGAATTAATAACCAATCCCGCTTACACTCGATTACACAAAGACGCGGAAAGTTTCCTCACTCAAGTTCCCGGTGGTCCTTCACTGATGAAATTTCTATCGAAGGCGAAGCGAGACACAAAAGAATTAATTGCACCCTCAAGTATTTTTGAGAAACTGGGCATCCGTTACCTCGGTCCAATTGACGGACACGATGTACAGTCGTTAGTTCGCTTTTTTGAATTTGCCAAAACTTCCGACGAACCCATTGTTCTTCACCTTCTTACCCAAAAAGGAAAAGGGTTTCCCGTGGCGTTGGAAGAACCGGAAAAATGGCATGGATCCGGACCTTTTGACAAGCAAACAGGACAAAGTAAACCCTCCTCTCCCACTTCTCCGCCCAAATACCAAGATGTATTTGGAGAATGCCTATCCAAATTGGCCGCAGAGAATGAAAATATTGTCGGTATTACTGCAGCAATGCCAAGCGGTACTGGATTGGACGCCCTGCACAAGGCAATTCCGGAACGCTTCTTTGATGTGGGGATTGCTGAAGAGCATGCCGTCCTCTTAGCAGCTGGTATGGCAACTGGAGGTAAACTTCCGGTATGTGCAATATACTCCACTTTTTTACAAAGGGCTTATGACCCAATCATTCATGATGTCTGCTTACAAAACCTTCCAGTTACTTTCTGCTTAGACCGTGCCGGACTGTCTCCTAATGATGGTCCCACCCATCATGGGTTATTTGATATATCCTACCTGCGCTGCATACCAAATGGAATTATTATGCAACCCAAGGACGAGGACGAATTACAGGACATGATGGCGACCGGTATAACATCTGGATCTCCCTCCTTTGTCCGATATCCTCGTGGAGAAGGAGTGGGCGTTAAGCGAAAGGATAAACCCGTCCCCCTTGAAATCGGAAAAGCTGAAATTCTAAGGGAAGGTACTACCTGCTCGATTTGGGCGATTGGGGATTTTGTTCAAACCGCACTACATATTGCCGATCACTTGTTAGAGAAATACGGAATTAAAATCTCAGTGGTAAATGCACGGTTTATCAAACCCCTAGACGAAGAAAACTTACTCAAACATGCTGAATCTCACCAATATATCGTTACGCTTGAAGATAATGTTCTCATGGGTGGATTCGGGTCTAGTATTCTTGAGGTGTTTGAAAAGAATAATACCACAACTGCGGTTAAACGATTTGGTTGGCCTGATCAATTCATTGAACACGGAAACTCGGTTCATGAATTAAGAAGTAAAGTAGGACTGGATCAAGAAAGTCTAACGAAATCGATCGAGGCATTTCTCTTAATCGAAGATCAGTTGTCTGCTCCAATATTTGCTTAAAAATACAAATTGCTTAGCGAGGCATGTAATCGCTTTCATTCATAGGAAAGCCATTTCTTCAAACTGTAGTGGTAAACAGCAGATGGTACGTTATCTTGCTTTCTTCTAAAAAACAACCAGTCCGAAAGCAAAGAGTTGTATAAATAGCCCTCCCCCTTAGTGGCGTCCCAATTTTCTGTATTGGTCCAGGACCATCCCCATCTTTCAGTCCAAAACCAGATATTATCGGATTGGGTACCAGCCACTAAATAGATCCATAAAAAATCTTCGTGATAAGTCCATGAATTATCAAATGTATTAAAATAGCCTAACCAATTTGTTTTCCAGTCCCCCAAATTAGTCAAGGTTGCTTCTTGAGACATTTTAGTCTGAACAGTTAAGGAATATTCAAGAGTTTCTTGATAACTAAAATTCTGATCGATGAACTTGTCGGCAAATACCTGAATCGGAAAAGTTCCAGTGTCTCTTTCTAATGGTGTTCCTTCGATCACAAATCGATTATTCGATATGCGGTTTAATTGTAACCATTTTGGGAAACCCTCGGGTATTATTAAAATATTATCAAACGATGAACCGGTAAGTATGAATTCGGAGCGGTATGGTTCAAATTGAACTCCATTCAAAACTGGGTTTCCAAGAACAGAGAAAGCACTTCCATTCGCTAAAACTTTAACTTGCCATTCAGCGGTCAGCCCTGGAAGGCTAGTCGAATTAATATCAAATCTCACCGTTGTTACATCGGGACTATCTGTAGTTGGACTTTTTCCCCAAACTAAACCACTGCCATCTGTAAAAAGGTCTATATTTAACCAATCCGGCTTTTGCACATTATTGAGGGTCACCTCGGTCCCACTCGGCCAAGGTCCAGAGTTGAATTCATAACGATACATACTGGATGTGGGTATGCTTTTTTTAGGTGTAGGAGAAAGAATGGGAATAAACTGGCTGGGTCCCCATAGTGCGATATACGAATTAAGAGATCCGTTCTCCGCGGTGGATAAAGATCCACTTGAGTCCATTATTCCAGTAGTTATTCCTGTAGTCAGTATATGCCCAGAAAATGCACTGGTAATAGATTTCATTAAGTCATCTCCTGCCCCTCCGATCTGCACGGCATCAATTACACTAGTACCCTCTTGGTTGAGCTTTGCTAAGAAAGAATCTTTCTTACCGGATGTTGAGAATGTTTTTTCACCCAATTTTATTTCATTGGAGAAGGAACCAACAAAATAAGAGTGAATCGAATTTTTCTGAATTGAGTCAATTGAATCATTTCCAGTACCCCCGTAGGCATTGAAGGAAATACAATTTCCTTTATCAGTAAGAACAGCAATAAAACCATCCTGCTTCCCGTTACTTATCACTTCTCGATTTCCCCAACTCATCGAGTTTCGAAAATTACCAGCAATCACTACCCGGTTTTCTTTTTGAATGTAGAGGCCATTGACCTCATCTGCTCCTTCTCCGCCACCAGAGTAAATATTTTGCCAAATTCCCTTATTATTGAGTTCCCCGACAAAGCAATCGGACAGTCCAAGTGATTGACGGGTAATATCTCCAAAAGAAGAAGTTCCTTGATAAGAACCAGCAAGGAAAATTTTGCCCATTGATGAAATAGCAAGAGCATCAACCCTGTCGTCTTCAATTCCTCCAAAGCTTTGTAACCAGGTAGCAGAAGAGATATCAATCGAGGGGACTTCTAAAACAAAGCCGTCTTTTCCTCCATTTGAATTAACAGAGTAAGCACCATGGGAGAAAGTTCCGTCAAATTGTCCTGTCAAAAAAAGACTATTTTGAAAAAAGCAAGCTTCCTGAAAGTACTCATTGGAGGAGCTTCCAATTGAGCTCAGGTTTTTCAAAGATCCATCTTCTGACCATTGAGCCACATATAAGTCATATCCACCCGAAGACTGAATACTAAAAGGACCAATTTGAAGATCTCCGCTAAAGTCTCCAATAATATAAATTTCGCCATCGAGTCCAAGAATCGTAGAGCCTACAGATAAATCACCTGAACTGATCAATTGTACCGAACGATCTATATTTCCACTCAAAGAAACCTTTGCGACAAAGCCATCTTTTTGGCCTTGGCTGCGAAGAATAGTTTGCCCTAATTTAACTGATTGAGAAAAGGTACCACCGATCAAGTATTTTCCATCTGATGAAGGAGTAGTAGAAGAAATATTGACTTCTTTACCAAAATTAAGCGCAGAAGAAAAAGAGGGTAATGTTTGATTAGAAATTATTGCTTCGGGATTACTTGTAACAGAATAATTAAAATCTAAATCAGAAATACCACCATCTCCATTGTATGCTCGAACCTTTACATTTCCAGTACTGGAAATCGTACTAGATGGAACACCACCAAGCATGCCTGTTCCATTTAAGTTATCTTGAAAATTCATCCACGGAGGAGATTCAATTAACTCCATTCGGACAAACGGTTGATTGAGAACTTTAATTTCCTGATGAAAAAAAGTATTTCCCTGAAGATTCAAATTAGAAAAGGAAGTAAAAGTCGGTTTCCCCAGAATAGATTCAACTTGGACCAAAAACTGATTTCCCACAGAATATGAAAATTCGTTTAAGCTAAATGGCGAAGTGAAAGAAGCCCCTAATAAGATAGTTCCAAATGGACCGACTTGAAACTCTTTGACAAGATCATTCCCTGCTGTGCTGATTGGTTCTTCCCAAATGATTGCTCCGGTAATCGGGTCTAATTTAATAAGCATCAAATCATTCAATCCTAACGGTTGATGAATGAGCGAACTGCCAGGAATCGACAAGTTCCCATCGTAATTTAAAACAACAATTGGATATCCAAATCGATCTGTCTGGACTTCCCGTACAGAAGTACTTCCAGTAGAAGAAAAGGATTTCATCCAATTTAATTCGAGATCAGAATTAAAGGATAAAGTAAACCCACTCGAAAGGGAACTGGAAGAAATTGCCATAGAATCAATGACTAGTTGAGTTTCAAATTGCCCAACAACCAATAGTGAATCATTTATACATTCAAGACCGAGCGACTGATTCAAGTTAACATTGGGGAAGGACTTCCCTCCGGTTACGACTCCGTCTTTGCTGAATTTAACTAAAGTAGAATAGGACGGAGAGTTTTCTTTCACTGAATTGCTTACTGTAACAAAAGATCCATCTGATAATGCTCCTATCCCGACCATTTCCTCCGTTCCCTCACCTCCATAAGTCTTGAGCCATATCAACTCTCCGGAATCTGATAATTTCATGACAAAATTATCGCTCTCACCCTGTGCATTCCAATTTTGGGAATTGAGTTTAAGTTGTTCTCGAAAGTTTCCCGCAATTTGAATGGATTGATCGATAGTTTCCATTTGTTCTAAATTAGACAAGGTAGAGGAACAGGAAATAGTCTTTAACCAAACATGTTTGAAATTATTATCTAGTCTCAGAATAAAAACATTATGATTTCCTTTCGAAGTCACTAAGTTCTTACCAAATTCTAAATTCCCACGAAAGACGCCACAGACTGAAAAACCTCCGTCTTTTAGCTCCAGAATTTGTTCAATCGAAATTTTCTGTGCTTTAAATCTTAGTGTGTGAATTGGATGGGAGAGCTCTACATAATTATCGTATTTGGATACTATTGCTTCCGACTCAGACGAAGAGCCAAGTAAAAAAGATCCGTTTTTTAAAACTGCAAAAGTATCAAGTCCTACTGGGAGTATTGAAGTAATATTCGATATACGAACGCTGTCATTTCGATCCACAACTTGAACAGTTCTTTTTAATTCTGAAAAATTCCCTGAAGAATCTTCCGAGCGGTAAGTAATTTGATAAATACCCTTTTGACTTGTATCTACAGCACCTTCAACACTGTCATTTAAATCACTTCCGTCTTGATCAGTGGAAAGATAACCCGGGTCTGAAAATGTTTGCCCCACGCTTAATTGAATAAATTGATCTCCTTTAAGACTGAGTTGAGGAGGAGAAATATTTAAAACCTTCAAAGTATACTCTTTGAGCGCTTTCCGTTGATTATTTTCCAAAAAGGAAAGTTTTATTGCAAAGTCTCCAGTAACATTATCAGGAACCATACCCTCTAACTTAAATAAATCATATGTCACTTTTTTCACTTTTAGCCATGCTGGACCTTGAAGCATTAGTGCTTGAGTAACCGAGTTCCGGGTCAGATTAGATATCTTAAAATGATCGGAGAAAATAAGCCCTGCTGATGTGGAAGTTATCGTCGGTTCAGTAACATCAAATGAATCGAAGTTTTCAACGATAATGGCAGTAATTTCAATTGCATCAAAACTTACCCCATCGGATACCCTTATCCCAAAGCGATCCTTTTGCACAGAAGAATAAGGAAGGTATTTAATCTGAGGATTTGAGGTTCCATTCCCAGATACAGATGCCGTACCAAAGGAGGGTAAAGAATTGGGAGACAGACTCCAGAGAAGATTTTCTCCCTCGCGATCACTTGCATATAATCGAGCGATATCAGAAGGATGTGCTTGTCCACTACTATCGAAACGAATGGTCATGAAGGAACCAGCGTCAATTACAGGGCTTAAATTCTTTCCATCCACAACAAGTTGACAATTGAGCACTGAAAATAGACCTGTCTCATCGGTAACAACAAAAGCAAGTTGATATCGATCGCCACTACTTTGCGAAGGGGCAACACCAAACAAGCGAGCACTCCCATTGGTACTATTTTGGTCACCCAGCTTGAGCCATGAGTTCCCCCCTGATGGTAGTCCAAAAACCTTGATAGTCCTCGGACTATTATCAGGATCAACAGTTGAAATATCCAAGCTGAACTGAGCTCCTTCTTTTGCCACTAATACAGAGTCAAACGATGTGGTAAAAGTGGGGGCATCAGGAAGAGCTCTTACTTTTACCCGTACAGGAAGGATAGAACTTCGATTACCATCGCTCACTTTGAGCTTGATAATATCATCACCAAAAAAATTATGTCTGGGAAGATAAGAAAATAAATAAGGTCGTTGCCTGTCAAGTACACCGAAATTAGGAGAGTCCTGAACTACTACACTTGCCCCACTATTAGGATTTTCTGCCAAAGTCCAAGTCAGGGGCATTGCTGATGGCTTTGTCGGATCAGGGTCTTCAGCTATGTAGTCTGAGGGGGCAACCCATCCGCCCCGGGAACTACTTAGATTAGAATCCTCATCAACATATACAATTAATTCAGAAATTATTTTGTTCGCTTCGCTGACTGACTTAAAAACTGGCGGGTAATTATCGATTCTGATTTCCAGCGTGAAATTCTGAATCGTTGAAGTTTGATTGGAATCAAAAACCTCAAGAGAAATAGTATAATTTCCTTCCTCTTGGACGGAAGCCAATCCATAAAGAAGTCCGGTACCATTTCCCTCATCTTTAAAAGTTAACCATTCCGGTAGATTCCCACTGACATTTAGATCAATGGTGTGCCATTCATAATTCCAGTCTGCGTCATAGGTTTTTACCTGATAAATATAGACTGATTCATCGTTCCAACTATAAGATTCATTCCTGTCCGTCATTGGGGTGGAAATAAAAACCGGAGCGTCGTTTACAGGAGAAACTTCCACATTCACTAAAATCGTATCATATTTAGGAGGTGATCCCTCAATCCCACCCCCATCGGTTACCATAACTGTAAAGAAATCTGAGCCAGAAAAATTTCCGTCAGGATAATAATCAAAAGTAACCGGACTAGAACCAGTACCCGAAACGGAAACGGAACCAAAGTTGGGCTTAGTGGAAGACCATACTAAATCATTTGCAGAAGTTTCGTGATCAGCACCAACTAAATTGGGTGCACTCCAACTTGTATTATCATCCTCGATCATTGTAACCGATACCGACGCCGAACCAGAATTGATTAATGGTGCATAATTAAGAACCCGCACCTGAACTTTAAATTCAGCGGAATTATACAATCCAGTTGAATCGGTAATTAGTAAAGAAAAGGATGAATTACCTTCATCACTTTCCCCAGGAACTCCTGCCAATTGAACAACTCCGGTGGAACGATCAAAAGAGGAAACTCCGAGCCATGCAGGACCAGTCAATTGAATTTCGCTTCCAACTAGGCTATCTGCATCATATACCTTTGGAGAAATGGCAAAACTTTGGTTATCGATCGTAACCTGATCGGTGGGAAGAATCGAAAAAACGGGTGCATCGTCAATATTTTGAATATTCAAATTAATGGTAATAAAATCACTTCCAATTCCATCACTGACTTCAACCTGAAATGAATCCAAACCTGAAAAGTTAGAATCAGGAATATAGCCTAAAACAGGGGGCGATGAACCCTGACCAGAAACTTGAACACTTCCATTGGACGGGCTCGATTTGAGAGTCCAATTTAAGAATTGTCCGTCTATATCGGTTGCGGAAATGAGCGAACTTCCATTCCAAGCCAGATCCTCTGTATGCACAAAGGTGGTGGTTTCTCCCTGTGCGATGACTGGATTGGTGTTTTCATCCAAAACAACAAGCATAAAAGCCTGAACTGCAAATCGATTCGTTTGATCGCGAACTTCGAGCACGATTAAGTTATTACCAAGGTCGTATTGATTAGGTGTGCCCCTCAATCGTGCCGAACCATTCCCAAAATCACTTAAGCTTAACCACCCAGGTAAAGGAACAAGAGAGGAAATCGTTACATTTGTACCAAGGTCTGCATCAAAAGTTGTGATATTATAGTCAAATAGGAAATCCTGGATGGCCACCCCTGAGGTCAAACTCTTAAAAACCGGATCATCCTCTACTGGCAAAACATTTAAATTAATTCGAATTACGTCCGAAGCATTTGGATCCAAAGATTCAAAAACTTGAACTAAAAAGTAATCAGTTCCAGAAAAATTACCATCTGGTTGATAGCTCAGGGAAGTGGGTGTTGTTCCGGTTCCTGTAACCGATGCGGTTCCATTTTGGGCCTGCTGTGAAATTGCCCAAGTTAAAGTACCCAAGGTCTGGTCTAATCCTGTAACGGATAAATCAAGCCCACTCCACGTATTGAGAACTGAATCCTCATTCAGGGAGGTTGAGAAAGTCGCCCCCTGTGTTATCACTGGTGGATAGTTATCAGGGATAACTTGAAGGGTAAATGCTTGAGTATCCTCCAATCCAGCATGATCAAACACCTTAATGACTATTAGCCTCGGTCCCGCGTCCTCATAGTCCGACCAAGATGGCGTACCCGATAAAATCTGAGTGGTGGAATTGTATTCCAACCATCCACTGGGAGGAAGGTTCTCAACCGTCACATTGAGCACCTCCGTGCTTCCCACATCGCTAAGATCTGGGTCCAATAACACCAGTGGGTAATGAAACATATCACCTTCATTTACGACAGTGGAGGAAGGCACAGACGAAATTACTGGTGGGTCATTGACTGGAGAAACCACCAAGTTAAAAGTTAATACAGTAGATTTATTTCCCTCCCCTTCAATATCTCTTAAAATCATCGTAAAGGAATCAATTCCATTGAAATGAGGTACAAGCGGAGTATAGGAAATACTCCTGTTCAAATCGGTTGCATTAATGTCCCAAGTCAGATTCCCATAGGTTGGATAAACGGTCACATTAAGATCAACCAAATGACCGTCTGAATCATTGTAGTCTAAAAATGGTAAAGAGGCATACCAAGTAGTCTCATTAAAATCCTCACTTAGAGTAATATCAGGTAAAACTGATAGATTAGAATCTCCGTTCACCCAAATTTGTGGCGGGTTATTGCGCTTGAGAATCCGAATATCGAATATTCCTTGGACACTAACATTCCCGTCATTAAGCGAAAGAGTAACATTATAATCCTGATATGCTTGTCCATTCGCACTTCCTCCATCCGGAACTCCAACAATATTAAACCCGGATACGTTTAAACCCACTAAAGCCGAGTTATAACTCAAAGATAGGTTGTCATCATCATCGGCGTCAAAAACGGAGATAGTTTGGTTATAATCATCTCCTTCCATGCCTGACGGAAGAGAGGTGGTAATAAATATTGGAGCATCCTGAACCGGTGTGACTGTTACATTAAAATCAACTACATCGAAGTAATTTTCATTTGAAAGAGTCGCTTGAAATTCATGAATTCCACTAAAATTGCCATCTGGAGTGTAAGAAAACATGCCAGTAGTAGAATTTAAATCAAAACTTGCATTACCATCTGGATGGAGGGATAGAGACCAAATCAAATTTGAATCAAATGGATGTGAACCGTTGAAGTCATATTGATAGATTCCACTATCTTCCGCGATAGTATGATTTCTCGATGCATTATGATCAATAATCGGCGCCAACTCGGGTAAAACCTTCATTTGCCATGCATCATTATGAAACGCCAAAGCACCACCACCGACATCCGCAAAAGTACTATCTCCAGGAATTCCAACTATCGCGGTTCCATTTTTCAATGCGATAGAAAGAAAACCCTGATCCGTGGAATTGGCCTCATCAAGACCCAGGCTCGAAATCAATGAAATATTCGAACCATTGTTTTCCACACGATATAAATATACATACCCCTCACCCTGACTGGGTGAGGAGACAGCAAGAATATCCGAGTTTACTTTCAAGTCAGAAGAAAAAAACTGATTGGATTGGTCTTGGGGTGGATAAATTATTGAAACCTGCTCCCAGTTCAGTCCATTAAGATGAAAAATATAAACCGCTCCCGCATTAGTTCTATTTCCATCTTTTTGCCTCGCTCCGACGAAGGCCAAATTATTTGCTAACGAGACTGAATATCCAAACTCATCGCCAGCCGATAAACCACTCGGAGATAGCTTTGCAGTTTGATTCCATCCCGATCCATTTTGCTCAAAAATGTAGGCTGCTCCCGAATCAGTACCATTAGCGTCCGCTTTCGGTGCACCTACAAGTAGACGAGAACCAGAAAGGTTTAATGAGTAACCAAATTCATCATTACTTTGATTATCATCTGCACGTAAAACAGTAACATTACCCCAATTCGTACCATTATTTTCGAAAATTGAGATTTTACCACCACCATTGTTGATGGATTGTCGTGAGCTGACTGCCAAATAGTTACCAGAGGCAGAAATATCCCAACCAAAACTGTCCAAATTATCTGCAAAGGTATTCAGGCTTTCCGTAAATCCATAACTTCCATTCGATTCGCGAGTAAAAACATCGACTAAACCGGAATAAGTCGAACTATCAGGCGAACTCACAAAAAGAAATTGGTTTTCTACTTCCAATGCATGGCCAAACTGGCCATTTTGACCCAGCACAGGAGGAACAATTTCTTCAAGGTAAGAGTAACTTCCATTTACTTCTTTATTGAAAACATGAATTGCACCGTCATGAGATATTGTCTCCCCCGGGGAACCAATAATAGTTTGGTTCCAATCATTAATTGCAACCGATTGACCAAATTTAAAAGAAGTTACATTAACTTGGGGATGAAAAAATTGTGAATCATGAGGAGAAATATTAATTTGGCCAACCGAAGCGTTATCTTTGGGATTGAAGTAGTAAAGGATTCGGGAAGAATTTAACTCAGGGGAGTACAACAAATATTCGTCACTGCTGTAAGACCCGTTGTTCCAAACATCAAGGCCTGAATATTGAGTATTGTTATCTTCTCCTACAGAAAAACGAAACTCCCCAGTGCTGTTATTGTTAAAAACATAATAATTATTTTCGTATAATGACAAAGTGGGAAAGGATGAATTCAAAAACCCATCCCCACTCACTAAGAAGACCGTACCATTCCAATCCACCGAATATGTCTGGTTCATACTACCATCTTGGTTGCTCGAATACCCTCTGTGCTGAGACAAAAAAAGCAAAAACAAACAAACCAGCAACCTTTTGCAAAAAACGAGGATGCAATTACTCCAACGAGCAAAAATAGGTAAGCGCACAAACATTAACAATAACCTCCTAAATATAAGGTCGTATTGCAAAGCTTTTAGGGAAAAATTTTGCCCGAGTGAACTCGGAAGGATCTAACTCATGACCTCTTCGGTACTCGTCTTACATAAGGAACTCTTTTGGATGTAGGCACACGTTGAACAAACGGAGTGTTTCTGACCGGCTTAGGACGTTTAACTAAAGGTGGGCGCTTGACACGCTTTGGATATCTAGCAGTGGGAGAACGAGGAGCGCCTGGTGATTTTCGAGCAATTCGAGCGGAGGGTACGAAGGGTGCACGCTTGAAGGCACCGAAGTTTGGAACAGTACGAACTTTACTGACTGAGGGTGCACGAGGGACAGAAGGTGCTTGTCGAAAGCCAAAAGCAGAAACTGTGAACAGGAAAAATCCTGTTAAATAAAATAAAAAAAATCTTCTGTTAGGAAACACTGGTTAGAAATTTTTCAACCGGATACTCAGAGGAGAGATGATCCAGTAAAAAAGCAGTGGGCTGAAAGTCCTTTAAAATACTAATACTCTCCCCATTTTTGTTCATTCTTACTTCCGAAACATTAATTTCAGGAGTCTTTGGTGGTGCATATAAAATATCATCATGCGATGCATTCATCCGTGAATTGAAAAGGTCAGGGGTTAATGAACCTCCTAAATGATCGCTCCGTCCGGTGGCAACATGACAAGTACCGAGTATTTTCTCATCTTGAATATCTTTACCAGAGAAAGGTAGTAATTGAGTACCAAAGCCAAGTTCTCCGATTATACCGGTTGCAGGATCTTCCTTGAGTTGCTGGTTGCGGTCATCAACTTTCTGTTGATCTCCTCGAACGAGCGAGGCATTAATAATTGCTCCGTTATCAACCTCCATCTGGGCGAGCGTACCGTCCGAAAAACGAAATGGAAATGATCCCGAGGCAGATGTGGGAACAAAATAAACTTCACCGGCGGGAAGATTTGCAACATCGGGTATCCCCCCTGGGCAAAGACCATGACTTTTCTGAGCCGATTGGTTTTGGCAATTGATTGTGAGTGTAGACTTTTTCCCCAACACTTCAAAGTCGAGTTCAAAGGAATCAGACTGATCTAATACACTCCTAAAGAGTTCAGATTGTTTGCTGATTTCATTGTAATCAACCGCTAAACCTGAGTTCAAAATTATATCATTAACACCATGCAGTGTAGCACCACGAAAGCCATGAATCTTAGCAGAAGCAGTTAATGGTGCAGTTAATGAATAATCAGTAATCGCAAGTATGATATCATATTTTGGATAAATATCATTTTCCAAGGAAAGAGAATCACCGTTGAAATTAGTTGCTGCATCCTCCGGATCTAGGTTGCTTCCGCCAGTAGTTTTGAATGCAAATATGTCATTGCCCGAATAATTGAGATCCTGTGATACTCCGTTTTTTAAATCTCGAAGAAAGACATCGTGTGCATACTTCTGAACAGAAAACTCGCTAGAATCCAAAAATTTGTGCCCGTGCATCAAAGCAAGGTCAGGAAGATCAATTAATATGCAGATTTGTTTCCCTCCTGAATCATTATTGCCAAAACAGGTACTGAGAAGACGCTTTAAAGAAAACTTTGGGAATTCGTTGATATTTGGTAAATACATAAGGGTTGTATATAAGTTTTTGCGAATTCTACAATACTACGCTTTAAAAAAACACATTTTTTTAAATTTTTTAATTATTTCGAGTTCCGACCTCCACATATTCGACAATCAAGTCCTTGGGGTTTTGAGGTCAAATTCCCCCGCCCTCTTTGATAAAAAGAGCACCCTGGTCGGTGAATCTTTCCAAAAGTAGTCACCCAAAAACTAAGCGATGGGACGAAAGATCTTTGGCTATTGTACATTCCGGGAAGCCGAGGTGTGGGTATGGAAGAAGGGGATTGAATTTGCTTGTAGTTAAAATTATTAGCCCAAATTCCTAAATTTAATCTTTTCGCTTTTAGCTGAGCGATTACAAAAGGACCGTAACGGTTCGATTCTTTTTCTGAATGCCAGCCAATTCCAAGCGAAATAGCCTCCCTACTAAAATTCATCTGCCCATTCATGATGGTAACTTCCACCACTTTCAAATTTTGCAAATCAAATTCTTGCCTTATTTGAATTTTCGGGGAGACAGATAAGAGTTTTTGTTCACTAAATGTGAGTGCCTCATTGTAACCAGGTTGTTCCCGCTTAGGAAACTCAACTCCCCATACTCTCATCCGAACCATGTAATCCTGTGATTGGTAGTCAAAGACTCCAGGTTTAATAACTCTAATAACCTCTTGCTTTAACAGTGTGCTATTTGCTTCGTTTCCGGACGGGGAAACTTGTGATTTGTTTAATTCTCCGAAAGAATCAGTTAAAGAAATCAGCAGTAATAAAAAAACACTAAAGAAAAATTCAACTTTTATGATTCTCATAAGGAATTGAATTCAAACACTCTTCCCTATTCAATGCAACAATATGAAAACTTTAAAATTCCTGACATAATATAGATTGAAAGTGTTCTTAAATTATCTTATTCTATAAAAATGCCTAGATTTGAAAGACCGAGAGCATCGACGATTGGAACCCCAGTTTACCACCGGAGGAGAAGAGACTGGAAAGATGATCGAGACTTAATTGAAGAAGTTGCCGCATCGGTAAATAAATTGGATGGACCATACGAGTACTATGATAAGGGCGTATTTGCATTCAGGGAAAAAGTAAAAAGATACAGAGAAGTTGGATATGAAAATAATAAAAATGTTTTCTACCTTGGTATATGGCTTCGAGAGAAGCTGAGCGAAATGTCTAGAAAGCAAGCGAGTTACGATCTTCGCGTCCATACGATTCCTTTTCCAGAAGACCTTGAACCTGCTATTTTAAAAATTGAAAACAAAACATTCAATCCAGCACAAAATAACAACGAGACACTCTCTTTGGACACTCTCTTTCCAGATCCTCACCTGCGGAGTTTTGCGAGAGAAAGAATGCAGATGCTTCATCATGGCGACTTGATCGCCTACCTTTCATCCCTTGTGCTAAAAGAAAAAGAATCATTATTAAGTAATTCTGCTTCGATTATGGATCTGATTCATATTTGTGAATACAAGTTATTGGCCCTTAAATTGGAGGTAAGAAAGAGATACTCAGTCGGCGAAACAGATTTGTGGATTCCTTCCTTATCACTTGGAGTTGAAATTAGAAATACTTGGGAAAATAGTGACGAAATTTCTTTAATTCAAACACTGAGCGATACCAATTTCAGACTCCAGTCACGTCATCTCGTCGTAGTAGTGCCAGACGACATAAGCGACGAATCATTCGAATTACTTCGTGCAATTGAAAGAAGGCAGGTGATTGAGAACCTATCCATTATCCGAGTCGGAGACTTTTCTGAGTATGTATCAAAAATTCAGGAAAGTGAAAAAGTAAGAAGCTAACTTTGAGGTGTAATTTCCTCTTTTATTAGTCGTCCAGTTCGATCCCACAAACGACGTCCAATATACTTCCCTTCACTCCAGTAAGCCTCTTCCCTTATTACTCCATTGGGCCACCATCTCGATTTAACCCCCACAAGGACACCTTGATCAAAGTTTGCCTCAAGGGCTCTTTGCCCATCGGAGAAATTCCTGACTTGTTGCCCATGGGGTAATCCTCTGTAATAAGAGGTTTTTAACGAAAGTGATCCATCGGAGAAATTTTCAATCACAGTACCGGTAAAAGGTTCGTCCCATAAATCTTTACGATATAGACGACCATTTTTTTGGGTAACTGCTTCGCGTTGCTCAATCGTGGGAAAGGTCGCAATCGGTTTTTCAAAATCGGCAAATATTTTGACTACATCACGATCTTTTGAACTAAATCGATCATCGATCACCAAATCTTCGCTCTTCTCTACTTCAATGAAAGCGGTTTCTGTGTTTTGAGTGTCAGATTCGGGATCCTGATCACTACATCCCCCCAAGTAAAAAGTGATCCATACGAACGAAAGAATAATTGATCTCATAATTGATATGGTGAAGAATAGTCCGACTCGTGCAATACGAAAAAAACTTACCGCAATGAAAAACCTATTCTTAATTCGACATGCAAAGTCTTCTTGGGACAACAGCCAAATTCAAGATCACGAACGAACATTAAATGCAAGAGGGCTACAAGATGCCCCCAATATGGGCAAAACACTAAAATCCCTTTACGCTTCTCCAGAAAAAATTATTTCTTCGACTGCATGCCGAGCAAAAGAAACAATCGCATTAATTAAAGCTCAATGGTGTCCTTTACAAAGAGTAGAATATGACAAACTACTATACGAAGGATCCACCTCTACAATTTTGGATAAAATTCAAACATTTCCCTCAGAAATAAGTTCCGTTGCTTTAGTATTTCACAACCCAACCATTACCCATCTCGCGAACTTATTGGGATCGAGTTCAATCTCAAGTATCCCAACATGTGGAGTGGTAATTTTAAGTAGTAAAACCGATAAATGGAATTTTCTCGAAGTGGGAAGTTGTGCAATCGAAAATTTTGAATATCCCAAAAAAAATTGAATTCTATCTTAAATTTTCTTCTGAAAGAATTTTTTCTGCAACACAGCACAAGGGATCATCGAATTGCTCAAGTCCCTTGTTGATGAAATCAGCATCGGAATTCCCAAGTTCCGGCATTTCCATTAACAAGTCTACCCATTTACCAATTTCTTCTTTGGAGACTACCTCAGTTGGATCTGTGGGGAATGTAATAACCACACTCTGATTACTGGAGTTTGAACTCAAATGAGTAGAATCAGAACTCATCATTAAGTTTTCATCCGTTTTTAGATAGTCTTGAATAAATATCACAACAAAATTGTTAAAAATGCCAATTAGGCAAAATTGATGGTTGTGATTCTAATCGACCTCCTGTGGATTGAACCAAATTTTAATGAGGCTACATCCATGTAGCTACCACTATAGTCGACCGTATAATCAAAATCTTTAACGAAAAGATTTTGATTCAACCTCTTACCTATTTCGTCGGTTCATCATGAGATACCTCATTTTCCAAAATATTGCATTCTACAGATAGCTTTCTTCCGAAAGAATTCTTTCTGCAACACAGGTCAATGGATCATCAAGTTCGTTACATCCTTCATGAACGAATACTGAAGAGGAAATTTCAGGTTCGGGCATCTCCATTAATTGATCGACCCATTTACCAATTTCTTCTTTGGTAACTTCGTCCTCTGCTTCAGAGGGGAATGAGATCACATCCCGTTGGGTGTTAAATTTAGATGCAGTTTGGTTTGATTCGTCACTCATAGTTAACAATTCCTTTTTATCTAGATAGTCTTGAATAAATATCACAACAATTTGAATTTAATGTCCTAAGACATTGCTTATGGTTGTGATTCTAATCGACCTCCTGTTGATTGAATCAGTAATAAATGAGGCTGCATCCTTGCGGCTAATTATTATAATCGGTCGTTAAACACGCAACTTTAGTAAAAAATCATTTTTTATTTTTCTGAATGAACTTTTCATTTACCGAAGAAAACGCGACACTATCAATATGACAAAAAAATTATCCAAAGCATATTCAAATAAAGAGTTCCTCAATAGCCATGAAGCACGGCCAATCCGAGTACAATGTGAATTAATTGAACCTGAAGTACGGCTGCGTGAACAGGGAGTTGAGAACTCAATCGTTTTTTTTGGATCCGCTCGCTCAAAACCTCAGGAGGAAGCACAGGAGGAACTTTCGTTATTCAAAAAAAGCCTTTCTTCAAAAGCAACAATTTCAGATCAGGATCAAGCGGAACTGGCTCAAAAGGAAAGTATCGTCCTATTGTCCAAATACTATGATGAAGCCGTAAAACTTTCGTTCCGCCTAACAGAGTGGTCCGATACTAAAGAAGTGCCTGGAAATAAATATTATGTTTGTTCAGGCGGTGGACCAGGCATGATGGAAGCGGCAAATAAAGGTGCGACTGAGGCCAAAGGTAAATCAATCGCATTGGGTATAAGTCTTCCGTTTGAACAAGGCGTGAATCAATATGCGACTCCAGAATTATCCTTCGAGTTTCATTATTTCTTTGTACGTAAATTCTATTTTCTTTATCACGCAAAAGCGGTGGTAGTCTTCCCGGGTGGATTTGGAACAATGGATGAACTTTTTGAAACATTAACATTAATCCAAACCAAAAAACTGGGTAAACAAATGCCTATTATTTTATACGGGCGCGAATTTTGGGAAGGACTAATCAATTTTGAACAATTTATTAAATGGGGTGTTATATCGCCCAAAGATATTGAATTATTTAAAATTGTAGATGATGTGGATGAGGCATTCGAACTCATTACCAAAAACCTAAAAGAAATTAGTTAGATCTAGATTACCCACCCATTTGACAAACCAGGATCTCCCTTCGTCCCCTACAATAAATGTAAACAGGTTTCAAAATCTAAGGGTAATTCGGCTCTAAAAGTAAGTTGTTCAGCACTGACAGGATGAGTCAGTTTCAAACAATGCGCATGAAGCATCACTCGATTAAATCCAGAGTGATTCTTTGCTCCATAGGTTGAGTCACCTGCCAACGGATGACCAAGAAATGAAAGATGGACACGGATTTGATGCGTTCTACCAGTATGAATTTTAACACGCAAAAAACTAAAAGGTCCTTGATATGTTCGAATGGTTTCCCATTCAGTCAATGCCGACTTTCCGTGTTCAACCACTGCCATCCTGGTCCGGTTTTTGGGATGCCTGCCAATTGGTTTATCCACCCTTCCCTTCTCCTCGGGAAGTTCCCCAAAAACTAAGGCAAAATATTCTTTATCCGTCTTCCTTTGCGAAAATTGATCAACCAACGAATAGTAAGCCCGTTCTGATTTTGCGATTACCATAACGCCACTTGTTTCCTTATCTAAACGGTGAACTATACCGGGTCTTTCAGGTGCTCCTACTGGGCATAAACCATTTGGGTAGTGATGGAGCAATGCATGAACAAGGGTATCATCCTTCGTTCCATCTCCCGGGTGAACCACCATTCCACTTGCTTTATTAATTACTACTATTTCTTCGTCTTCATATAAAATAGTAAGGGGGATATCTCTTGCAACTAACGGAATAATGTCATCTCGAGACAGATCTATTACCAATACCTCTCCAGCATAGATCTTTGATTTCGCTACAAGCAATGCCCCCTCTTGTCGTCTAACTTTTTTCCCCTCAATTGCCTTTTGAATTAACGAACGACTTTTATCTGGAAATACCTGAGCAAGAATTTTATCAACCCTTCCCGATAATCCTTCCGGGCAAATAAAAAGTTCCTCAGCCATCAACTCTGTTCATTTTGGATATTTCTTCTTTAATTTGACTGAGAAAACTTTTTTTAGTCGCCTCGGACAAATCGGCAACCTCGAAGCCATTGGATACTAAGTGGGCAATTTCCTGGTAAGAAAAAGATAAGTGATTCACCAAAGAAGTATATTCTTCATTCAATGAATTATTAAAAGATAAAGGGTCATCCGTACTGACAGTGCAACGAATTCCTCTCTTCATAAAATCTTTAATGGGATGGTTTTCCATTCGATCCACTACTCTTAATTTAACATTGCTGATGGGACACATATCAAGGGTAACCTGTTCATCAACCAAGAGTTGCATTACTTCCTCATCTTCAAATGCACGGGTACCATGTTGAATTCTCTTCACCTTTAATTCTTTAACGGCTTGTGACACATTGGAAGCAGGACCAAATTCACCCGCATGGGCCTTTACTGTTTTCCCATGCTCCTGTGCACGTTTCCAAAAAGGAGAAATCCAAGTCTCGAATGGTAACGACTCAAGACCATGTAAATCAATACCGGACAAATTGGACCAACCAATCGCCTGGTCCAATATGGGACCCAAATAAGGGGTATATGCATTACGACTAATGCCAAGAAAAACACGAACCTCAAGTCCCTTTGGAACAGCATCCAGTATCGCATTTAAAATTTCTTCGCCAGGCAGTTTCAAAAATTCAATCATTCCAGCGTGAAAGCTTGTTTCTACATACTTAACATTTTGCTGTATGTGTTTTGAAAAAATTACTTTTGCCGCTTCATGATAACTTTCTGCTGAATCAAACCAACCCATCGCATGTTCGATAAGAATAGATTCAAACTGCTCGAAACTCTGATACTTAAAGTTCGGTTCATGAAAAAAGGGAACCGGATTAAACTTCGCAGGAT
The DNA here is from genome assembly GCA_905478775.1 of uncultured Opitutales bacterium. Classification (GTDB taxonomy): domain Bacteria; phylum Verrucomicrobiota; class Verrucomicrobiia; order Opitutales; family Seribacteraceae; genus Seribacter; species Seribacter sulfatis. The sequence goes on along the minus strand of CAJQKB010000029.1, from coordinate 22,812 downwards.
CTTTTTCAATTAAAAGTTCCCACGGCAGAGCACCTTCAATATGTAAATGGGTCTCTGTTTTGGGCAAAGAGGCAAGGAATTGATTCAATGCCGGCGGGCTCATTTCAGTCAGATTGTGCTATGAATTTTGCAAAAGATAATCAGGATTTAATTTATGTAAATCCTCAGGAACAAATTCACCATCTTTTCGAATCATCTCACCATCGAACCAAATTTCACCACCACCATATTCAGGTCGTTGAATGTTTACCATATCCCAATGAACTTGGGATTTATTTCCATTGTTAGCTTCTTCATAGGCCTGTCCAGGAGTGAAATGAAATGAGCCTGCAATTTTTTCATCGAACAAAATATCAAGCATGGGTTCACGAATCATGGGATTAAAGGCGATCGCAAATTCGCCAATAAATCTAGCTCCTTCGTCAGAATCTAAAATTTCGATTAATTTTTCAGAGTTAGCGGATGAACTTGATTCCACAATTTTTCCTTTTTCAAAATGAAGAACGACATTTGAAAAGGAAGTACCCTGATAAATCGTATCTGCATTAAAAGTAATTGTACCCTCTACACTATCGCGAACAGGACAGGAAAAGACTTCTCCGTCAGGAATATTGTGCGTTCCTCCACATGCTACGGCATCGATCCCTTTAATTGAAAATTTCAAATCTGTACCCGGACCAACAATCTTAACTTGATCCGCATTTCGCATACGATTCTCGAGAGCAACCATACCTTCACTCATTCGTCCATAATCCATACAACAGGCATCAAAATAAAAGTTCTCGAATGCCTCACTACTCATTTTTGCTTGTTGTGCCATCGAGGGAGAAGGCCAACGCAAAACGCACCATTTTGTTTTCTGCACACGCCAATCAAGAACAGGTTTCAGTATCTTCATTGCCCGCTTTAAATCTTCCTGTGGGAGGTCAGAATTTTCAAAGACATTTAAAGATCCACGAATCGCTATGTAAGCGTCCATACTCTTCATTCTCTCCATTTCCCAACTGAGAGAAGTTTCAAACTGAATATCCTCTCCTCCCAATATACACTCGCGATCAATCCGTCCATTTTGAACCTGCACAAAAGGAATTGCCTTACATTCTCGGGTCGCACGAATTAGTGCCAAGGTCATATCCTGAGGGATATCAATTGCATGAATCAATACCTTTTCTCCAGGATTTAACTTGGTGGAGTGATAAACTAGAGTGTCCGCTAATTTTTCGTATCTATGATCCATAATTTAAGTAAAGAAATAGCTAGGTGGAATTTTTACAAACCTCGTCGAATGGTAGAACCAGGGAAATTAATTCTTACTCGATAGACTTTCTTCACCCGATTAATAATTTCATAGGTTTTAGGATCAATTCGGGAAGGAACTTCCATTCTTCGAATATCCACAACAGCGGTGAAACCTCTTTCTGTGAAGATATCAATTAACATCGCTACAGCGAGTGGATCATCAAAAACGGAAGCTTCAGAATTAATATAAGCTAAACCAGAAATGGAATGTTTCTCAACGATAGGAATGAATTTGCTTTTGATCAAACCAACGACTTGTTCAAAAAGCTCCGGGTGAAATTTCTGATAAGAATCAAGCCTCTGTACTAAAAGTTGCCTGGCATGTAACGAAAGTTTTTGAGCCAGAGGAATCGAGGAAATTTGGTCATGAGTTAATTCATCCAGTTCCAATGAACTTTGATATTTAAGCTCCTGAATAATCCGTTGCTGAACTTCAATAACCGAGCCATGTGCATTGATGAAATGGTAATGAAATACATCACGCAAAGTGGTAAGAGAATCATAGGTTGACTCCTTAAAAGTTTTGTACCGACTATGTGCTGCCGCTTCATCCAAATCGGTCTTCCGGACCTCTCTTCTTTTCCCCACACCGGAGGCATCCACTTCTGCATTATGATCCAATGACCTTTGACCACGAATAAATTGTCTTCTGACGCTCTCTTCTTCATCAATGAATAGCATGATGATATGAAAACGAGGTTTTGGAAATTGTGCTTCTTGAAAAGTACCAAGATATTTATGTCTTAATTCAGTGAGCCGACGATGAAAAAGTTTCAAACATTCAACCTGGGTCTTTGTTCTTGGGTACCCATCCACAATAGCACCACTCTGATAATTGGGCTCCAGTAAATTGCGAAGTACCAACTTGGTAACTTCACGATCTCCCGCCAGTAGACCCGCATCAATCTTCTTGCGTGCTTCCGGAGAGTTTAACAGTTCGCTGACGATTATTGGCTTCTCAGTCAGGTCACGAAACTCCATGATAAACGCAGTCTGAGTACCTTTTCCCGCCCCCGGGGATCCATTAAGCCAGAATATCTCAGCCGGGAAATGAAGGTTCTCCACTCCGACCTCTTGTTCGAGTTCATGCCAAATCGAGTGAAAAATTAATTGCGCATCTTTTACTTCAAGATCTTCCACTTTCTTTTTCCCTTTGTTTTCAAAATCAGCAGGAATAATGGACTCGTTTGATTGATCCTCAGTGCTTGAAGAACTGTCGGAAGAAATAGGTGGTTCGGGTTTAGATTTTGGAAGCATCAGAATTTTGTGTACATGAAGGGAGTAGTTTCGTCAATAAAAGGACATTTTTAATTAAATCCCTCCCCCGCTCTCATATTCACGCATCTCCAATAAATTATGATCCATTCCCATGGCAGGAGATACATTTTTAATCGTGCCAATTTCTTTGGCCGGAACTCCGGCGACTGAAATATGGGCAGGAACATCATCGAGCACTACACTACTGGCCCCCACTCTAGATCCTTCTCCAATTTCAACATTACCTAGAATCTTAGCTCCAGCACCAATTAAGACACCGGATCTAATTTTGGGATGTCGGTCGCCACGATCTTTTCCGGTCCCTCCCAAAGTCACTTCGTGTAAAATCGATACATTATCTTCAATAACAGTCGTTTCACCGGCCACAAAGCCAGTTGCATGATCAAGTAGAATTCCTTTTCCAATGGTTGCGGCAGGGTGAATATCCACGGAATAAACAACCGCCACTAAGCTTTGTAAATAAAGGGCTAGATCCTTTCGATTTTTTTGCCAAAGAAAATGGGCAACTCGATAACAGCACAGTGCCTGAAATCCTTTAAAATATAAAAAGGGACTGATAAAATCATTACAGGCAGGATCCCTCTCAGTAACGGCAATTAAATCAGATTCAACGCTTTGTAGCATTTCAATATCTTCCTCAAAAGCCTTTTTGATCAAGTCACGAATATCACTTTCTGGCACGCTACTTTTGACTAAACGAGATGCTAATCTCCAACCCAAAGCATCACTTAGACTTTCTCTTTCCAAAATAAACTCAGTCAAAACCTTTGACAGAATTCTTTCTTTGGAGGCAATCTCCCGCGCCTCTTCTACCAAAGTTTTCCAAACCGTTGAATTATTCATGGTAATAAAAAGTTAACATTAAGCACCCGGCTCCACTCCGTAATAAGTTTCTCCAATATTTACTTTTTTTCGGCCCTGAGAAACTCTCCATTTATTAGTATCCCGCAAGGAATAAACGCAACCGCAGTATTCTTGCTGATAAAAATTTTCCCTTTTTGAAATCTCAATCATTCTCTGCGAACCACCGGCTTTCCTCCAGTTGTAAGTCCAATAGTCTAGCTTCTCATAGCGAGCCGCTGCCCGCTCTCCACAACCATTAATTTGTTTCATATTCTTCCACCGTGAAATACCCAGGCTGCTGGAAAACAAATTAAAACCGTGTTCATGTGCATAGAGAGCAGTCCTTTCAAAACGCATATCAAAGCAAACGGTACACCGTGCTCCTCGCTCTGGCTCCCATTCCAATCCCTTTATACGTTCGAACCAATTTCTTACATCATAATCAACATCAATATGCTCCACCCCTTTTTTATCACAAAATTTCTTATCCTCGGCCTTGCGGATCTCGTATTCTTTTTTGGGGTGAATATTAGGATTATAAAAAAATACAGTAGGTTGAATTTTTGAATTCAACAAAGTTTCCAACACCTCCCCCTCACAGGGTGCACAACATGAATGTAGTAATAAACGATCTTCCTTATTGGGGGTTTCTAAAATCGGTACTTCCGCAGTATTCATGATAATTAAAATGAAAGTTGATTATTCCCGTAATGATTCCGCCTTAAGCCCACGACTCATTAAATCCGACAGTGCAAGATAAGGATCTTTCCCTTCATATAAAATACCATAAATCTCACGAAGAATTGGCATTTCAACACCCTGAGAATCACACTTCTCAAAAAAGCATCCAGTTGCCCAATACCCCTCGACAACCGTTTTTTGAGTTCTAATAATATCCTTCGGTGTACCCCCTTTCGCTAACGCGAGTCCGAATCTTCGATTGCGGCTCCATTCGCCCATGCAAGTTCCAATTAAGTCACCAAATCCACTCAGTCCAAAAAATGTTTCGCTCTCACCTCCAAGTGAAATTCCGAGGTTGATCATTTCATTCATACTCCTTGTGAGAAGTGCGGCTCTTGCATTATCTCCTAAACCCAGTCCGTCTGATAAGCCGGTTGCAATGGCGTATACATTCTTCAAACAACTTCCCAGAGCCACTCCGATCCGATCCTCGGATCTATAAATTCTCATTGTTTTAGAACTTAAATTACTCTGCAGTTCAATCAGTTCAGTCTCCTCACAATCCATCGCAAGTACCATCGCAGTGGGCTTATTGACAGCTACATCATGAGCGTGACTTGGTCCTGTTAAATAACCAGAACCAATTTCATTGCCTAGTTCTTCCTGAATCACTTCATGAGCAAATAAATTACTTTTTGGCTCCAGTCCCTTGCATAGTGCGATGCCACCTTTTAAATTCCAAGAATCCTCACGGAATAAACGTACCTGTTTACAAGTGTCACGAAGGGCATGAGATGGACATGCAAAAAAGAGGTATTCGGACTCCATGAGAACGGGGCGTAAGGAACATCCAATTTGTAAGTCCTCATCAAAACAAACCCCAGGCAGGTAATCTTTATTTTCTCGTTCCGAAGAAAGGGTAAGGGCATGTTCAACGCGTCGTGGAATCAACGAGACCGAGTGTCCGCACTTGGATAGATAGACTGCCATTGCAGTCCCCCAGGCACCAGCACCAAGCACGCAAAAGTTCATTTTTTCGCGATTGGGTTACTCCTCGTTTTTTGCACATAGCCAGTGAGGGCATTTAATCCATCGAGACCTAAACTTGCACATGGTTTAACAAAAGAAGGCAGTGGGCTCGGGGTAAGTCCAATTAAATCATGGGTGACGAGTATTTGACCATCACACTTATCGCCACTTCCAATACCTATTAAAGGAGGAAGAATTTGAGTGGCCAATTGAGTGGCAACCCGATCGTCCATCATCTCTGCGATCACGGCAAAACAACCCGCTTCTTCCAAGCTAATCGCATCGGTGTACAAACTATCGGCTTCTTCACGACTTGATCCAAATTTACGATACCCTCCAATCGCCTTAACAGTCTGGGGCAACAATCCAATGTGCCCCATGACTGGGATTCCGGTGGCAACCAGTTTCTCAATATCATCTGCCACATCTTTCCCTCCTTCGATCTTCACTGCATCTGCTCCATTTTGCATAAGTCGACGCGAAGATTCAAGTAATCGATCAAACGAAAGACTCGCTTCACCAAATGGTAAATCTGCGACCACTAAACAACCAGGTTGTCCCCTACGAACGGCAGAAGTGTGATGAACCATATCATCGATCGTAACCGGAATGGTGGTGTCGTACCCCAAAAGGGTAGTTCCTACAGAATCACCTACCAAAATAAAATCGACTCCCGCCTTCGAAACAAGTTTTGACATAATTGCATCATAAGCAGTTAAACCCACTATCGATCTTTTCCCCTTCAATCCGGCAATATATTTGATATTGGGCTTAATCTCGGCGAGATCGACACGATGTCGACGGGGAGAGGGTTCACGTGGAGGCTGCGGGCGAGTCGAAACAACAGGTTCAGTAGCTACTTTGGCACTTTCTACAGGTTGGGGTTTTTCGTCATTCTCCTGAGTAATTATTTCCTTCTTCTCAACGGGCTTGGCAACCGAACTCTTGGTAGCAGGTTTTTTCTCTTTTACTTTTGATAAGGCAACGGGCTTTTTTTTCCTTCTTACCGGCTTCTTAATCTCGGAAGCAGTTTTATCACTCACTACTTCTTTTTTAGAGCCCTCCACAGGCTTTACTTTTTTTTCATCCGGCATGATCAAGACTTTCTTCAAATTTGGTAATATATTTCATAATTAAATTTTTATCATCCTGAGAAAGCGAATTGTTAGATGCCTGTACAGTCTCAAGAATCTGGCCATGCTTCCGGGCTCCCACAATAGCAGAAGTGACTTCTCGGGGACTTAATGCCCAGCACACGGCTAGTTGCCCAATTGTCATCTCTCTTTCTTGTGCGAATAATCGTAACTCTTCTTGCAGAATAAGAAAGGCTTGTAAACCATCTTTACTATGAAGTGGTTTAACCACGGGGTGATCGGTTTTATGCTTTCTCCAATCATTTTGAGGAAGACTATCCAGCCACTGGTGAGAAATTTTACCGGTTAATACTCCGGAGTGCATTGGACTGTAAACCAAAAGACCAGAATTATTTTGATCACACCAACCCAATACATTCTCTTCGATTTTACGGTCCAACATGTTGTACATGGGTTGATTAGAAGACACTGGAGCCACTGCTTGCAATGCCTCCAGTTCAGGCTGCCAACAATTACATACTCCAGCCCAACGGATTTTACCTGCTTTTTTTAAATCCTGTAATGTTTCCCACGCCTCAATCAAATTCTCGGACGGTACTGGCCAATGGATTTGATAAAGGTCAATCCAATCGCGGCCCAACCTTTTTAATGAACCATCCACTTCTTCTAGAATTGTTTCTCTCGAGATAAATCGTTTGGGTTTATTATCCTCCTCGGGGAGCACGCCACATTTTGTTGCTACAATAATACTGTCATCGTTAAATTCACGAAGTGCCTTTCCGACTGCTTCTTCGGCAACCCCAAAACCGTATGCATGAGCCGTATCGATCCAATTAATTCCTTGCTCCAAAGCTTCCAGTATGCAGGAAATTGAATCTTGCTCGTCTTGCTCGCCCCACCCCATCCCCCAATCACCACCACCAATCGCCCAAGTGCCAAGGCCAATTTCAGATAGCAAAAGATCGGAGTTTCCTAATTGATTTTGTTTCATCGCCAAATTTGTTTATTTAATATTACTTCTAACTCCCTATTACACTATCCTTACTCCACACCTTGATCTAGGATATTCTCAAAGGAATTAAAAAAATATGAAAAGAATTTTAATAACTGGAGCCAACCGTGGCATCGGGCTTGAATTGACAAAGCAATACCTATTGCAGGGAAATTTCATCTACGCTTGTTGCAGAGATACAAATAGGGCAAATGAATTACAATCGTTGCAACTGCAATATAAAGGCAGAATTGAAATATTATCCTTAGATGTGGAAGATGAGGTGTCCGTAAAATCCTGTTTTGATGAGTTGGATAAAAACCAAAAATACATCGATCTGCTTTTTAATAATGCGGGTATCATTGACTGGAGTAAACTGGAAGAAGTAACAAGTTCATCAGTCGAGCAGGTCTATAAAGTCAATTTGCTGGGTGCACTTTTGGTGACCAGAAATGCAGTTTCATGCCTCCAACGTTCAACCTCACCTTTAATTATTAATTTATCTTCACGTTTGGGCTCAATTCATTTACGAGGGGATACTCAATTGGGAGGAGCGATTGCATATCAATGTTCAAAAGCAGCTTTAAATATGTTAACCAGGCAGACCTCTATTGATCTTAAACCGTTCAATATAAGAGTGATTTCGCAAAGCCCGGGTTGGGTAAAAACGGAAATGGGCGGACAAGAGGCAAAGTATCATGTAGAGGAGGCAGTTTCGATGATGCTCCATGCACTGGAAAAACTCCCCCATGACAAAACCGGTATTTTCATTGGAGAGGACGGCGAACCAATTCCTTGGTAATAATAAAAGAATTCTTGTTCTCGCGGAACTTAAAGAGCAAAATAAAAGAATGAACATTCATGTACTCATTTTCTCTACTCTTTTTTTAATTTCCAATTCCTTACCAGGAATTGAGATTAATGAAGTAGTGCCAAACTTTCAGGCCGTTAATTCAAAAGGAGAAACTTGGAACTCCAAAAGTTTCTTAGCTAAAAAGCAGATACTTTTATATTTTTATCCTGCTGCGATGACGGGTGGGTGTACCAAGCAGGCATGCTCCTACAAAGATGACTTTCAGAAATGGAAAAAATTGGAAGTGGAGGTTGTTGGCATAAGTGGAGACCAAACCAGTAACCTTTCCTTATTTAAGAAAGCCGAAAAACTTCCATTCACCCTTCTTTCGGATCCCCAAGGTAAAGTTGCCAAGCTTTTTAATGTGCCAATAAGCAAGGGAGGGATAATTGAACGTTTCTTCAAAGGTGATAAATTCACACTTGAAAGAGGAGTGACTCCCAAACGATGGACATTTCTTATTTCTAAATCAGGAAAACTCATTTATAAGAATGAGCTAGTTACTGCATCGGAAGACAGCAGTAATGTAATGCAATTTATTAACAAACAAAATTAATGTCCGAAGAAAATAGCAAGAGTGGAAGCGAACGAAGACTGTTAAAGTCCTCCGCAAAAGTAAGAGAGGTGGATGTCAAAATTGGAAAAAAAGGATTAACACAAAATGTCATCCTTGAAATCCAACTCGTTCTGAACCGAGATAAAATGGTAAAAGTTTCTTTTCGAGACGAACGAGAAAAACGAGTCAAGTTAGTGGAAGAGATCCAAGAAAAGATTGAATCCACCTTGGTTGAATTTGTCGGAAAAACCGCTACCTTTGCATTGTAAATAACATGCAACAGATTTCCCCTCTTCAAAAAGCTAATACCGTACCCAATTTTTCTACTACCGACTCAGAAGGAAATTCTTTTTCAAAAGAAATTCTTTTAGGCCAAAAATACTTACTTTATTTTTATCCTCGCGATAACACTCCCGGTTGTACGGCACAAGCTTGTGGATTCCGGGATCATTATTGCTTTTTTCAAAATAAGGAAATTAAAATCTTTGGTATTTCGGGAGGGAGTAGAAAAACGCATGAAAATTTCAGGCAAAAATTTCGATTACCCTTTCCTTTACTTCTTGATGAGCAGAATAAAATAGCCAAGTTATTTGGTGTGTGGGGTGAAAAAAAATTTATGGGGCGTACATTCGAAGGAATTCACCGAGTTTCATTTCTTATTACCAAATCGGGGACCGTAGAAAACACCTATTTAAAGGTAAAAGCAAAAAGTCACCCCGAAGAACTTGTTCGGGAATTACAGGACAAAAAGAGTAACTCTACTTGATCTGTTGGCTTGTTCGTATGCTTGTTATGCAGACTGAGCCGCTTCAATAATGCCCACAAAAGCACGTGCAGTTAAAGAAGCTCCACCAATTAAACCACCATCCACATCTTTCTGAGCAAGCAAACCAGCCGCATTTTCAGGTTTCATTGAACCTCCATATAGAATACGGATACTGTCCGCCGAAGTATCACCGAACATTTCAGCAAGAACCTTTCGAATCTCTGCATGAACTTCCTGTGCCATCTCATCGGTTGCAGTTTTACCCGTCCCGATTGCCCAAATAGGTTCATAAGCAATGACTAAGTTTTCAATGGAATGAGTAGGAAAATTTTCTAAGCCCTCCCTTACTTGTGTCCTGACAATGTCTAAAGTTTTCCCCGCCTCTCTTTCATCTAAAGTTTCTCCGATACAATAAATCGGTTTTAAATTATTTCCGATCGCAGCATGGATCTTTTGATTTACAATTTGATTAGTCTCTCCAAAGAACTGCCTTCTCTCGCTGTGCCCAAGAATAACAAAACTAACATATAAATCACGAAGCATTTCGGCAGAAATCTCACCAGTATATGCACCAGATTGAGCGGCATTCATATCCTGAGCGCCAAGAAGTACTTCAGACTTCTCGACAGACTCTGATGACTGAGAGAGAGAGGTAAACGGTGGACAAACACACACCTGGACAGAAGTCTGATCGCCTACTGAAGACTTGATTTCTTCGATTAAATCAACCGCTTCAGAAGCGGTTTTATTCATTTTCCAATTACCTGCGATGAGAAATTTACGGGACATTTTAATAGTTTCTTATAGTTAATAATTATCGACGATCTAAAACAGAGACACCGGGAAGAGATTTTCCTTCCAAAAATTCTAATGATGCACCTCCACCAGTACTCATAAAAGTAACTTGGTCCGAGTAACCACTTTGATTAATTGCCTTAACCGAATCGCCACCACCAATTATTGAAATGGCATCTCCCTCTGCAACTGCTTTTCCGATCGCAAAAGTACCTTTACTGGACTCCGGAATTTCAAAAACACCCATTGGTCCATTCCACAAGACAGTTTTTGCCTCTCCTACTTCTTTTACATATAATTCGGTTGTTTTAGGACCAATGTCTACCCCTTCCCAACCATCATCAATATCTCCTTCAAAAACCTGAGTCTCGCCCAAAGTTTTTGCATCAAAGTCTAATGCATTGGTTCCAAGCGTATCGATGGGTAATAGGAATCGAACCCCTTTTTCCTTGGCTTTGGTAAGTGCGGACCGTGCTAATTCAACTTTATCCGGTTCACTCAAACTTTCACCCACCTTCTTACCGTTTGCCAATGCAAAGGTGTAAGCCATTGCGCCACCTATAATGATCACATCTGCCTTGTCCAAGAGTGAATCGATTACCATAATTTTATCACTCACTTTCGCCCCACCCAAGATCACCGTGAATGGACGAGTGGGAGAAGCAGTTTTTTGCCCAAGGAATTCAAGCTCTTTCGCAATCAGGTACCCTGATACTTTAATGGGTAAAAGTTCTGCGACTCCATAGGTCGAAGCATGTGCCCGATGGGCCGTCCCAAAAGCATCACTAACAAAGGCATCAGCATGTGCGGCAAGACTTTTTGCAAAAGTCGGATCATTTTCAGTTTCACCCTTATGAAACCTAAGGTTTTCTAACAACACGATCTGGCCATCCTGTAAATTTTGAAGGGCTTCTTCCACATCACTACCAATACAATCATTCAAAAACAAGACTGGTAATGATAACTTGTCAGAAAGTATGGGTGCAACTGGTGCGAGGCTCATCGATTTAACACGTTGCCCCTTCGGACGTCCTAAATGACTAGCAAGTATAATCTTTGCACCTTGCTCGTGTAATTTCCTAATGGTCGGAAGTGCGGCATTGATTCTGGTTTCATCTGTCACGCTTCCATCCGCGTCCAAGGGGACATTAAAATCAACTCGTACAAAAACGCGTTTACCTTGTAGGTTTACATCATCGATGTTTTTTACATCATTCATAATAAAGTACTGTCAGAATGGGAATGGAATTAAGCGGAAGTTTTCCGCTTATTGGCAAAAAAAGCAGTTCTAAAGTCTAGACAAACTTAGCTACTTTCTTCAGTAAATCGACACAACGATTACTGTAGCCCCACTCGTTATCATACCAAGAAACAAGTTTAAAAAATGTGTCACTTAATCCCATTCCTGAACCTGCATCGTAAATAGATGAAGCGGGACAATGAATAAAGTCAGAAGAAACCACCTCATCACCGGTGTATTCAAGAATTCCGGCTAAAGGACCTTCGGAAGCTTCCTTCATTTTTTGACAAATCTCTTCGTAAGAAGTTGATTTCTCCGTTTTAACCGTTAAGTCAACTGCCGAAACGGTTGGAGTGGGTACTCGAAATGCCATACCGGAGAGCTTTCCTTGAACTTCGGGAAGAACTAAACCGACTGCCTTTGCGGCACCAGTCGTGGAGGGAATAATATTTATTGCAGCACCTCTTCCACCCTTCCAATCTTTCATCGACGGACCATCTACTGGTTTTTGTGTCGCAGTGTAACTATGTACTGTGGTCATTAAACCTTCCACAATCCCAAAATTTTCTAGAACTACTTTTACCATCGGAGCCAAACAGTTGGTGGTGCAAGATGCATTGGATACAATCGCATCGTCTTCTTTCAACTCGTCGTCGTTCACTCCAAGAACAATAGTCCTCACATCTCCTTTTGCGGGTGCTGAAATGATTACCTTTTTCGCCCCTGCTTTTAAATGACCTTCGGCGGCATCTTTACTCACAAATAATCCAGTCGATTCAATCACGATATCAACACCAAGTTCTGCCCATGGCAATGCAGCAGGCCCTTCTCGAACCGCTAAGCATTTGATAGTATGACCATTAACAACCAAGGAGTCTTCAGTCGGTGCATCAACCGTACCATTAAAACGCCCCTGAGTGGAATCATACTTTAATAAATAAGCAAGGTTGTCAGATGGAACCAAGTCATTGATTGCCACAACATCAAATTTGCTACCTAGCAAACCTTGATCGACAAGAGCGCGAAAAACTAAGCGGCCGATACGACCGAAACCATTTATTCCAATTTTAATAGACATTGACTGATAATGTTTGAGTTTAAGGTAATATAACCTAAAATTTGTGTGAAGATAATACGAATGAGATTTTATACCAAAAATGGCAAGTATATACGAAAAAAACTAGCCAAAAGCACGCTCGATCAAATTTAGGAAGTTGCGGAATTCCTTAAAATTCTCTCTGGTTTCCTGTTTGAAATAATCGAGTTGATCTTCATCTAAATTTAATCGAGCCATAATCTCCTCTGAAAGTTTACCGTGAGACCGATGACCACTAAATCCAAAATGTAATGAATGAGAAAGCCAATTCCCAACATAGACCACATCAATTAGCTTATTTAAATCGTCTTCTCCTACCGTCCCGCGCTCAACAATATCGGTTTCATGATGCCAGCGGATAACAGATTCCACATCTCTGTTTAAACCCCATTCATTACAAACAATTTGCCCCACTCGATCATGGGTCGGGGAATTTTTCTTTCTTTCCACATCGATCAATGGAATTTCTTCGTAAATTGCATCACCCACATCTTCGCAAAAAGACTCTGGGTGTAATTGAAGACGGGCAACCTTTCCGATGTCATGCACTAATCCACAACTGTAAGCCCGCTGCCTTTGACAATGATTAGTTAGCTCAGCAATGGTAGAAGATGCAACTGCTACCCCTAAACTGTGTTTCCAAAGTTCTACAGGATCGTAATTTAAGTCTTTTGCATTTTTAAAGGAAAATGCTTTAAAAACAGATGCAGTCAAAATAACCATATGAATCTTATCAAACCCGAGTGTACCAATCGCCTCTCCCACATCGGTTACTCTTTCCCTTTCTCCCCGATAATGGACGCTATTTGCCACGCGCAAGACTTTCATCGTTAAAGTTTGATCAGACTTCATTATCTCCTGAATAGAGTGGGTAGGAGAGTTCGGATCTTTTAACATGTCAGAAAGAGATTCGAAGACAGTAGGAAGTGTAGGCAAGTTATCTTTTAACTCTTCACCAATAGACTTATAATCTATAAAACCACCAATACTTTCCGCTCCCACGAAGTTAAGCTAATTAATTCAAATATAGGAATCAACCTAAATTGAAAAATTTATTTAAACGCCCCCGCTATCAAGAAGGTCACAGAAGTCCTCCGTCATTTTTAATTCGTTTTGTATATCTTTGTACAAATGATCTGTTTGACCGGGATTCAAGTTGAGACGGGCAAGCAAAGCATCTGATGGTTTGTCTGGGCTTTCGTGTCCACTAAAGCCAAATTTTTGATCGTTCACTGCCCAATTAGCAAGAATTACCACATCAATGAGTTCGTGTGCATCTTCCGAAGTTACTTTTTGTCGGCGTTCGGGTTGGGGTTCATGGTGCCACCTTACCACCCCCTCCACAAAAGACGATAATCCCCAATTTTTGCATATCAAATAGCCAAGGTAATCATGACGGGGTGATTGGTTGATTAATTCAGATTTATAAAAATTAATCTTTTTATCAAGAGAGGTTTGCGAATCAGTAATAAAGTCCTCCGTCTCTTCACTTTCATCCAGTTTGAATCGAGCCACTTTTCCAATATCATGGACTAATCCGCATGTATATGCCCTTTCACTCCAAGATTTACCTAAAAAATTGGCAATGCACCTTGACGCTGATGCAACGCCGAGACAGTGCTTCCACAATCCCTCGAGGGAGAACTTCTGCTCCGCGGATGGCCCAGAAAACATCTTAAACACAGAGGTTGTCAGTACCACATTTCTTATTTTTTCAAAGCCCAGTGTCCCAATTGCCTCATTGGCATCGGTTACCCGTTCTCTTCCCCCACGATAAAAAGAAGTGTTTGCAACTCGCAAAATTTTCATCGTCATGGATTGATCAGCAGTCATTACATCTTCAACAGCAAAAGTGGAGGCGTCTGGATTTTGCAATACATTGGTCAATTCATTAACAATGGTCGGCAAAGTGGGTAAATTCCGCTGAATTTGCCCGACTAAATATTCATAATTGATAGAACTCGATTCCATTTGTATTTTGTAGTTAGATTACAACATCATTAGACTTTACAATAGATGAACAAGTGTAAAAAAATTTCAAACCTAAAAAGTTAATTTCGTTTTTTTCTTAAAGCGAAAGGAAGGGACGCAAGGGTTAAAAATAGACACATATATGCAAACCAATCGCCATAGCGGACATAAAAAGATGCTTTGGATAATTGATTCTGATTAATTGTAATGCTAAGTGTGGTCGCGCCTTCAAAATAGATACTTCCTTCTTCATTCCTCAATACTTCGCGCTGGTATCCGTTAGAATCGATCCATCCCGACCAGCCTGCATTACCACAACGAAGAAAAGGTCTTTGGGTCTCGATCGCACGCAAGACAGAATGAGCAGCATGTTGCTCAGCGCAACCCTCCCGACCAAACCATGCATCATTAGTGGTAACAAAGAAGAGATCAACACCCTCGAGTGCGGTTTCCCTGCACAATCTGGGAAATATATCCTCGTAACAAATAAGTGGGCCAATTTTGAATGTCGAATCTTGATTCTTTTTTGAATGAACGGAAAAGGTTTTCACCTCATCTCCCTCCTTAAAACTTCCAACCGGTCCAACTAATTTCCTTACTCCAGGAATCCATTTAAATGGAAATGGTACATACTCACCAAATGGAACTAAAACTCTCTTCGCATACCAATTATCTTGCACTCCCGCTTCCGGTAAAACTTCTGATATTGTATTGTGTATTGAATCCTCTCCCTTCCATACTGCTCCAATAAGCAAGGGGGTTTGAGTTTGGCTAGACAGTTCTTCCACCCATGCAGAATCTTGATTCAAGGCATAAGGAGTGGAAGCCTCTGGCCAGACAATCAGGTCCGGATTCATCAATCCTAAAAAACGGGTCTGCCTTTTTAAGGTATCCTTATGGATCCCCGCATTACCGC
Organism: uncultured Opitutales bacterium; assembly: GCA_905478775.1. GTDB lineage: Bacteria > Verrucomicrobiota > Verrucomicrobiia > Opitutales > Seribacteraceae > Seribacter > Seribacter sulfatis. Next base: position 7,404 of record CAJQKB010000029.1, on the reverse strand, counting down.
CCTTCCATTTTTCCATCAAATAGGGTTGGCAAAGACCGACCTGGAATTCCACCTTATCACCCGTCGTTTGATTTTTAAAAAGAAAAAATGGACTCACCATGAAAACAAAAACGATTATTGCTAAATAAAAGTCCGGGCAAATATTTCCCAAAATGCCTCCACTTGACTCCCTTCTCCTTACCAACAAATGATGTACATATGAACAGAGACACAAATTAAAAAGAACGAGGAAGAAGGATACTCCCCAAGACCCCAGCCATTGAGCAGTTTGCAATAAAACTGGACGTTCCCATTGAGTGACTGAAAGTGGACACCAAGGAAAACCTAAAGTAAATTGACACCTCAACCATTCCATCGATACCCAGGCAGAGGGCAGAATAAGAAGAATTAACAAACGAATCTTAAAGGTTCCAGTTGCTGCACGCGGCACAAGAATCCGAGCCAGTAAAAACCAAGGAAGGTAGTAAAGTGAAAGAAGAGTGCATGCAGACAATAAACCACCCAGTGAAATATGCCTCATCCATCCGACCAATGATACATGATAAAGTAATCCAGCTAAGAAAAAGTTGAATGCAACAGTCTTTAACTTTGGTTTAAAGCAAAACCAGCTAATCGCGGGTAATAAGAAAAAATAGGCACACTCCGGTGACTGTCTTGGAGGTTGGGCAAGTAACAGGAAAAGGTAAGTTCCCATTGAAGCACTCAACGGAATCCATACCTTTTGTAAAAACTCTTTAAAAGAAAAATCCGGCTTCATCATTTTATCCTAGTTGACAAGTGGAATACGAGGATTCGGAACTGGGTCTCGCTACTAGACCATCAAATGGTTCAAGATTGTAAAACTGACCTTCTCGCCCTTCACTAAGTAAATAGTGAGCACAGACTTCAAACAGATCCTTTTTACTTTGCGTTCGGCGCATCAGGTGCAGGAATTGTCCTTCCGCATCCACAGATAATCCAACAAAATTGAGAAACTTTTTCATCCGACCCACATTTTTTCTCTCTTCAATTTCAGGTTTTTCAATCGAATCATAAAGATCTACAACATATTCATACACATCCGATAAAGTCGGACAAAAAACTTCTTCCCCATCCTGGGATTCTCGAATCTGTCGAAAGATCCAAGGGTTACGAATTGCAGACCTGCCAATCATTACCCCATGGGAACCGGTGAGTTCCCGTAACTTATTTGCACTTTCAACTGAGGTCACATTCCCGTTTAACAAAACCGGACAACCCACACTCCGTACCGCGGTTTTAACATGATCGTAACTGGGCGCCGATCGATAACCACCCAGTACTGTTCGAGCATGCAGGCTTAATAGGTCAACTTTGGTTTCATTCATTACCTCCAGTAATTCTTGAAAAAATCGATCATCTTCAAAACCAATTCTCATTTTTACTGTAAGCAGTGAACTGACTTCATTTCGAAGCATTTTCAAAATTTCAAGGATTTGCTCAGGTGAACGTAATAACCCGCCCCCCACATTTTTTTTAAATACACGAGGAGCTGGGCATCCTAAATTTAAATCGATTCCTGCTATAGGATAAGGAGCAAAATCACGAACAGTTCGTCTTAAATCTTCTATATTTTCACCAATTAATTGGGCAAAAACTGGCTGATCGGTTGGGTTTTCAGTAATTGCGAGAAGAATATCTTGATCGATTCTCGAGTTTCCATGTACTCGAAAAAATTCCGTAAAGAAAAAATCGGGAGCCCCTCTTTTTGCAACTACTTCCATAAAGGGTAAGCTTGTTACATCCTGCATTGGTGCAAGGGCAGTGGGCCATTGTCCCTCTATTAAAGAATGGGGTATTGAACTCACTTGATTAAACGGAAATGATTTCAATTCTGAAATCACTGAACCAATCGCCCCAACGAGTGCTAATCCTGCTTACGGAGAATGCGCTCGAGGATCTCGGACATATCCTCCACATTCTCCAATACTTTCTTGGACACATGAATCGGTTGTTTCATCTGTAAGGCAAGAACAATTGAATCGCTCGGGCGGGCATCTAATTCAATAATTTTTTTTCCCAATTCATTTTGCATTTGTAAAATGATTCGGGCAAAGAAAGTACCCTCATCTACATCGTTAATAAGAACCCGTTCAATATGCGTTTCTAATCCCCTCAGAATTAATCCAATCAGGTCGTGAGTTAAGGGTCTTTCCTTTTTGACCTGATTAATCGTCATATTGATCGCATTGCCGATTGCCGGGTCTACATATATGACAAAGGTCTTTTCATCATTCCCCAAAAAGATTGCGCATCCGTTGGATGTTGGCATTACTCCTTTTACGGTGACTTCCACTGAGTCGTTATTCATATTTTTATTATCTCCATATTTTCTCTGTTTCGCAAGCAATTATCAACTTCTTATTTGCTCACTTGAATGAATCCAAAGAAAAAAAATGTCCGGGCGCCCAACCTTTACCTAATTGGCTTCATGGGAACGGGAAAAAGTTCTGCCGGAAAATGGGCCGCGAAGAAGTTAAAAATGGAATTCCTTGATTCGGATCAACAAATTGAAGCAACTTACGGTTCTTCGATTCGCATAATCTTTGAAAACGAGGGAGAGGCAAAATTCCGGGAACTTGAAAAAAAGTTTATTCAATCCGGTTGCCCAAAAACAAATTGCCTAATTTCATGCGGGGGCGGACTTCCCATTCCCGAAGGAATGATTGAATTGCTCAAATCAAAAGGAAAGGTCTTCACTCTCGATGCCTCCGTCGATGCGATTTTGGAAAGAACTTCAGAAAATAATTCTCGCCCGCTTCTTCAAACGGAAAATCCCAAAGAAGCCATCCAATCGCTTCTGAAAAAAAGGGAACCCAAATATCTTCTTGCAGATCATTGTATTTCAACCGAAAAGCGAAATACCGAACAAGTTGCCGATGAAATTGTGCAAGCGTATCTCAGTTCAATAAGCTAAATTAATCTTCAAAACTTTTTTTCGCGAGATTCAAAAAATTTCCTGGTGGCCGTACTACCCGCCCGGCACCCGAAACAAATGCATGCTCCGTTTGACCGGTCACCAGTAATTCACTCCCTCTTCTCACCTCATAACTCGCTTGAATTCGAACCAGGGGAATTTTTGCAATTTCCACTTTCACCTGGAGTCGATCATCAAAAAAAGCGGGCGATTGAAAAGAAGCCGAGCATGTAAGCACCGGTAAAAAATAATCTTTTTTTTCCAAATCAAGATAGGGGCAACCCATTTGATCGAGTAATTCGATCCGGGCAATTTCAAACCATGTAAAATAATTGGCATGGTAAACCACTCCCATTTGATCGGTTTCTTTGTAACGCACTCGAATGTCAACGCTTGCCGAAAGCATAATCTTTCTTTACTGCAAAAACCCTAACATATGCAACGAACGAATTTTTAATGTCTATTTCAAAAAAAGAAAGATCCTTTTCCATTTGGATTGGGATTGCCATCGGGGTGGCCCTCTCCTCCATGCTCGTCCGCTATGCTTTGGAGAAAAAAGAAACCCAAACCAAAGAACGACCCGGTAATTACGAATCATTGCAATGTGCATCGGGGGGAGAACCATTCCATCCCCTCCCTGAACCAATTAAGGAAAAAATTCCCTATGGTATCGTGGTCTATTTCGAAAATAATCAAAGCACTGAGGATTTTAATCAAACCGTATTTCAACGCTCTTGGGTCATCGAGTCGTCCGGGTCTTTTCGCTCGGAAAGACTCTTTATCCTGGCTCAGGAACAATCAAGCAGTGCCCTCTTCGATGGAGAATGTGAGTACTACTTTTATCGAGCATCTGAAGTCTACCTACTCCCCCACCCCGGAGTAACAAAAGAGGAAATTGAACAAAAACTAGATCCAGAACAGTACAAAATTATCGGCCAACATTCTAAGACAGGGGAATGGATTCTTCAAATTAAAGACTTCTCACCCACAGAATTACGTAGTTCATTATCGGGACTATCCAAACTGACCAGGCTTATTTCAGGTGTTCAACTAATTCACTGGACTCCAAGTCGCTAACATAAAGAGTACCTTTATCTCGTTGACCCTAAGGGTTTTTTTTGATGATATCTTACTTTGTGTTGTGCTCGTTGCATTTCCACATAGACCATCATTAATACTAATCAATATTCTTTGACCTAAAGCCGTGAATCTAGAAATAAAAGAGGCGGGAGACGCTCGCAAAATAGTAAATGTATCCTTTGACTTGGACGAAATGTCTGAAAAGGGAAATCAAGTATGTAAAGAGCTTAGTCGCATTGCAAATATCCCCGGTTTTCGAAAAGGGAAAGCACCCGAGCAAGTCATTCGTAAAAAATACGCGACTGAAATCATTCAGGAATTAAACCGAAAGGTTTCTACTGCTGCTTACGAAGCGGTATTGGAAAACAAGGATATTAAAGTTTATTCTATCCTCAAGGTGGATGCAGGTGATGTGCAGTTAGGAATTCCGGCAACAGTGGAAGTGACTGTGGATATAGAACCCGATTTTGAACTTCCTAAGTACGAAGAATTTGAACTCACTACTCATCCCACCGAAGTTAAGGATGAAGAGGTTGATAAAGAATTAGACTCCCTTCGTGATCAACGAGCCTCCTTCGAAGAGGTTGAAAGAGCGATCGTAGAGGGTGACTATGTAAAATGTTCTTATGAAGGAATGCTGGACGGTTCCCCCGTGGCGGAACTTCTTCCCGATAAACCGATGTACGGAAAACAAACCAATACATGGGAGGAAGCCGGTCAAGCCAAAGGCTTGGGAGTGGATGCAATTGCACAAGCTGTGATTGGCATGAAAAAGGAGGACAAGAAGGAAGTGGATGCAGATTTTGCAAAAGACTTTGAAGTCGCACCACTCGCTGGAAAAAAAGTAATCTATTCCCTCGAAATTCACGAAGTTCGTGAAAAGAAAGCACCAGCGGTGGACGACGAGGAATTCTTAAAGGCTTTGAAGGTTGAAAACGTAGATGATTTAAAAAAGAAAATTAAAGACGACCTTCTCTCTCGAAAAGAAAGAGAAAACATTGACGGTAAACGTAGTCAAGTTACCCAAAAATTTCTTGAAATTCCAGACTTCCCTCTCCCTCAACAGGCAGTGGAAGATGAGTCCAAGTCGATTTTTCAATCCAATATCCAACGAGCAGTCCAACAGGGTGCAAAACAAGAGGATATGGAGAGTAAGAGAGATGAACTTTGGAACGAAGCACAAGTACAAGGCAAAGCAAGAGTTAAAATCACCATTGCTCTGAGTAGAATTGCAGAATTAGAAAAGATTGAAGTTTCAAACGAAGATCTTGCCCAAGCAGCGACCCGCGAAGCAATGATGATGCGTGCAGACCCACAGGTCTATGTGCAAGAGTTAGCCAAAGACCAAGCTCGGATTAGTCGTCTCCGACAAGATGTCCTACACGACAAAACACTAGAACTTGTTGCTTCCAAAGCAAAGGAAAAAGTTTGTGAAATCGATGGCGAACACTCACACTAAAATTTTAATTAACGAATAACCAAATCGAAGACATGGGAGCCTATTTACCTTTACCATACGTATACGAACGCGAAGGTCGCCAAGAGCGTGCCTGGGACATTTACAGTCGATTACTTCGCGACCGCATAGTATTTATCGGCACGCCGATTGATGATTATGTGGCCAACTCGATCATTGCACAGTTGCTTTTCCTGCAAATGGAAGACCCCAAAAAAGACATTCATGTGTATATCAATTCACCTGGAGGAAGTGTTTCTGACGGGATGGCGATTTACGACACATTGAACTTTATGGAATGCAATATTGTAACCTATTGCATTGGCATGGCAGCGAGTATGAGTACTGTTCTCCTTGCTGCAGGAACACCTGGTAAACGATTTGCATTACCCAACAGTAGGGTCATGATTCATCAACCTAGTGGCGGTGCTGGTGGACAAACATCTGATATTTCAATCGCAGCGAAAGAAATTCTTCGTTGGAGGCGTACAATCAACGAAATTCTATCTCAACACAGTGGGAAATCGATTGAACAATTAGAAAAAGACTCAGACCGCGACTATTACATGTCTGCAGACGAAGCCAAAGAATACGGTATCGTGGACGAAGTAATTTCCAAAAAGCCCAAGGAATAAAAATCCATTATGGCGAAACCGACCAAGATCAATTTTTGTTCGTTTTGTGGTAAACCACAGGGCGAGGTTAAAAAGATGATTGCAGGTCCTGCAAGTGTTTACATATGCGATTCTTGCGTGCGAGTATGTAAAACAATTATCGATCGCGAATTGGGCGAAAAGACTACCCCACCCAAAGGTTCTGATGAGAAACCAGTTTTTAATCTACAAAGACCGAGTGTAATAAAGGGTTTTCTTGACCAACATGTGATCGGACAGGAACATGCAAAAAAAGTATTATCAGTCGCAGTCCATAATCATTACAAAAGATTAGCATCCGAACTAAACATCGGTGATTGTAAATTGGACCAATTTTCATCCAGCGAACTGGATGATGTGGAGATTGAAAAGAGCAATGTTCTACTAATCGGTCCAACCGGGAGTGGAAAAACTTACCTTGCCCGTACCCTCGCCCGAATGCTCGATGTTCCCTTTGCGATTGCCGATGCTACTACTCTTACTGAAGCAGGATATGTCGGAGATGATGTTGAAAATATCGTTCTTCGCCTTCTTCAATCGGCAGATCAAAATGTGGAAAAAGCACAGTGTGGTATTATCTATGTAGACGAAATTGATAAAATTGGTCGCAAGACTGATAATGTTTCAATCACTCGTGATGTATCCGGCGAAGGCGTCCAACAGGCACTACTCAAAATTTTAGAAGGTACCATTTGTAATGTTCCTCCACAGGGTGGAAGAAAACACCCCAATCAAGAATACATTCAACTGGACACCTCCAACATCTTATTTATTTGCGGAGGTGCCTTTACTGACCTCGATCAAATTATTGAACAAAGAACAGGTAATCGAATGGTAGGGTATTCTGCAGATGCCCCCAAAGAATCTCACGAATTATTGGCAGTGGTTAAACCGGAAGATTTAGTTAAATACGGTTTAATTCCTGAATTTATTGGTCGATTGCCCATCGTTTCAGTTTTGGACGAACTCACACGCCCCGAATTAGTTCGCATTTTAAAAGAGACAAAAAATTCCCTGCTCAAACAATATCGTAAACTTTTCCTGATGGAAGGTGCACACCTGCGGTTTACTCGCGAAGCAATTTTAGCAATTGCCCAACAGGCAGTCGAAATGAAAACAGGTGCCCGCGCACTTCGATCTATCATGGAGACTATCATGCTCGATATTATGTACGACTTACCAGCAATTGAAGGTGCTGTGGAAGTACTAATAAGTGCGGGCGTGGTAAGAGGTAAAGGAAAAGCAAAGATTACTCCAATAGAACCTGAAAAGTTAGACGC
>CAJQKB010000028.1 GCA_905478775.1 uncultured Opitutales bacterium | reverse complement strand
GATAAATTGTATACCAATGCCGTTCGTTTTCCGTCCGGTTTTTTGAAAACCACCGAGGTGGGCAGGTCGGTATAAGCTTCCTTGTCAATCAAACCATATGCTCGGCTGGCATGGGCTAAATAATAAGGAATACCGGCATGCTTAGGAGTGGAAATCCCCCATTTCTTTTCAATGGCTTCGTCCAAGACTTTACAAATTTCATCGGGTTGACAAAAAGCGGCATAGGCAGCTGTGACCTGTCCCCAATCCCCGTCAATTTTTTCCCAGGTCATTTTACCCTGATCCTTCCCCTGTTTTTCAAGCATTTGATTGAGCTGAAAAATAGAGTGTTCTGCATGAGCTCCAAAATAATTCATATGAGTCCAAGCGGGAAGCCATTGGATACCATAAATATGAATCGGTTCACCACTGAACCAGGTCCATGCTCCCATATCCCGGTCACGCATAACTGAGCAGATCGTTGGTTTATAATTCGGCGACCAATTCGATTGGTCGGAGTTTTTCCAACCGTAAGCGTTGTTCCAGTATTCATGCACCGCTTCGGTTTCAATGGAATATCCCATCGCCCCTGTGGCCATCATTTCCTGATTACCCAGAGCGGCTCCGAGAAAGAACATACCGGCCCAGGAACCAACTGCTTCGGAAGATGATTCCTGATTATTCCCATCGTATCCACTCGACATTCCCCCTGCGTAGCTATGACCAGCCCAGCATTCAAAGGTACGTAGTCGTGGAAAACGGGGAGATTCTCTTTCCCATTCTGCATATTGTTTCACCACTTCCGTTACACTCGGGCCATATTTCTTTAGCCATGCCGGGTCATGCATACCAATCAGAGCCGCACTCATGGCCAGATAACCATAGTGAAAATGATTATCAGTAAACTGCTCAGATCCGTAGGATGAATTAAACCCGACCAGCCCAGACCAAGGAAGGGGATACTTTGCATAGTAGAATGCTTTTTCTCCCGGCTCGTAGGTTAACCAATCCTCCACCACCCGCTTCGCTTCTTTATACAAATCATTGGCAATTGGAAGCTGTAGTTGCCAAGCCATATTAAAGGCCTGACAGGTTTTGAGCATGGACTTGCCCCCCCAGTAAGTATCTCCACCCTGCCGGTTTTCTTCAGGTTTTTTAAGCAGTTCATCTCCCCAGCGGTTGATAAAATTTGCCAATTTATCTTTTTTGAAATCATCATCTTTGGGCAAAGGAAAAAGAGGAATAATTCCGGTAAAGGGCCAGGCAATTTGAAATTCTCTTCCTTTGGCCACCACCATCTTACCCCGCCTGGTTTTATATTCCATACCGGTAAGTTTGAAATTATGCTGCGTGGTGCGGTAATGATGGGGAATCCAACCATGCAAAGTGTCTCCCCCACCCTCGGTTTTCACCTTCCAAACGGTGTTGACCCTGCCCTTCTCATTTTCATATTTCCAATCAAATTGAGTATCCCGGGGAATTGCACCCGCATGGCGGGCAAAAAGTTTTGCCTGATTGGGGTCATCATTCAGTGCAGCAATGGAAAGCACTGGCCCACTAAATCGAATATGTCCATCCATTGCTTTCAACGAACCACCGGGAGCAAAGATGCCAAAAGTACGACCATCCTGAACCAGGACTCCATTTGCATCCCACTTTCCAGGAATCTTCAGATCAATCCCCTTGGGCTCAATCCAGACATAGGGCATTCCCCGGCCAAAGGTGACATCGGCTTTTTTACTCTTGCTCAGATGAAGTCTCATTGAAACATGCCAGTCCCCCCAGTTCAGGGTGGAGGCATGAGAAAACGGTCCGGACTTCGGTGTGGTGGAGAGCTTGGAAAAAACGAAATGATCCGCTGAGATAAATCCCCAGCCCCCCTTCGATTCATCCACCAATTGAACCTTTGCCCTTTTTCCACGATATTTCCTGAGGTCCCAGCTTCGCCATTCTAGATCATTACTTTTCTTACCGACCTCCTGATAAACAGACTGGCCATCAATTAATAGATGGACTCCGAGAATTTCTTTTTCACTTCCTCCCCCCACTTTGAAATGAAGATAGTCTTTCTCGATCACAAATTCCGGAGAAGTCGCCTTACCAAGACCACCGTCGTGTCCGTAAAAACTGGCGGCATATCGCTTGCCTACAATTCCCCTGCTTCCATGTTGACCATGGGTCATAGGTGCATCTCCAAACGCGGTTCCCTCCAATGTCCATCCCAGTGCTGCCCAATCCTTTTCAAAATCAAAAAGGGTTTGTTCAACGGGATCAGAATCAGGAGTCGGATCAATGGGTTCAATCACCAAGGGCTCACCCGATTCCATTTCTGTACCGTTTTGATTCCATTCCAATGGATACCAAATTTGTACGCCCTGTGCATCCGCACTCACCGTAAAAGGATACGCATACAGGCGACCGGGAAAACCATCATTGGCCAAAAGCGTTGTCCACCAGTCATTCGTGGGCAGTGGCTTCCCTTGCACTTCAGGCTCTAAATGAACCGTCCTCGCAAAAAGTTTTTGTACTGATTCATTTTCAGGTGGTTTTTCTGCAAATGGAGCGGCACTCACCCCCGCAGTAACAAAAGAGCAAAAAAAGACACCGAGGAATAATTTCGGTTGGTAGAAGAAGGAAGAAATTTTCATGGTCAAGCCGTTAAACTAACCGAACGGTAAAGGATCACGCAAGCACCTGTTTGATCACATGTCCGTGGACATTGGTCAGCCTTCTTTCCAGTCCGTTATGATAATAAGAAAGTCGCTCATGATCCAGTCCCATCAAATGAAGAATTGTAGCGTTAAAGTCGTATACGCTCGACTTCCCCTTTACGCTCTTGAAACCAAAATTATCACTCTCCCCATAACTGTATCCCTTCTTTACCCCGGCACCGGCAAAGAAACAGGTAAAGGCATCCGGATTATGATCCCGGCCCGTTCCATTCCCCTGCAGGAAAGGCATCCGGCCAAACTCAGTGCACCAGACAACCA
>CAJQKB010000027.1 GCA_905478775.1 uncultured Opitutales bacterium | reverse complement strand
GTATGATCGCGCTACTAATTAACGCTGGTTGTTTGCGTCAAGAGGAAGCCTCGATTAAAACTGACTTAGAGGAGGTTGAATTAGATATTATTAAAAAGGTAAATATGGAAACAATTGTTTTAGGTGGAGGATGTTTTTGGTGTACGGAAGCAGTTTTTGAAAAACTAGATGGGATCAAGGATGTAATTTCTGGATATGCTGGAGGTGAGATTTTGAATCCAACCTATAAGCAAATCTGCACTGGAAATACAGGTCATGCTGAAGTAATAAAGATAACATTCGATTCCGCTGTTATTAGCTTTACTGCAATACTTGATATCTTTGGAGATTGCCATGATCCGACAACATTGAATCGTCAGGGTGCAGATGTTGGTACCCAATACCGGTCTACCATAATGTACCTCTCTGAAAAGCAGAAAGAATTGGCAATTCAATGGAAAGAGAAACTTAGCAAAAAATTAGAAGACCCCGTTGTTACCGAAATCGTAGCTGTACCCGTCTTTTATTCCGCAGAAGAGTACCACCAAGATTATTACAGGAAGAATCCGAATGAGGGTTATTGTAATTTTGTGATTAGACCTAAGTTAAAGAAGCTTAATTTAGAGTAAGCTATTTCTACTAATTATCTTATTTAATTAGGCCTCGAGCTTGCGGCATTCCCCCGTTGTTCAATTAAAAAGCTTCACCAAGGGGGTATTTTGCCATGTCGGATATCAATGGTTTTGTAACCATGACGAATCTGCACATGGGTTCCGAACCGGATTACGTTTTCCAATTCAAAGTTGGTAAAATGAATAACTCCCAAGCTGAAGCTACTTCATCTTAAAGGCTAAAAACTAAGCCAGATTGGAAGAGGTTACTATGGCTATGGAAACGAATATGGTATCCCAGTGCCCAGTTATAAGCTGTTTTATTAGTAATCTGCCCCCTAATTAGAAAATCTTTGTTCGATTAGGGTTACTAATATAGATCCGGATTTAATATAAGTTAAAAAAAGTTGGACTTTTTGAACCCAAAATCAAACAACGGACGAATACACATGTATTGTCATAAATTTTGACACACAATTTAAACCTTTAAAAAATAATACTATCTGCAACTTCTCATCTAATCATTGGCACGCTATTAATTGGTACTTCCCCAAAAGACACTGTCGACACAACAGTGGAAGCAGGAAGTTTTAAACCTCTAGTTAGGGCTGAATTCTCTTGGATTACATGAGTATAGCAAAAAAAGAATAAAAAAACGTATCTTTGTGAAGTTCAAAAACAAAATTAAAACATAAAATTAAAGTTATCAAAACCCATTAGAGTATTTCACCAATTTAAATTTAGCTAATCAGCCTAATTTAGTATAATCAGGAATTCTTAAAAATCTTTTTTTGGTTTATTCTAACTAAAAAAATAAAAATGAACCTTTAATATACGGGTATCGATAAATTACTTTAGTAAATACTTAATAAGAATGATTTATTATGATTTTACTAAATATTTTATCTCCCTTCAGCAGGTTATTTTAAATTTAAAGAAAAACCTATTGAAAAAAAAGCAAAATATATTATAATAGTAAGAAATTTCTGTAATGATAAACACAAAATTAGCTTTATTGACATTGTCAATTTTAACATAAATGAAAAATTTTCAGCAAAATAGTCTTAGTAATACAAAATTTTTACATAATTGGTTTGAGAATCAAAACTCTAGTGCAGCGCAGTTGAGTTTGATTTTCGAGAACATACCGGGAGTCTCCTTTTTTATAAAAGATTTAAACCACAGACTCATATTTGTGAATGAGAGTCTATTATTACGTTTTGGGTTAGAATCGGAGAAGGACCTAGAGGGCAAAACGGATTTTGATCTATTTCCTCCTCGTCTTGCTGAACATTTCAGGAGGGAGGATCGCTTGGTGTTTGAGACTAAAAAACCGAGGTTAAATATTCTTGAGTTGTTTTTCAACAAGCAAGGATTACCAGGTTGGTGTCTTACGAATAAATATCCAATGTTTGATACTGATGGAAATGTTACCGGAATTATGGGAACTGTGCGTCCCCACGATGATGGAGAACTTAAATGGGAACGTGAGGATGGTATTGGCCGTGCTGTTGGTCTAATTCGCCAAAAATTCAGGAAGGATCTTGCTATAGCAGACCTAGTTAAGGAATCTGAATTAAACCATCGTAAATTGCATCGTGGTTTTATTGAACTTTTTGGAATAGCACCGATGCAGTTTATTACCCGAACTCGTATCGAAGCTGCTTGCGATGACTTGCTTACGACTAACAAAAAGCTTGTTGTGATTGCGAAAGAAAATGGTTTTTACGACCAAAGTTCCTTTACGCAACATTTTCGCCGTCAAATGAAGGTGACTCCGCTTAAATATCGTAAACAAAAAGGTTTCGCTTAAGGACTGAAATATTTTATATGCCAGTAGGAAATATTCTGATCCTGCGTATATAAACTTCAGAATTTTTTTCTGCGAGTTCCCACCAATATTCTTGAGGGGACATGCCTTTAGGGGTTGGGATTAATCCTTCTTCATAAGCTGAAATGGCGGATGCCCCTTCAATTGTCATTACCCGGAGCATAACATCAATAACTTCAGGGAAAGAATAAAGGCGATTTGGTTTTCCTGAATCTCTGTAGTTGGGATTGCTTGTAGCTAAATATTCATACGGGGGAGTACCGCCTCCACTTGATGCATTAACATCTGGAAAAATTTGTTTTAAATTTCCAGTACCAAAACTATTTTTCTCGATTAGGTAGGCTCTAATTCCAAAATCTATAATATTGGAAGCAAGTGAAAAGTCGGTAGAGGCTCCATCAGCTCCATCCATAATAGGGTTTTTGATATTTCCTGGTGTACGAACCCCATTGGAAGTTTGAATGTAGGAACCAGAATTAGGGTGCAGATTATAGCCTGCGTTAAATGTTTGTACTGCAGATACATCAGATCTAAATATCTGATATCGAGGACGGGAAGTCGAAGATGCTGTTAAGCCATGTCGTACAATTTGGTAAGAAATTGCTCGTGCACCTCCTGTGTTAGTTGAATCGGGGTCAAGCTCAGGAGCTATGGTAAAAAAGCGAAAAAAAGTACCCGCCATTCCGAATCGAGAATTGATCAGAGAAATTTGATTGTTCGCATCGGAGATTGGATCATTGGGACCATCTGACCAGTCATTGGGAGTTATTCTAAGAGATTCATTCGTTGGTTTTGGTACTTTTGCTTCCTTCCATGAACCGCTAGTAGTTGAATCTTCCAGGACTGTTGCTGCCATCCAAACATTTCCGTCGTTTCGGTAGACGGCACAATGTAGGTCTTCCTGAATCCGATCTAAGATAAACTGCGCAACTTGATTTGTTTCTAGATCTCCGGATGCCTGTGTTTGAGTTCTGACCACTTGAGATGTTATATTGAGTAACATTCCTGCAAGAAGTGCAGTCACTGAAACCGCGACGAGTAACTCAAGAACAGTGAATCCAGATTTGGAAGATCGATGTACAGACATTTTAATAAGACTTAAAATGTAGAGTTGAAAATTTATTTATGCAAGGAGAGAGAAATTTTGATAGTTTAATTTATAATCCCCAGGGATTGTCCCATTTTTGCGTAAAGTTCTATTCCGCTTGTGGTCGATTCTATTAAATCGTCTGCAAGCGAAACGGCGTCCTTTTCAAAGAGAGTTAAAACAGATGAGCCCCCAAAAAGAAAGTATCCGTATTCCTCTCCTTTAGTAATATTTGCTGGTAATGTGGATGTAATCTTTACTGAACCCACGCAGGTTGCCCCTACCAGAAAGGATGCAACTTTACCCCCATTTGAACTTTCAATAAAGGAAAGATACCTTTTATTTTGCCAAAAGATTCCAATGTTTTTTCTAAGTGCAATTGGGTTTACTGAATAGAGTGAGCCGTTAATTAATTGTGGAATGGAAGAAATTCCTGCAACAGGAAAATGAAAACGATGGTAGTCAACTGGACACAAGCGACTAATGACCATTGAACCTTCCCGGTATGGTCTTGCTAATTCATCTGATTCAAAGAGTGCCGGTAAGTCAAATTGTTGACCTTTGACAAAAATGCTTTCAATTTTAGACAAGTTTTGGATTCCTGAATGTCTGCCATCAGCTGGAAATATAACTGAACCTTCGTTTGGATCAATCGGTCTAGCGTTATTGGTCAGTTGCCGGCTGAAAAATTCATTAAATGTTTTATATTCACTCGGCTTTTTAAGAAATTCATCTTCATTCAATCCAAATTTCTTGATAAAGGGGGTAATCTTATTTTTACTAGTTGGATTGTCCATCCTGTGCCCATACCATTTTGAAAACCAAGCACGTTTTATGGCAACCCACAGAGGAATTTTGCCGAAGGGAGTCCCATAAATCAAAGACAACCAATTTTCTCCGTACACTTTCTCTGATTCAACGCAACCTGAATCGCGGTTTAAAAATTTGATATCCTCGATCATTGATCGTGGGAAAGTGGCCTCTCATTGACCACAGAAAATTAACCTTTTTCTATTTTACCCGCTTTGATCGCTTTAACCGATACCCACATCCGTTTAACCTGGCCACTCGCCAACTTAACGCGAATCCGCTGAACATTAGGTCGGAAAGTTCGCTTGTTGTTTTTGACCAACTGCAAACCGATTCCTCCAGCTTTTTTGCTGACACCTTTATGAATGATTCGTCCGCCTACTTTTGGACGCTTACCTGTTATTGCACATACTCTAGCCATGGGTATAAATAGATTAAAGATTTCTATAATGTAGGATTAAACTTTATCTGACAAGTTCAATCATCTAATGGAGTAAATTATTGCAGCTAGTGAGGTCTAATATTTTAATGATTTAATTTTACTCTTTAGTCTTCTGAAGGACGGTTTCATTGTCCTTTTGCTCAAGAAAAAACGCCCGAACGCCTGGCTTTTTTTCTAAGAATGGAATTCCCTCTTTTGATCCAAGAACTAGAGATGCGGATGCAAGAGAGTCCGCTTGGGTGGCGTTGGGAGCAATTACAGTGACCTGTGCCATGGTTGTAAGGCCGATTCCAGTTTTAGGATTGATCAAGTGAGAGTATGTATTTCCTGAAAAGGTTATTGATTGTTCTAAATCGCCAGAGGTTGCAATTGCAACATTCGCAAGTACAAGATTTGGTAAATCGGGGTGTTTTTTACCGCCAATTGATATTTTCCATCCCGCTTTTCCTCGAGGGGGGTTTCCTAATAAAATATCACCACCCGCATCTATCAAAAATCGGGTTACATTCTGTTCCATTAAAATAGTAAACATTCGATCGGCTGCATAGCCTTTTGCAATTCCGCCAAGGTCTAGAACCATTCCACTCTTTAATAATAGTGCTTCTTTACGACCATAGTCTAACTTGAGATTTTGATACCCCATTCTCTCTTGTGCATTCGATCGTTTTTCATTCGTGGGAAGAACTTTTTTAAATCGGGCAATTCTCCATAATCTCGATAATGGTCCAATTGTGATATCAAATGCACCCTCAGTTTCAACTGCGAGCTCTTGGCTACATGCTAATACATAAAATAAATCATCAGAAACGGAGAAAGAATCAGGAGAACCTGAATTTTGAGAAAGGATCGAAAGCTCGCTGTTGCTATTATAATCGCTTAATATTTTATCCAAACGGTGGGCTTCCTTAAACGCGCTTTGGGCAGCAGTGTTAGAAAGTAGAATATTTTGTTCGTCGATTAATAAATTAAATTTTGTCCCCATGCAGGTTTGACTATATTTTCTATACTCAGAATTTGCTTTTTCATTGGCACACAAAGAGGACTTCAGGAAAAGAAAAATGAATAGCAGTAAGGAAAATATTTTCATTTGATTACAAATTAATATCTTAAAAAGCTTTTCTTGCCCAAAGAATTTTGGGATAAAGGAAGATTGTTAATACATTATATATTACCTTACCACACTATGCATCAGTTATACTTTAGCACCCTATTACTTTTATCATTGGGATTTATAATGCCTCTGTCTCACGCGGAAATTGAATTTGTTCGAGATGTAAAACCTATTTTAGAGCATAATTGTGTGAGCTGTCACCGTGAGGGAAATGTAAAAGGGAAAGTAAGATTGGATACCAAACAAGCCGCTTTTGCAGGTGACGATGTTATCGTTCCGGGTAAACCTGATGATAGCTCTCTCTACTGGACGACAACCCTGCCTTCTGATGATGAATTGGTAATGCCTCCATTCAAGCATGAGGACAAAGACTATCCACTCCGCGATCAAGAGAAGGAAATTTTAAAAAAATGGATATTGGCCGGTGCAAATTGGCCCGATGAAGAGGTTCTTGTACCCCTTAAAAGATTACCAAAGACAGTGACTTTTGTTGACAACATTCAATCTATCCTGGAACAAAATTGTGTTGCTTGTCACTACGAAGGAAAAGTGAAAGGCGAATTAAGGTTAGATAGTTTCGAGCATGCCTTTGCTTCCGATTATGTTATTGTTCCCGGCGAGCCTTTAGAGAGTGATCTTTGGGTATTATGCACTTTACCGCAAGACGATGAGATGTTTATGCCCCCCGAAGGAAATGATCCATTGTCTTCAACTGACTTATTTATGCTCCGCAGGTGGATTGAAGAAGGAGCTGATTGGCCTGAGTCTGCACAGTTATCTCCTAAAAAGAAGAGCTTTACAGTCCTAGGAACTATGCCCAAAGATCTGTATAAGTCCTTAGGCTTTAAGGAAGGAAAAGTAGAAGACGAATTTTCAAGTTACAGGCAAGAGATTGTAACCTCGGAACTCAGCTTTGAAATGATGCCCATAAAGGGAGGGACATACAGCATGGGGAGTTCTGCCAGTGATGAAAATAGGGGTAAAAATGAATTACTAAGTCGGAAAGTTAATGTTTCAGACTTTTGGATGGGAAAATACGAACTCACCTGGGATGAGTATGAACTTTGGATGATAAACTTGGATAAGGATAACCGGGAATACAACAAACTTGATCCCACCGAAGCTGATGCCCTATCCGATGCTGTTACCAAGCCCACTGCACCCTACACTGACATGACTTTTGGAATGGGTAAAAGTGGACACCCTGCAATCTGTATGACTCAATTATCTGCCAAAATGTATTGTATGTGGTTAAGTGCCCGAACGGGAAAATTCTACCGATTACCCACCGAGGCAGAATGGGAATTTGCCTGTAAGGCAGGCACGGATACCGCGTACAGTTTTGGAAATGATTCGGAAGAGTTATCTAATCATTCCTGGCATCTGGGAAACAGTAGATTTAAGTACCAAAAAGTCGGACAAAAATCTCCCAATCCCTTTGGCCTCTATGATATGCATGGTAATGTGTGGGAGTGGGTGCTCGATCAATTTGTTCCCCCAGCGGATACTGCCCCCAAGGGTATTTTGCAAAACCCGCTTGTTGCTCCGAATACTTTGTATCCAAGAGTGGTAAAAGGAGGATCGTGGGATGATGGTGCAGTAAGTCACAGGAGTGCGGGAAGGATGGGCTCGGAAGAAGCATGGAAGCAACAAGACCCACAAATCCCTAAAAGTGTTTGGTATCATACAGACGCAATATTTGTTGGATTTCGAGTGGTAAGACCCCGGGAAATTCCCTCTTTAGAAGATATCGAAAAGTATTGGCCCTCTGAAGAAGATATTTTAGCGATTCCGTCCCGATAAAGCACTTTTCTTCTCTATAAACTTGCATCTGGTTACAATAAGGGCTCACTTGTAAGTGTTGCCTTATGAAAAAGTTACCCGATTGTTCCCATGAAATGAAAAAGGATCGAAGAAAGGGTTTTGCTCTTGTCCTTGCTCTTTCTCTCATGAGCTTAGTGTTTTTGCTTGTCGTATCTCTCGTCAGCTTAGTGGGTACTGATCTAAACTTAGCCGAACTCAGGAAGCAAAAAGTTTTAGCTCAAGCAAATGCCCGTATGGGTATGATGGTAGCGTTGGGAGAAATCCAAAAACACTTGGGTCCGGATACACGAATTTCGGCAACTGCAGATATTTTGGATGAAAGAGTCGAATCGGGTGATTTATATGTGAACCAAAACTACGATGCCAGTCTTTCTGTATCAAGCGGAGTAGACCTCGATGAGGATAACCAATACGATAAATTATCCTTTGGCCAAAGATATTGGACTGGGGTTTGGAAAACTCGTGCGAAAAGTAAAGGAGGAATCCAACCGGGTGCGAAACCATTTCCCAATATTTTAGAAACCGGAAACTCTGTGAATAAAACAATTATGCAGGATTCTGAATTTGATCCGCACCCTGCGGTTGAAGTTGCCTGGTTAGTGAGTGGAAACGAGGGATATGAAAAAAAATTGGCGGTATTACAAGGATCCGGATCCTTTGTATCCAGGCAGGATTATATCGAGATCCCAGATGGTATTGAAAAGGATCAACGGTATTTTAATGGGGCCCAAACTTCCTATGGTCAGGAGGCGAACGCTTGGTTGGATTATCAGGGCGTGGTTCAGCAAATTTTCACGAATCAAAATTCCGGTATTTTTGATCCTCAATATTTTCACCCACTTGTCGAATTACCGGATCCGGATGATATCCAGTTTCCCAATCAGACAGTTTGGATGCTCAAAAAACCTCTCTTGAAATCTAGTTATGACCCAGAGAATCCGAGTGATTGGAAAAACCACCTTGCCGGAGAACCGGTGAAAGTAAGGAAAACTAATTTTGAAATCCCTGATGAATCAGAAGGTCTTCCCAGTACCGCTGCTTCTTATGCTTACTGGGTAGGCGACGAGGGGGTAAAAGCGAAAGTCAATCATGTGAATGTTAAAAAAGGGGAAAATGTATGGGACGATCTTTCCGTCGCATCTGAACCCAATTTAGAAACAGGATTTGGAATTACATTTTCCCCATCGATTGAAGAAGATCGACAAGATATTATCTCGCTCGGAATGTTCGCAGAGATTGATGGGGTGACGGGGGATCCGACAACGAAATCGAATCGTATCGCCGCTCATTATCATGGTCTTACTACAGAGTCTTACGGTGTTCTTGCAGATGTAAGAACAGGCGGGCTTAAAAGAGATTTAAGTAGTGCCTTTGCGGTTGAATCCGGAACAACCTGGGAAAAAGATTTTCAAGGTTATTTATATCAGGACAGAATTTACTACATGAAAAACCTGTCCTTTAAACCGACCGCGTTTGCGAATGAATGGAATGATCAATCTTCAGGACAGTTTGCAGCGACAATCGATGATAAGAATACCATTTTAGCGGGTCCCCGTTGGTCGGTTCTTAGAGATTTTCATAATAAGTGGAAAGATGCTAAATCAGATTTAGCATGGGGTTCTGTTATTAACGATCCACGCCAACAAGAAGAAAAGTTAATGCCTGACGGGTTTCCTAGGATAGTGGGAGATAATAATATTTTGTTTGCTGAACGCCCCAATAATCCAAACGGCGAGATACAAGTCTCCATTCGTGATTTAGTGGATAATTTTAATCATTTCGCTGAGAGAACAATTCGTCCCGAGCCAATAAATCATTCTGTTGTTCCCGCCCTTGTTGAGTTTAAATTTTCTGCTGTTCCAACTTGGACGGACGATAAACTTGCTCTTGCAATGTATCCATCCGTTGCCTTTTGGAATCCCTATAATATTCCTATTCAATTGAACGATGTTTATGTGGAGATACCAATCTCCGTATACATGAGTGCATATAATTCGAAGGAATGGGATTTATTTAAGAAGTGGTATATTCACAACCCCAATGCCACGGTTCATTATATTCCAGGAAATACAACAACAAGTGTTTCAAGTATGCCCACGCAAAATTGGCAGGTGCCGGGAGGAACTATGCCTTATATTGACACGAATGGTAATGGCAGGTGGGATCCTGGTGAACCCCGTACTCATATCCCTCGCCCTCCCCGTCCGCCAGGAGGAGGAGGAGGAAGCCCAAACTTGGGAGATAATAGATTTCGCTACAATCGTGGATGGATGTTAAATCAACCCTTTAACCTCAGGGATATTCGGCATCCACAGGGTGGTAACTTTGGTAATTTTAGAGGTGATAACCAGTATACAGGCTTTCCTCCAGATCTTCCGCCCTGGGGACCCAATGGGCAAATTACCAAATACCACTTTTTTAGAAGTCTTGATCAAGGCTCTTCCAATATTACTCCAACTACACTATCTGCTGAAAGGCATCTGTTACTGAAAATAAGTAATTTACAATTAGATGCGGGAGAAAAGTCTCATTTTGTGTTATCTCAAGATCAAAGATGGAACTGGGTTGATCTAGTAAGTTCAAATAATATTCAATTTATTGAGGCATCTTTATCGAAGGGAGATGAGGGTTTTGCAAATGCCCTCATTTGTAAGTCAAATTTTACAATTACAGCAAGCGAACCTTTGACTATGCAGTTTTGGATTGGAAATATTCGGGGAGTAAACCGTAGAGTCAAAGAGGATTTTGATCCTAGGACAGGAAACAGGGTACAAAGTTCATCCTATTTTCGACCACAGGGCATTACCGTGTACGGAAACGACCCGAGGACTCATTCGCTCAATAACTTAAAAGTCCTGAAAAAAATAAACAAGAAATTCTCTTTGGACATGAGCAGCGGACATTTGGATTTTTCGCAAGCCTCGCATTTGGCCAATTCCATGTCTCGGCACACCTCGGATTCTCTTGTCGGAAATGGATTTAGATTAAGGTGGAAATTTCCAGGAACTGCAAATTCGGTTGTCTTTAATCAGTTTAACCCAAGGGCATTGGTTGACAGCTTACAGGAAGGATATGGAAATAATTGGGAAACAGAATTCTTTAATGGCAGTAATTATCGCGGAAAGTCCCGCTTTCATGCGATTTACGATAAGAATAACTTCAATTTCTACACTCCTCCGACAAGGGGTGAAGATTTAGATCCATTGACTGATTTTACTACCACTTCTACACCTGGCGCAGGTTTTGAGACAGAATTCTTTACGGATGCAATTGTACCCAAGGCCGGACTGGAGAACAGTGCTGGCTTCTTTCACGAGCAAATGCAAATTGGCTCTACGATGGGAGCAAGTGCTTCAGCAGTAATGTTCGACCTTCCCCGCACACCCCTTTTATCCTTAGGTCAATTAAAACATGCGAATCTCAATAATTATTCTCATGGCCCCGCCTATATAGTTGGAAACTCATATGCGTCACCTCAAGTGGGTCGTTACAAGACATGGGCAAGGGTACGTGCCCTGAAAGCACAACCAAAGGGCACCATGGATATCGTTGGACAAAAGGCCACATTTAATTTTCTTGCTGACATACCTGGAGTGGGCTCCAGACAAATTAATTTATTTCCTTGGCAAAGTAATTGGAATACGGGAATGGGTGCGATTCGAGATGATGGGGCTCAGAATGAACATCAAAATGTTACTCTAGATCACTCTTATTACGCAAACCGTGCCCTATTTGATGGATATTTCTTTTCTGGAATTGATGGATTAGATACTTTTACCCAAATTCCGACGGACCTGGAGCCAGGGAAAAGGTTTAGTCCGTTTAGGAATTCACGATTAACTCCATTTTTGAGGGAAGAGTGGATGGAAAATGGTCGATGGAAACTCACTGAATATGATCAAAAAGATTTAGTTAAGTTGGGTGAATCAGAAAATAAGGACCTTCAATATCAGACTCTTGCTTCCGATCTACTTTTGGATGGTGCATTTAATATAAATTCAACTTCAGTGAATGCTTGGGTCGCTCAGTTGAGTGCTCTTAAGGGCATTCGTGGGTCAGGAAGTTCTTCTCCTTCGAGCGAAACCCTTTTTCCGCGTTTTCTGGATGAAATAGATAAGAACCCATGGAATCAAATTTGTAGTTTAGACGATGCTGAAATTATAAATTTGGCCAAGAGCATGGTGAAGCAAATTAAATTGCGTGGTCCTTTTCTTTCTTTTTCTGACTTTGTAAACCGCCGAATTCAAAGTGAAGCAAAGGACAGTCTTGTCTTTCTCCCTTTTACTGAATGGCCAGAGGAAACGAGAAATTCAACAATTGGCCTACGAGGAACAGTACAGGCTGCGATAGCAGACGCGAATATCAACCAAGGTAATTTCCAATTTAACCCGTCTAGTCAACCAATGGGTAATCCAATTATTCCTAAAGTTCCTACGACAAGATTTAGATCAAACCAATATCTAACTACTCCATTTAATGATTCCAACTACATCACTCAAAGTAATTTCGAATCCTCAGATTTTGGGCTTCATGCCATTATCGGAACACAATATCAAAACCCGAATAGTGGCAGTGTTTTTAAAAGAGTTGTTTTTTCACAACCCGCCACACCGATTCCATCCAGGAGCAATCCAATTTGGCCAACTGATTATACGACCTATCCGCAACCGTGGGGCATGGGGGTAGAAGATCGTGAAAATATTCAACCACCTTTTGGGAGACCTGGGTATATTACTCCCAATACAGGCGGCTCTGAAGACCGAGTCGAATATAAGATGTATTATTATGAGAACGCATTTTCAAGCGGGGAAGCACCCGACAACTTACTTGCGGTTGAAAATGTGGCAACCGCAGCCAATAAGCCTGGTTGGCTTATGCAGGCAGATGTCCTTAGCCCGCTTGCCCCGGTAACATCAGCTCGTTCTGATACATTTACCATTCGGGTTATGGGGGAAAGCCCAGCAACAGAGGACCAGGTATTCTCCTCTCGTGCATGGATCGAACTTACTGTTCAGCGAACCCCGGATTATATTAAATCAGAGCTAGACGCTCCCCATCATCGTCCGCATGAACCCTTTGAAGACATGAATTTTGATGGAATATGGAATGGTAGAGATGAGCATTGGTTGGATTTAAATCAAAACAGTCGTAACAAAGAAGGGAGTGATGTGACTTCAGGGCCAGAGGGCGGACCCGATCTTCCTGGAATTGGAAAAACGGGTGCTAATGATTTATTTGCGGATGGATTAAAATCTGACTTGAAGTTAAATCAAGATCCTTCGGAGGAGACTTTATCAAACCCAGACAAAGATATTTCTTATCAGGGAATAAACCAAAGATTTGGAAGAAAATTCAGGATTATAAAATTTCGCTGGTTAAATGAGAAGGACGTATAAAAGCAACTTTGCTTTTTAATCCGAACTGTTGTTTTATCTGTTGATGCTTACAAAATTTACAAGATATAAGTCAGTCTTTTTTTTCCTAGTTTTGAATATATTTGGCATTGGAAATGTCAATGCTCAGGAGAAATTGATGGAACCTGTTGCAGTCTTTTCCGCCGTCTTTTTAGAAAAATATAATAGTGAATCTTTTTCCTATGCTCCATGGGGAAACGAAAAAGAATCAAACGCTACAATAGAAGAAATTTCAATCGGCTCCAGTTCGATGTCGAGAAAGTTTGTTTATTACGGCGATGGGAATGTGAATTTTTATAACAAAAGACGACCGAGGGAGTGGGAAGTAGAAGACGAAAATAATTCAATTCGACAACCCATGGGAATCCTGTCTGCTGAGTTTGAGTTACCCCAGGGAAAAAGCGGTATTCAGGAGTTCTTATTATTATTCGTGAACAAGAAAAAAAATGGATTATGGAGAATTTATCCTATTCCGTTTTCCAAGAATGAAGTCCCTGTAGGAAGTTATAAATTTATTTCTCAATCTCGTACTCCGCTCTATGTAATCTTTGGAAAAGAGAAGTTTAGTCTTCCCTCGTCTAAGACAAAGGTGAGCCCCGCAGTTTTGGAGGAGGGGAAAAGGGGGGTTTTGTTAAAAGCAATGATTCAAAAAAATGCTCAATACCTCGAAGTCTTTAATCAAAGGTTTGGCCACTCACCGATCATGCGAGGAATCTTTTTTCTTGGACTGGATGGCAGTAAATTAAAGGTAAAAAAAGTGGCTGAATTAAGTCAGCCTTTATCCAGTGCAACCGGTTATGGAAAGCCTCGTTTTCGTACAGATATTAAAGAAGAAAGCGAGTTAGAATAAGAAGGGATTAAATTTATTTAAATTCTAATTCGGTGAAACTTTTCAACTTTCGATAATAGCAACCGGCACGGGGTGTACCATCTTCTTTCTTCGTGTGGCAGGCTCCCCTGCCCTTTGGCTTTACTCGATAAAGGAGTGAGTTTTGCTCACAGTTTACGCATACTTCGACAATTTCAAGATAATCTCCTGAGGTTTTTCCTTTTATCCACAGTTCATTTCGACTGGTGCTCCAAAAAGTGGCCATATTTTCTTGTAATGTAGTCTTAAGGGCGAGTTCGTTGGCATATCCGACGATGAGTACTTCTCCTGTATCGGCGTCCTGTGCGACCGCGGGGATAATATCTTCTTTACAGTCCGCCACTTTCTTAAGCTTTGTAAAATCAAGCTCTAAGCGAATCCCTTCCTCAATTTCATGATGATTCATAAGCTATAACTCCATGTATAATTATTTAGATGTGTCGAACATGAAATGAAAGCATTCCCAATTAACCGTAAGTTTAGAAACTTTAAAATTCTCCCGGTCGGGCGATCGATAAACTTTTGCTTGTTTAAGAAATGAAGTTTTTTAAGCAAGTAAATCCCTGAGGAAGGCAGAAAAGAATGCCTTCATCTTGGGAAGTGCAATTTGGGCGGCTTGTTTAACATCTTGATGAGAAAGCTTTTCTTCTGAAATCCCTGCGGCTAAATTACTGATGCAGGAAACTGCC
Organism: uncultured Opitutales bacterium; assembly: GCA_905478775.1. GTDB lineage: Bacteria > Verrucomicrobiota > Verrucomicrobiia > Opitutales > Seribacteraceae > Seribacter > Seribacter sulfatis. The sequence goes on along the minus strand of CAJQKB010000027.1, from coordinate 6,534 downwards.
AGTACTTTCATACCTAATCCATTTCCGATCATTGCTTCTGGAATAGTTGACATTCCTACTGCATCGGCACCGAGCACCCGAAACGCATTAATTTCGGCGGGAGTTTCAAATGCAGGGCCGGAGAGTCCCAAATAAATCCCTTTCACGAATGGTAAGTCATTCTTCTTGGCAATTTCTTGAAGTCTTTGCCTAAGGGTATTGTCGTAAACTTCAGTTTGATCAGGAAATCTGGGTATTTTAGGATTGAGGGAGGCACCAATTAAGGGATTTGAATCCATAAAATTGATATGATCTTCTACAATCATGAGGTCGCCCACTTGAAAGTTTGGATTAATTCCTCCAGCTGCATTTGTTAAGAGAAGGTTCTGTATTCCTAATTCGTTTGCAAGAAGAACGGGAAAGCGAATGGGGTCCCATCCTTCCCCTTCATATAAATGTCTTCTGCCTTGAAAGAGTAAAATTTGTTTTTGATTGATTTCGCACAAGCTCAGAATACCATCATGTCCTTCAATCGTGGTGGAGGAAAACCCCGGTATCTCCGAGTAGTTAATAGATAAAGAATTGTGGAATATTTCACTGATTTCTCCCCATCCAGAGCCACATATAAGTGCGACTTCAGGGTTTATTTTTCCCCACGCATTACGGAGGTATGTAACAGTTTTAGTAAGGGTTACTTTTATTTTTTCAGTCTCATCCATAGTGCAATTCAACATGATCTGATTTAATAGTAAGATGATTGCTATAATCTGGCTTTATGCTCTTTTCGGTATGGCCAATCACTTGTGCATCAATCTGATAAGACTTGGAAAGGGCAATTATTTCTTCCGCCGCTTCGGGTTTACAATACACTTCGAATCGATGCCCCATATTATACACTTGATGCATCTCCCTATCCGTTGTTCCTGAGACCCGTTGAATTTCCTGAAATAGTGGGGGGGGGGTAAAAAGATTATCTTTTATATGATATACATTTGTACCGAAGCGCATGCATTTAGTTTGCCCGCCTCCAGAACAATGAACCAAGCCTAAGATTGATTGTCCCACTTTCGACATGATTGATTTAACAACTGGAAGGTAGGTCCGAGTGGGGCTAAGTAATGCTTCTCCAATCAAAAGAGATGAATTAACTAATTTATCCTGCATGCGAAATGGTCCGCAATAGAGAAATTCTTCCTTAGTTTGAGGATCAAAAGTTTCAGGGTAATTTTGGCGATAGTGAGGGGAGAGTATTTCATGACGGGCACTTGTTAATCCATTGCTTCCAATACCACTATTTTCTTTATTCTCATAAGTGGACTGTCCCGATGAAGATAAGCCCACAATGCTTAACCCAGGGCAAATATTAGCATTATCAATGATTTTTTCCTTCGGCACGATGGCAACCGCACAGGAATCTACGGCAACCGTTCCAGTAAGGTCTCCCACATCCGCGGTCTCCCCTCCCCCACTGGAAACATCAATATCAAAATCACGCAATGTTTGAATAAATTCCTCCGTACCTTCGATCAGAGAGGCAAGAGCCTCTCCGGGAAAGTTTCTTGCATTTCGGTTCACTGTACTAGAAAGAACAACTTGGTCCCAAATACCAACGCAGGCGAGGTCATCCAAATTCATCACAATACTATCTTGTGCAATACCTCGAAACACAGAAGCGTCCCCGGTTTCTTTATACCAAAGATAAGCAAGGATAGATTTCGTGCCAGCACCATCAGAGTGGATGACATTGCACATATCTTTATTTCCCGTTAGGAGATCATTGGTAACTTTGCAAAACGCGCCTGGGAAGCATCCACGGTCCAGTTTATCTACGACTTGATGAACTTCATCCTTGCTTGAGGAAACTCCTCTTTGATTATATCGATTATTTGAATCGTTGCTTGCCATATTATTTATTCTGTTTGATCGAGTTCTTTAAATAAAACAATTTCTTGGAATGGTTATTATCGCCTTCATAAAATGAAAGTACAAAGTTATAGAACATTAGCTAGATTTATTCAAAAGACCGAGAATTTTCTTTTGGGAAATGAGGTTGTTAATAATTTATTTTGGGAAACTCTTTCTGGATTAGTCAAAGTGCCTTCCTCTTCGGTTTGGGCAGGAGTAATTATTGAGAATGGAGAAATAAAACTTTGTGCGATTCGAACTGAGGCAAATTATTTATTAATTTCCAGTGGGAAAAATATTTACCTAGAACACTTAATCCAATATTTCAAAAGAAAAAAGTGGAAATTAAAGGGGGTGTCCGGCCCCCGTCAGGGCAGTCTCTTTTTTACCAAAATTTGGCTAAAGGGTATCTCAGAACAAGTGGAAGGTCGCAGAGATTTTGGTATCTACGAATCACCTAAAAAGATTTCTCAATGGCGAAATGATAGCACCAAACAATATTCGATCAAAGCAGTCGGAAATAACGAATGGCCAAGAGCTCGTTTATGGGCGTTCAATTTTGCCTGTGAGTCAAATCCTCCACTCAATGGTTCGGCATTAGTTTTAATGGCGAAGAAAATGATGAAAAACCAATCTTTATTTTTTATCCAGAGTGCCAATTTTGAAACATGCGGGATGGCCGGCTTTGGTAGAGAGACACCTTCTTATTTTGTAATTAATCTTGTTTATGTTCCAGTCGAGTGGCGAAATCAAAAAATTGCCCAGAAGTTAATTTTAGATTTAGTTCATTTCACCCAACAGGAAAAAAAGAAAAAATGTATCCTTTTTAGCGACTACCAAGAAGGCGGTAATCTTTATCAATCAATCGGTTTTAAAATGGTTTCGAAATATGCAGAGAGGATGTTTTGAATTTAAATTAAAATTTAAATAAAATTTAGTTTTCTACTTTCATTTCCCTGGAGCCGTCTTGGAAAACTGCTTTTACGATATCATTCTTTTTGAGTTTTTCAGCACGATCTATTGTTTGTCCGTTTAAGTTTTCAAATATGGAAAATCCACGATTCAGGACCGATTTCATACTACTACTTTCCAATCGTTGGTGGAGTGAGTCTATTTTATATAAATTATGACCAATGAATTGTTCCATTACGCGGTCCATTCGCAGTGAAAAATCATCTAAGTGTTGATGATAACTTTCCATTTTGGATTGAGGAGATAATACCTGCAATTTAGCTTCTAAAAGTGTCAGTTTTTCGTGACGCACTCTGATTGCTTGTTGGGGGATGTCCCGTAGATGAATTTGAAGTGCCTTGAGGTGCTCAATTTGCTGGATGTGTTGTGAAGTTATCCATTCCGCAGAAGCAGAGGGTGTCTCGGCACGAAAATCGGCAGCAAAATCAGTGAGTACAAAGTCTGTCTGGTGGCCAATCGCAGAAATAATGGGTGTTTTGGACGAAGCAACGGCACGAACTAACTCTTCGTCATTAAAAGCCCAAAGGTCCTCAATGGCTCCGCCTCCTCGAGTCAGAACTACTAGATCGTAATCATTATTTCTTTCCACATTGGATAAGGCATTAATTAATTCTTTTGGAGCATCTCTACCTTGTACTGAGGAATTAAAAATATCAATTTCTCCAGACCATTTTCTTCGTTTTAATATACTTAGAAAATCCTGTAAGGCAGCACCTCTAATCGAGGTAATTAGGGCAATTTTTCTTGGAAGTTTTGGTAGAGTTACCTTTTGACTATCATCAAATAAACCTTCGTCTAATAGTTTTGCTTTTAAACGATCAAATTGAAGTCGCAAGTTACCGGTTCCATCCTGCATTAGATGTTTGATTCGAAATTGATAATCTCCCCGTGGTTCGTAGACGGTAACATTTCCATAAGCTACGCACTCATCACCCTCCTGTGGAATATATCCCAGATGAGAAAAATCGCCTTTGAAGAGAACTGCTTTAATCTGACTGGTGGAGTCTTTTAAAATAAAATACCGGTGTCCACTAGGCTGTGCCCTTAAATTTGAAATTTCACCTTTTATCCAAACAGGGGGAAACCTATTTTCGAGTGTACTCTTAATTTCTCTTGTTAATTGTCCAACCGACCATATTTCGGAGGAGTCCTGATTTTCTTCAAATAGATTTGTCTGCATTATTTTGTTTTTTAGAGACAGTGCGACCAATCAAGATCATGATGATAAGAATGGAGACCCCACTCCATATAAATTTCCAACTTCCACCGAAAATTCCTGCTGAGGCCAAAACAAATCCACAATCAGTAATTGCCACAATCGGAATCGAGACAAGAAGATATTTTGAAAAGGGAATTTTCAATAAGCCAAGTGCGTAATTGGTAAAGATAAATGGAATTCCAGGAGTGAGACGTAGAATGATTGCCCACTGAGTTAAATTATTAGGGGGTAGTTCAGGTATTCTGTACTTAAACCTTTTAAGCAGTTTGTCTATAAATGAACGCCCAATGCCATGTGCGAGCCAATAGGTCCAAACTAGGTTTAGGGATAAAGCAAGTACGCTGATGGCACAAGCGAGACCAGTACCGTATTTGGTTCCCCATATTCCAAATAAAAATAAAAAGGGTGCACATGGTAAGATAAAACCGGGTAAAATAGCCAGGGCGACGAAAAGCCAAAATCCATTATCAAGTAAAAATTTTTTAAACAAAGACCAATTGTCTAGCACATAATGTTTACCTTCCTCTCCCCCAATTGTGATCACGACAAAATAAAGAACCCCAAGAATGGAGAAAATAGATAGAACCAAGCAAAAAGTTAAAAACAACTTACTATTGATAAGCTTCAAATATAGTAATAATGGGGGTTTTAAAAAATAAAAAGATTAGTCTTTGGTAATAATCTTTACCGGTACATCCGAGTCGTTTTCATCTATGCCTTCATTCCAACTTGGTACATTTTGATCGAGCTCTTTAATATTATCGGTCGATTGGTATTTTAGATAAGTGTTTACTATTGGCAAAGCAAGAAATACTGCGGTGCATAAAATTAGTACAATTAGTAAAAGTTCAATTTTACAGAAACCTTTCTTTTCTTTCGACGTCATGATAAAGTTGTTTTTCACAGTGTTCATACTATCAACCCAATAACCAAAAAAGTATTCCTGGCAAGGTAATGCCAATTAATGAAACGATTCCTAAAACCATTTGAGCTCGAAACGCTTTTTTTTGATTTTCGGGTGTTAAGGGTGAGGGCGGTTGGCCCCAATCATTATCTTTTGAGTCTTGCTCTTTAAAATCATTTTCCATCAATGGATAAGTTGTAATATTAAAATTCTAACTATCAACCAAATTTAAGCACTAGTTAATCAATGTTCGAGCAAATCACCATTCTTGGTTCCGGTTTATTGGGAGCATCGCTTGCGATGTCTATTCATCATGCCAAGATTGCACAATCAATTACAATATGGGCGAGAAGAAAAGAGACGGTAGACTTGTGTTCTTCGAAAACTTGGTGTCAACATGGGGAAGAAAACCTAGAAAAGTCTGTCATTGGAAGCAATTTGGTAATTATTTGTACGCCAGTGGAAACAATCGGAGGAATAGCAAGACAGATTGCTCCTTATTTAGAAAAAGGGACTCTGGTTACTGATGTGGGAAGCGTGAAGAACCAAATTTGCTTGGATTGTGAAGAGGCAATGAAAAGCTCGGAGGGATTTTTTATTGGTTCGCACCCGATGGCAGGTTCAGAAAAGTCAGGGATGGATTTTGCAAGCAAAGAACTAGTGAATGGGAAATCGTGTATCATTACCCCGATGAAGGATGCTCCAGTAAACTATATTCAAAAGTTAGAAAAGTTCTGGAAAGCATTAAAAATGATCGTATTCCGATTTAGTCCAGCTGAACATGATCGGGCGGCTGCATACTTTAGCCATTTACCACATTTACTTGCCTCCTGTCTTTCAAGGCACCTTGATACCCAGGATCCAAACTGGAAAAAAATCTCAGGAAATGGGTTAAAAGATACAACTAGAATTGCTGAGGGAGATCCCCTTCTTTGGCAGCAAATTTTTCAGATGAATAAAAAAGAAATTTTAACTTCAATAGCAGGCTGGGAGAAATCACTTGAAGAAATTAAAGAATTATTGAAAGGAGAAAATAAAAACGAATTACACAACTATTTAAAAATAGGATCAAACTTTCGTAAGGACTTAGATAAATGAACGATGATTTTATAGATATTATACCGTTTAGTAATAAAAATAAATGTATGTTGGAAGTACCCGGATCTAAGAGTATTTCGAACCGTGCACTTATTTTAGCAGTATTAAATGATGGAGTTGTTAAATTAAACGGTATATTGCACAGTGAGGATGTCGATATCATGCTCGATGCCTTAAAATTATTGGGCGTAAAAATTGAAATTGAAAGAGAAAATAAATCAGTTGTTGTTTATGGTTGTAAAGGAGTCCTGCCCGTTAAGAAAGCCACTATAAATGTTGGGAATGCGGGAACGGTAGCTCGATTTCTTACCGCTCTACTTGCCTTACAAGAAGGAGGTGAATATTCTCTCGATGGATCTCTGCCAATGAGGGTTCGGCCGATGGGTGGATTGCTCAATGTGCTAGAATCACATGGTGCAAAACTTGAGTTTAAGGGTGAAAAGAATTGTTTCCCTTT
>CAJQKB010000026.1 GCA_905478775.1 uncultured Opitutales bacterium | reverse complement strand
GGATACTCCTATGGGGGTACGATTATGTGGAATCTCGGAATGGACCCCCGGGTTAAGGCGATCGTTGCTTACTTTGGAATTGGCTGGATCAACTATTATCGCGACCGTGCCGTATGGATGCACAATAATCCATACCAGGAACCGGAGAAATCACCTGGCCAACAACTCTATCTTTCGGCGGTGGCACCCCAAGCCCATGCACCTTACATGACCGCAGCCAGTCTTTGGCTTAATGGATCCAATGATCATCACGGTGGCCATGAGCGGGGATGTGAAACTTTTAAAACCTTCAAACCCGGAGTGCCCTGGGACTTTGCAGTGCAGGCACGCGGTCATCACAATACCGAGAAACTCGGAGATAATTGCAAGCTATGGCTGGAGAAACATGTGCTGGGCGAAAATCATTTTTGGCCGGCCCGTCCGCAGTCGATTATAAAATTGGACTCAAAAGGGGTACCTGAGTTACACCTGACCCCTGCAAACCAGGCAGAAATCAAGGAACTGCAAGTTTATCAATGCCTGAAGACATCCAATAACATTGCCCGCTTTTGGAGAGATGTGGATTCGGTCAGGCAGGGAAATACCTGGGTGGCCAAGCTGCCGGTGATGAATGTGGATGATTATGTGTTTTCCTATGCCAATATCCGTTACCAGAATGACTGCGTTCTATCCTCTGATTTTGAGGCAGTGATTCCCTCGAATCTGGGCAAGGCCGTGGCAACCGATAAAAAATCCGATTTAATTTCCGATGGAACCGGCCAATGGAGCCATGTCGGCCCAGCCGAAGGGGTCGGGGGTGTGCAGGGATTCCGTCCTCTGGACAATCGCAGGGGAACCCGAAATATCCAGTTCTCCGATCCCAAATGGAAAGCACCCCGGGAATCCAAACTGAGCTTTCGTTTTTATTGCACCCAACCACAAAAAGTTGTTTTGAGTGCCAATCGACGTTTTACCACGGAGCTCGAGATCACCGCGTCCAATGACTGGCAAAGCATGACCCTCCCGGCCAAGCAGTTACTCAGTCATGGCGTTGGGCTAAGTGACTGGTCTGTGGCGGACAGCATTAGCATCATGCCCAAGCCCGGTTCCGATATTACCAAAATTGTATTCGCCGAATTTAAATGGTTGGAGTAAGAGCAGTAACTTGGTGAAATTTTTAAACAAATGAAAAGTAAAAGTATATTTACATTTTTTTTGGTGAACACTTTGTCGGCTGGAATTTTTTTAACTGAGCAGTCATTTGCAAAGGATAAACCAAACATCCTATTCTTTTTAGTCGATGATATGGGTGTGGGGGATACATCCGTTCCTTTTTTGTACGAAGTTGGAAAGCCAAAGAGGATTCCGACTAATGATTTATACCGTACTCCACACATGGAGAAACTCGCAAAGAATGGGAGACTCTTTACTCAGGCATATTCGTATTCGGTTTGTTCACCCACCCGAATAAGTTTGATGACCGGGCAAGCGGCTCCGCGTCATGGAGTCACCACATGGACGCACCCCAAGGAGTCGAAAATTGATACGGGTAGAGTCCAAACCAAAACGATCAAGAGTCCAAGTGACTGGACCATCAAAGGCTTGGATCTTTCATTGCCTTTGCTTCCCCAGGTTTTACTGGATTCAGGCTATGCCACTCTGTTTGCGGGTAAGGCACATTTTGGTCCCGATGATACTCCAGCGGGTAATCCCTTAAATTTGGGCTTTGATGTAAATATTGGAGGATATGGAGGTGGAGGCCCAGGTTCCTATCACGGTAAATATAAATACTCTGCTTCATGGCGAAGTAAGAACAATCATCAATGGGATGTTCCCGGTTTGGAAGCCTATCACCCAAAGGATACTTTCCTGAGCGAGGCAATTACTCTTGAGATGAAGAAGGCAATTTCCAAGGCATGCAAAAAGAAGAAACCTTTCTATGCGTACATGTCTCACTATGCGGTACATGCACCGTATGAAGTGGACGGACGGTTTAAGGATAATTATCCAAAACTTAAAGGGCATGCCCTTGCTTTTGCCACATTGGTTGAAGGTATGGATAAATCCCTTGGCGACTTGGTTACACATTTGGAAAGGGAAGGTGTGGCTGAGAAAACCCTGATTATTTTCTTTTCCGACAATGGCAGCACTTTTCATGTGAATGCACCATTTCGAGATAAGAAAGGTTCGCGTTTTGAGGGTGGTTTGCGGGTTCCACTGATTGTATCCTGGGCCAAACCCAACACGAATAATCCACTGCAAAAGAATTTGAATATCCCCATCGGTTCGGTTGATCATTCCATCATTACCTGTGTTGATATGATGCCGACAATCCTGAGCATTACTGGAGCCCAGACTCCCGATGATGCGAAAATGGATGGAGTGGATGTAAGTGTGGCATTCCGGGGAGATTCCAGTTTTGAGAGTCCTTCGACTTTCACCACTCATTTCCCCCACAGGCATCGAAACACTCTTTTTTCCACTCATCGCCAAGATAATTGGAAAATCATTTATAATTATGGATCGACCAACTGGGAACTGTACAACCTGCAGACCGATCCTTTTGAAAAGAATAATCTGGTTACCAAGGAACAGGATGTCGCAAAGAGAATGGGGCAGAGTCTATTGAAAATACTGGATTCGCAGGGTGCGGATTATCCAGTTGATCTAAAGACAGGAAAGCCGGTTAAACCAGACTTAAGTAAAATTTAGAAACATTCTATTCGCCCTCAATAATCCGAATGTGGTTTTTGCTGTGCGTGCGGAACCATACCTGAGCCTCATCCCAGCGGGGCTTTTCCAGTTCGGCCTTCCAGTCATTGAGCTGTGTAATCATT
>CAJQKB010000025.1 GCA_905478775.1 uncultured Opitutales bacterium | reverse complement strand
TAGTCTTTTTGAGATGATAACGGGGAAACCTCCAAGCCAAAAAGCTCAAGGAAAACTTCTCGCATTTTTAGAGACTCAAACGAAAGCACATGGGGGCCTTACCGAGCATGTTTGGGCCGATTTAGCCCATGTCCTGATTAATTCAAAAGGATTCCTTTTTCTCAACTAAACTTCCAAGCCATGCATTGTAACCAATTTAATACTCCATTGTCCCGTAGGTCCATGCTTCAATCCTGTGCCATGGGATTTGGCGGACTCGCTTTTTCCGCTCTGTCCAATGATTCACTGGCTTCCCCCTTGGCGCCCAAGAAGCCACATTTTACACCACGGGCTAAAAATGTGATTTTTCTCTACATGGACGGTGGCCCCTCCCATGTGGATACTTTTGATTACAAGCCAGCCTTGGAAAAATATAACGGGAAGGACCCTCGCGAAGTAATTGGAAAATTAGCACCCACCCAATTTGATAATATCGGTAAAATATTAAAGAGCCCGTGGGAATTTAAGCAAAGAGGGCAGAGTGGACACTGGGTATCCGATCTTTTTCCACATATTGCACAGGACGATGTGATCGATGAGATTTCGATGGTGAAATCAATGACATCCAATTTTTCCGAACATACTTCTGCCAACTATTTTCTGCATACCGGAAGCGGGTTTCAAGGGCGTCCCAGTATGGGGGCATGGTTTGGATACGGCTTGGGAACAGAGAATCAAAACTTACCCGGGTTCGTGGTTTTAAATGGAGGCTTAATTCCTCCTGGAGGATTGGATTGTTTTGGTTCCGGTTTTTTACCGGCCAGTTATCAAGGATCAGTTTTTCTTCCTCAAAATGAACCAGTTGCTAATATCAAACCGAAGGAGAAATCGGCTGAATTACAGAGAAATAAACTATCTCTGCTGTCAGATTTGGATAGCTCTTCCTTGCAGGAGATGGGTTTTGACCCGCAAGTGGAAGCCGCGATTCAGAATTACGAGACTGCCTATCAAATGCAGACATCAGTTCCGGAGTTGATGGATTTGACCGGTGAATCTGATGTGGTCAAGAACTCATACGGTATGGATTCGGATTTTAAGAATACCCGGACCTTTGGGATGCAATGCCTATTGGCTCGTCGGTTGGTTCAACGGGGCGTGCGGTTCATTGAACTGACCTGTCCAGGGGGGAACGGAGACCGATGGGACCAGCACGGTGGGTTAGTGGATGGTCACGGTAAGAATTGTAAATCCGTTGACCAACCGATTGCCGCACTCATTCGCGACCTTAGGAAATTAGGTATGTTGGATGACACCCTGGTTGTATGGACGGGGGAGTTTGGTCGTACCCCATTTGCCCAAGGATCAAATGGGCGAGATCATAACCCCTTTGGATTCACAACCTGGTTTGCAGGCGGTGGAATAAAGCCTGGAATAACTGTTGGAGCGACTGATGAGTTTGGATACAAGGCAGTGGAAAATCGTTATGAAATTCATGATCTGCACGCCACCATGCTTCATTTACTGGGTGTCGAGCACACTGAAAGCACTTTTCGCTTTGGTGGCAGGGATATGAGACTAACTGAAGTCTTCGGTCATTTGATTAAAGAAATTCTGTAATTTCTTTGTCCAGAAATAGGAACTATTAGCAGAATATTAGTAGATGAACCTTACTATTCTATGCCGAATCCTCTAGTCTTTATTTTGATTAACTTTACGTGCCCAATTTTCAGATTAGCATTTATGTGAAATAAATGCCTTGCCTTAAGTATAAGGCTGTAATTGTGTTAGATAAGTTCTACTAATATTAATTACGATGAGAGCTTCAATCGCATTCGCCCCATGACCGACTTAGAGATAACGGAAACACTACGCCAGGAAACAGTCCCTTTGGAAAGTGCCTTCTCTAAGTATTTACGGGATTACCGATTACTTAACAGTTTGCTTCTCGCTCTCTTTTTTATGGTCTGCACATTTTCTATTTTTTGGAACATGATGATGGGTCTTCCTCTTAGTGACGATGCGGGATCAGATTTTTCGGATGCCGGACAACCCACCACGGCACCCAAGAAGCAGGAGCAAAAAGTTAGATTAATGCAGAGGCAAAAGCAGGCAAAGCCATCACAGAAGTTTACTTTTCAAGCTAAGGCCATTTCAGAAATTGCTGCTCCGATTGTTGATATTGAAACACAATCCCTTAATCCTGCAATTGCCATGAGCCCAATGGGAAACATGGGCGATGTGAGTGTGAATGTGGATATGTCCGTTCTTAACAAAGCCTTTGCATCTAATTTTATGGGAGTGAAGTCTAAAGCAAATAAGATTCTCTTCATTATTGATTATTCCGCTTCGATGAGGGGGCGAGACAAAGTGATGAGAAGCGAGTTAAGTAAAGCAATTGAAAAACTGCCTGCTGTGGGTTCCGTGTCGGTTATCTTTTTTTCCGGACCTACTTGGGTAGCAGGAGAAGATGCCAATGCATTGCATAAAAATTGGAGTGGATCTAACGGTTCCGGATGGAAAGCTAATGATGGATATAATCCAGTTCGACCCAAGTGGTCACCCGTTACTCCTTCTGTTAAAAAGAAACTAATCAAGGCAGTTCATGATACGCCGCTTACCCTTGGGACTGTATGGGATAATTCTTTCGAATGGGCTTTTTACATGAACCCCAAGCCGGATGTTATTTATTTCATGACAGATGGTTCCTCGAAAAAGGAATTTCAAGGAGTTGATATTATAAAAAAGAAAAAGGGACGTACTAAAATTTATACGATAGGATACGGTGCTCCTGCTGGTGCCAAATTACCCCTTGAGGAAATTGCAGCAATGACGGGAGGTAAAAGTAAATTTGTCGATATGGATGAAATTAGATTGATGGAAAAAGAAATTGATGACAAAGGTCAAAACAACTGAATTATGATGAATTATTTGAAAACCGTTTACCTTTTACTATTAACGCTTCTTTTTTACAGTTCTGCGTATTCCAAGATAAAAGTTTTACTCTTAGACGGACAGAATAATCATAATTGGAAAGCAACAACTCCTGTATTAGTTGACGCATTAGAAAGCTCAGGTAACTTTTTAGTCTCTGTATCAACTTCTCCAGCCAAGAATTCAACTCCCTTAGATTGGGAAGAGTGGAATCCCAATTTTAGTTCCTATGATGTCACCCTTAGTAATTACAACGGGGAAATGTGGCCAAAGGAAGTGCAGGAAAATTTAATAAATTATGTACAAGAGGGCGGATCTTTTGTGGTGGTTCATGCCGCCAATAATGCATTTGGTCAATGGAAAGAATACAATCAAATGATTGGACTTGGAGGTTGGGGTGGGCGCAATGAGAAATCAGGACCGTATCTGTTTTTTAATGATTTTGGAAAATTGGTCAGAGATCCAAGACCGGGTCGTGGGGGAAGTCATGGTCCTCAGAGTGAATTTATAGTACAGGTTCGCGATTTTAAACATTCAATTACTAAAGGGATGCCAAAAAAGTGGTTACACAGTAAAGATGAACTTTATGATTCCCTGCGTGGACCGGCTGAAAAAGTAAAGATCTTAGCCACTGCTTACAGTGAGAAGAGTAAAAAGCATGAACCCATGATTATGACAATTTCTTATGGAAAAGGTCGAGTCTTCCATACACCTATGGGGCATGCAGATTATTCCATGAAATGCATTGGCTTTCAAGAAGTGTTGCGAAGAGGGACCGAGTGGGCAGCGACCGGACAGGTGACATCCGAGCTTCCTTTTGACTTCCCCACTGAAAAAAAGGTTTCTTCTCAGTAATTCTCAGGAAGCCAAAAAAAAGACCACTCAAAAGGTGATCTTTTTTTCAATTTCTTGTATAAAATTTACTCAGATGCTGGCGAAGCGGCATCAGTTGGGTTTGCATCAGTTGCGTTTGAATCTTCTCCTTCAGTTGCTCCGCCTCCGCACGATGCGAAGAGTGCTAATGAAAGAATGCTTACGAGAGTTAGAAAGTTTTTCATGACGGCTATTTTCTTAAGCTTGAATTATAGTTTTTGGTTAAAGTGTTGATGAACAACTCCCCCAAAAATTAATAATTTTTCGATTCTGTCAAGGTGAATCCTGTGATGAATGGTTATCAATTTTATTGATTTATGCCCATTCTCATTGCCAAAGCAGTAGTAATTTAATTGGGTTGTGACATGTATTATATAGGAATTGATATAGGAACATCTTCGGTTAAGGCATTGCTTATTGATAGTGGTGGAAGGGTAATTAAAACCTCTGTGCCAGAATACTCTTTTCAAACCCCAAAACCACTTTGGGCCGAGGCCGATCCACTGGATTGGTGGGAAGCAACGCAACAAGCAATTAAAGAACTACTCTTAAAAGTTCAGTCTAGTGAAATAGCTGGAATTGGACTTACCGGCCAAATGCATGGTATGGTAGCAATGAACAAAGAAGGTTCCGTTTTAAGGCCCTGTATCATGTGGAATGACCAACGATCTCATTTGGAGTGTGACGAAATTACCGAACGAGTTGGGCAAAAGAAAATTCTTAGTATTACCGGTAATCCCGTTTTGCCTGGCTTTACTGCTCCCAAGATCTTGTGGACCCAAAAAAACGAACCAGACCTTTTTGCTTTGATCGATAAGGTAGTTTTACCAAAAGATTTTATTCGTTACAAATTAACCGGTTCCTTTTTTTCTGATGTTTCGGATGCTTCAGGAACCTCTCTACTAGATGTCGGAAAGAGAACTTGGTCACAAGAAATGTTTGATTGCATGGGATGGCCAATCTCTTGGATGCCGGAAGTTACTGAATCAACTGAAGTTTCCGCCAAAATTTCCGCGGAAGCAGCAACCTTAACTGGTCTGCTTGAAGGAACCCCTGTAGTGGCGGGTGGTGGAGATTGTGCGGCTCAAGCTGTTGGCTCAGGAATTGTGGAAGAGGGCAAAGTTTCTGTCACATTGGGAACGAGTGGTGTTGTGTTTGCCCAAAGCGACGAATACCGCGTTGAGCCTAATGGTAAATTACATGCATTTTGTCACGCGGTTCCTGGGAAATGGCATGTAATGGGAGTGATGCTATCTGCAGCAGGTTCTTTTCAGTGGTATAAGAATCAATTTGGAATGGAGGAGCAAAGAATAGAAAAGGAGGGCGGTGCGAATGCTTATGAAACTCTTACTAAAGAAGCCCAGCAGGTAATTGCGGGCTCAGAGGGTTTATTTTTTCTTCCTTATTTATCGGGCGAAAGAACACCCCATCCAGACCCGTATGCAAGGGGTTGCTTTATCGGTATGAGTTTACGCCATCAAAAAAAACATCATACCCGGGCTGTTTTGGAGGGAGTCTCCTATGGTTTAAATGATTCGTTATCCATGATGCAAGAATTGGGTGTTAATCCAAATGAAATTATACTTTCTGGGGGCGGTTCGCGCTCAGCGTTATGGAAACAAATGCTTGCCGATATTTTTGCCACTCCTTGTGCAATGGTGAATGCATTAGAAGGTGCAGCTTATGGTGCGGCAATACTTGCCGCGGTTGGAGTAGGTGGATTTGGCACCGTGCAAGAGGCTTGTAGCTCTTTTATTCAAAAAATTGAAACAGTGGATCCTGGTCCGAACCTGGAAACCTACAAGCGAAATTATCCTATTTATAAATCTTTATACCCAAGCCTGAAGGCTCAGTTTGCCAAGATTGCTGAGTCGAATGCGTTAAACTCATAAAAAAATGGATAACACTTACGAGTCGAATAAGCTGCTTGGTGAATACTTATTGTTTCACTACGGATCGGATGATCAGTTAATGCCTTGGTCGGATGGCCCTCAGAATGGTCTTCGGTTTCCCGTGCGTACTGTTCGTGAACTTATCGACCACAGTTCACTTCCCTCTTCGACTACTACTCGTGCCTTTGATGTCGGTTGTTCCGTGGGTCGTTCTACATTTGAAATTGCGAGCTTTTGTGACGAAGTGGCGGGCTGTGACCTGTCCCATTCCTTTATTTCAGCAGCTCGATCTTTAATTGATAATAAGGAACTCCCTTATGAGTATTTAGAGGAAGGGGACAGCTATCAAAAAGCAGTCGCAAAAGTAGAGTATGACCCGAGCAAGGAGATTTCATTTTTTGTTGCAGATGCCTGTTCGTTACCCTCCGAGCTAAAAGAGTTTGATTTGGTTCATGCAGCCAATTTGATCTGTCGATTACCGGATCCCTCGCTTTTTTTAAATCGACTTCCACAATTAGTGAAGCCGGGCGGGCAACTTCTTTTAGCCACCCCATTTACCTGGTTGAATGAATATACACCGAGAGAAAATTGGATCGGTTCTGGTGACTCGGAGCAAAAACTGGTGGAATGCTTGAAGCCATATTTTGAATTGGAAAAAAAAGTAGAACTACCTTTTGTCATTCGTGAACATAGAAGAAAGTTTCAATATAGTGTTTCAATCGGTACTCGATGGAGACGGCTTGGGAGCGCGGTGTAACAGCTTGATTCTTTTTCTTCGAGGTGTTTCTAGATAAATTAGTTTATAATTTGAAAATTTCCCTAGTGAAATTCTTTTCAATATTTTCTATTACTAACATCAGTGAACAACCTAAATGATCAAGCTCGATGAATTTGTAAGGAATATTTCCTCCTGTTCTGAGCCTCAATCTCATTATTCTGATTGTTTGAAAGCATTGTGGTGGGTCCAAAAGGGAGATTGGGCAAAAGCACATGACATTGCCCAAGAAGAAGGTACTATACTGGGTGATTGGGTACATGCATACCTCCATCGATTGGAGGGAGATTTAGGTAATGCTGCCTATTGGTACAATCGGGCGACACGCCCGGTTAAGCAAGATGAAAGCCTGGAGGAAGAATGGAAAGAAATAACAGCTCATTTTCTTTCCTTAGAACCCTAACGTTAAGCTCGACCCATGGACTTGAAAACAAGAGGAATATTTTCTTCCGGTACCAATAAAAGAGATGATCTCTTAGAGACTGAAAGCAAGTGGGAAATGTTCTCTCCGGTTAGTTTAATAATCCTCTGTACAATGAGCATTCTTTTTATACGATCTGCTCAGGCCTACACGGGAGGTAATCAATGGCAAATGCAGGTGATTTGGGTTATTATTGGTTTTTCAATTTATGTAATTGTCTCTGTCGTGGATTATCATTTTTGGATGCGATTTGCTCATATTATCTATGTATTGGGAGTTATTTCTCTGGTACTTGTCTTTTTATGGCCCCAAAAATACGGGGCACAGAGGTGGATAGATTTAGGACTATTTAAAATACAGCCATCCGAATTTGCAAAAATTGTGACCCTGATTCTTGGTGCCAGTATTATGGCGAGGTCGGAAATCGGAAATTTAAAAGACTCTTTTAAGGGAATTTGTAAACTTGGATTTTGCTTTGTCTGTCCAATGTTCTTGATTTTCAAGCAACCTGACTTAGGATCAACATTAGTTTTTCCACCAATAGCATTTTCAATTTTGTACGTCGCCCGCATACCTTATCGGTTTTTTGTTGCTACAGCTCTTCTGTTTGTAGTGATAATTGGTGTGCTGGGTTATGACGTTTTTCGTTATTATCAATATAAATCCGAGAACCCGCATCCAAATGAAGCAATTGTTGCTTATGAGGATACAACTCTCATACCACTCAAGGACTATCAACGTAAACGCATCCTCACTTTTCTAGCACCAGAAGTCATGGACCCAAATGGAATTGGAGCAAATTGGAATCGAATCCAAGCTCTCATTGCTGTTGCCACCGGTGGAATATCTGGCAAAGGCTTGGGTAATGGCATGCAAGCAAAGTTAGGATATCTACCCTCTGCCGTCGCACACAACGATTTTATTTTTGCGGTGCTAGCAGAAGAATCTGGATTTGTAGGGGGAATGACAGCAATTGCTGCATACTTCCTTCTTATCTTTGGTTGTTTAAAGGTAGCTTCCAAGGCGTCCGATCGTTTTGGGGCAATGCTTGCAATAGGAGTTTCTGTCCTATTAATGACCCATGTTTTTATTAACATTGGCATGACAATTGGCATTACTCCAATTACTGGTTTACCGTTGCCTTTTCTTAGTTACGGGGGGTCATTTTTGATTTCCTGTTTTATCTTACTTGGGTTGGTTCAGAGTGTTTATCGACACAGAAAGGAATTTAGATGATTAAGAAGCTTAATTTAGCATTCTTACATTTTACTCTGTGGACGATCGGGTTTTCTATCCATCATAAAAATGGCCAGAAATACCAAACGTAGACCTAATTATTCAAAGCGAAGAAGATCCAACAAGAAAGCAGAGAAAAAAAAGCTTGAGGCAGACAAAAATGATCTGACTTTGCCCCCCATGGAGCCTGCACCTATCTCTATTGATAAATGCAAGTTAAGAGAAGAAGCGATAGAGCGAGCTAAAAAACGCCCGATTCGTGAGAGAATACTCGCTTTTTTTCGTAGAGAAACAAAGCAGGATTATAAAGAATTAATTATCAATACTGAGGCTCTTGAGAGGCGAGTGGCCTTAATTGAGAATGGTGTTTTACAGGCCTTTGATGTGGAACGCCTTGACGAAGAGAGAATGGTGGGAGCAATTTTTAAGGGAAAAGTTCAAAACTTAGAACCTGGACTGAAGGCCGCTTTTGTCAACATTGGCCAGGAAAAAAATGCGTTTTTACATTATTGGGATATGCTTCCCGGTGCCAATAACGACCCCTCAATTGAAATCGTTCGAGAAAATAAGAGAAAGACTCCACACAATCGGGTAGAGGCAAAATCCATTCAGGAAATTCCCAAAGTTTTTCCAGTCGGTTCAGAAATTATTGTGCAAATTACCAAAGGGCAGATTGGGAGTAAGGGACCACGAACCACTACCAATCTATCATTAGCAGGTAGGTTTTTAGTTATGATGCCCTATGCCGGACAATGTGGGATATCGCGAAAAATTGATGACAAAGCAGAGAGGAGTCGCTTGAAGCGTATTATCAGCAATCTTTCTCTGCGAGAAGGAATGGGAGTAATTATACGAACAGCCGGCCAGAATAAACCGGAGCGATTTTTCGACCGAGACTTGCATCTTTTACTTCAACAGTGGGATGAAATTGAAGCAAAGATGAAGTCTCAGGATAGCCCGTGCTTTTTATATCAAGAACCTGATTTAATCGGGTTAACGGCACGCGATTTTCTCACAGATGACATTGATCGTGTGCAAATTGACCGAAAAGAGGATTACACAAGACTTATCGAAACGATTCAGCGAATTTCTCCCAAATCAAAATCAAAAGTTACTCATTTTGATGAAGAAATCCCCATTTTCGAACGATTTAATGTGGAGCGTCAAGTTGAGCAGACATTTATGCGACGAGTTTTACTCCCTTCCGGTGGTGAGATAGTAATGGAAGAAACGGAGGCACTGGTATCAATTGATGTAAATACCGGTAGTCATAAAGGAGATAGAAAAGACGGAAAGAATTTCATCTTACAGGCCAATATCGAAGCTGCAGCAGAGGTTTGTCGTCAAATGAGACTGCGAAACTTGGGTGGTTTGGTAATTATTGATTTCATTGATATGAAAAATAAGGGGGACCAAAGAAAGGTTTTCCAAAAAATGAAATCTTCTATGGCGGATGATAAGGCGAAGCATAACATTCTCCCCATCTCTCAATTGGGAATTATGCAAATTACCCGCCAGCGACATGATGAAAGTAATTCAAGTGGAATTTACGAATCGTGCCCTTATTGTTCCGGTCGTGGAATTGTTAAATCTCCCCGGGCAGTCAGTATCGAAATTCAAAGAAAGATTACCAGCGTTGTACGTCGATTAAGGGAAGAAAATATTGAAAAAGAAGCGATTTTAAAAATCTTCCTTCATCCTAGCACTTTACGACGCTTTCGGGGTCCTGATTCAAAATTGATTGATCGAATGGAGCGAAATTATGGATTGAAATTAACTTTTGAGGCAGCAGAAACTTATCATGTAGAAAACTTTAAATTGATTGATGAGTCTACCAATAATGAAATTCGGTAGTTAATATCATGCGTATCCTTGCGGCTTTTGATAAATGCAAGGATTCCCTGTCTGCCCGGGAAATCTGTGCACTTGCTCAAAAAGTAGTTTCCACACAACCTATTAGCCATGAAATTGAGTGTTCCCCATTAACTGATGGCGGGGAAGGATTTGCTCAGTTATTAACCGAGCAAAAAAGGGGATCTTATCATTCAATTTTGGCTTCCGATTCAATTGGGGAGGAAAAAGAAGTAAGAATTGGAATTGTTCCATTTGACAAATTGGAACCCAATCTTCGCGAGTTTGCAGATTTACCGGACCATGGTAACTATGCAGTAATTGAAATGTCTTCAATTGCTGGCTTATCTGACTTACCACCAGAAAAGCGAAATCCATGGTTAACTTCAACGGTTGGGGTAGGGCAGTTACTTGCTGAAGTTGCCTCTTTAAAGGT
The DNA here is from genome assembly GCA_905478775.1 of uncultured Opitutales bacterium. GTDB lineage: Bacteria > Verrucomicrobiota > Verrucomicrobiia > Opitutales > Seribacteraceae > Seribacter > Seribacter sulfatis. Next base: position 35,608 of record CAJQKB010000025.1, on the reverse strand, counting down.
AAGTGCAATAATTTTAGGGATTGGTGGAAGTGCGACAAATGATATGGGCTTGGGTGCACTGAGAAGTTTAGGGGTTCGGTTTTTAGACCAAGAAAATCAACCTATTTTTTTCCCTAACCCAGAAAGTTGGGGTAGAATACAAACTATTTGCCCTGAGAAACTTGTAACACTCCCATCCATTCGTATTGCCTGCGATGTGACTAATCAATTATTGGGAGAGGGGGGAGCCACCTTTCAATTTGGTCCCCAAAAAGGACTATCTATAAGTCGAAGAGACGAAATGGAAAGCAATATGGATATAATGTCTGCACGGTTGGCGGAAACCTTTGAAAAGCCATTGGTTTTTAGGGAGGAAGAAGGAACAGGTGCAGCAGGAGGAATTGGGTATGGCTTAAGCGTCGCATATGATACTAAGTTTGTGCCGGGATTTTCCTTTGTTTCTAAGTGGTTTGATTTAGAAAAATCGATTCAAAATGCAGATTTAATTTTAACTGGAGAAGGAAGATTTGATCAAACATCACTAATGGGAAAAGGGCCCTATGAAATCATTCGAATGGCTTCAAGGTATAATAAAAATGTAATTTTATTAGCAGGTTCAGTAGATAGTGACGCGAAGAAGAAATGTATGAATGAATTTTCTAATTTAAAAATCGAGGCATTCGGGAATGATCAATTCACTTTAGAAGAAAATTTACTCAATGCATCCGATTTATTTCAACAAAAATTAAACTACTATTTATCCCTCCATCAGTGAATTCTACTGAATCTCAAGAAGCACAAGAATTACGATTTAAACGTATTCGTCGACTCAAGCGTTGGATGCGTCCACTTCCCAGGCGATCCAATATTCATAACTATCCTGTTTTAAAATGGTTCGCAGAAACAGCTTATAAAAGAGCTTACCTATGGTCATTTAAAGGAAAGGCAATCAAGCCAGCCCTCTTTTGGGGAATGGTAATATCATTTTCTCCCCTAGTGGGTATTCAAATGCTGATTGTATTTTTCCTCGCTCTATTTACCCGTGCTAATCTGCCCGTTATTGTGGCTTTACAATGGATTTCAAATCCTTTCACGATGGGGCCCATTTACTTTGCTGATTATAAGATTGGAAGAATACTTTTAGAGCTAGCTGGATTTAAAAGTAAGAAAAATCCCCTTTTAAGCTCCGAGTACGACTGGTCGAATTTCAAACTCAATGATCTTTGGGAATTGCTCGATACTTTTCCTCCAATGTTTGTAGGTGGAGCAGTGATCGGAGTTTTCTTTGGGGTTATTTCTATTTTTTCCTACAATGTGCTGGCAAAGCTTTACAAGAAGCCGCAAATTACTAAATAATCATTAATTATCAAACCTATTCAAATGAGTAAAAAATCACTGATCTCCGGCATTACACTTTTTAAATTAGTTTTTCTATTTTTATTGGTATGCATCGAATCCTTTGCCAGAGAACCATCTATTCAATTGGGAATTGATTACTTGGAAGAGAGTAAATTTTCCGTTCTTCAAGGAAAGCGAGTTGGTTTATTAACTCACCCGGCAGGAAAAAATGGGAGGGGCGAAAGTACTGTGGATGTTTTTGTTCGCTCATCTGATGTCAACTTAGTCGCTTTATTTGGGCCAGAACATGGTATTTATGGCGACGAAAAAGCGTCTGTTCCAGTAGACGATAAAATAGATCAAAAGACAGGATTGCCTGTTTTTTCTCTGTATGGAAAATTTCGTAAACCCACGAAAAAAATGCTGAGTGAAATTGATAGCTTAGTCGTTGACCTGCAAGATGTCGGGGTTCGATGCTATACCTATATCAGTTGCATGAGATATGTTATGGAAGCCTGCTTTGAGGAAGGAGTCGAGGTAGTGATCTTAGATAGACCAAACCCACTGGGAGGGGAAAAGGTTGCCGGACCTTCTATGGATGAAGTTTGTATGAGTTATGTGGGTGCATTTCAAATCCCCTTTGTACATGGGATGACAATCGGTGAATTGGCTTTGTGGTCCAAAAAAGTGTCTGGTGTTCTGAAGACCGAGGAGGTGAATCGCAAAAAAGGAAAATTGGTTATCGTGCCAATGATTGGTTGGACTCGACAAATGACCTGGCCACAAACTGGTCTTTCCTGGCATCCTACTTCACCCAATATCCCAACTTTAGACTCCGTGGCAGGTTACCCTATGACTGGCCTTGGAGCACAAATGGGAAAATTTAAACACGGTATTGGTACGGAACATCCTTTTCGTTTTTTGACTTACGAAGGCAAAAAAGCGTCTGTTCTCAAATCGGAATTAGATCGATTTCAAATTCCTGGACTTTCTTTTCAGGTAAAAACTATAAAAAAAGCAGACGGCGAATCGATTGAAGGAGTTTATATCATAATTAACGATTGGAGCTCCTGGCAACCCACTGCACTTCCCTTTTACATGATGCAACTTTCTGCCTTATGGCAGACGCCTAGCCCATTTACTCAAGCGAGCGAGTCAGAAATCGCACTATTTAATAAACATGTAGGCTCGCAGACCTGGTGGAATGCCTTGGAAAAAGAAGGGGGGCAAGTGAACACTAAGTTATTCCTCGCCGAGTGGAATGCTTATTCCGCACAATTTAAGACTACCGTTAAGCCTTATCTGCTCTATTAAGCAACTTTAACGAGTAAAATCATCAAGCGAGAGCACCCGCATTCCGTGCTTTTGCAATGCTTCTTCTCCTATATCTTCGTCTTCCATGGCCAAGGCTAGTACCGGCTTATTATTAGGCTGGTGAAGAAAGGGGTAGACATAATGGATATTAATTTCTGCGTGAAGTAGCGACTGGGTTATTAAATGAAGGGAGTCTTCATTCTGAATCTCAACCGCTATAATATTCCTTTCGGTAAAACTGATGGAGCGAGATTTTAGAAGTTGTGCAGTTTCCTTCGGGTAATTCGTTACCAGGCGAATAACGGCTGAATCAGTAGTGTCCAGTACTGAAATCGCCAGGGCATGAATGTCCTGTGATTTTAACATGCCAAGAAAGTCGTTTAGCCAACCGACTTTATTTTCGGCATAAATAACAAATTGCCTAATAGTTTCTTTTCCTGGGTTACGCAGGGTTGATGGGGAGTGATCAGATAAGTCCATAGATAGAGTAAAGTTGAAAGCAGATTCAGAAGGTTAAACAATTTATCTCTTTCCTCGCAAGCAATTTGAAAAGCGTTCAAAATAGTAAGCTTGCCTACTTACAGGTAAAAAGTAGAAAATGTCGAAAATATCCAATGCACTACATTCCTAAAATTCTTCTTTTAATTCATCTATTGTTTGGACCCATTTTACTTTCTGGAAATGAAGGAAGCAAATGGATGGAGTCAGACTTAAAAAACTTAGAGTCGAGTGCTCAAGATGGAGACTCCTATGCCCAGGCATTTTTGGCTCTTTGTTATATTCACGGGGATAAAGGCTTAGAAATTTCTTTTGATAAAGCGAGCTATTGGGCAAATTTATCCACAGAAACTAATCATTGGCTCGGTCTTTTCACGATCGGTTATCTACATCGGTTTCCACCTCTCGGACCCAATGCAGAAAAAGTGAATAGCTACTATAATAATGTCTTTAAAGACCCGGATGGTATGGTGGTAAAAAATGCAAATTCTGGTGACCCAATCGCATCTTATGTACTCGCGGAGATATTTACAGCGGAAGAGGTGGAACCCAATCTAAGTGCAGACCTACAATTTGCAGCGAAACACTATGCGAGTGCATCAATAGTAGGCTATGGTCCCGCTTCGGTGCAACATGCTTTACTTAAACTTCATGCCAATGCAATTGGAGGTCAAAATATTAATATTGGAAAAGACTTACCTGGAGGTGTTTCGATTCTTGAAGAAGTTGCCAAAAAGCAACTTCCTGCAGCTCATCACTTTTTAGGGAGGTGCTATTTTAAAGGAATTGGGGTTGAGGAGGACTACAAAATGGCCTTAGTTCACTTTCAAGCTGCCGCCGACCGTGGGTATACCACTTCTCAATTAATTGTGGCCCATTTTTATGCCTACGGTCTGACTGGACCTGCAAAGATTGATCTCGCACTTCGCTATGCGAATTTGGCTCTTCTGCAAGATCGAGAAAATGCCTCGGAAAAAATTTATGAATACGAACAACTTTTGGCGAACCAAACGACTGGAAATACTCAATCTTTAATGCAGCAGTCTGATAATTCGGTTCCTTCACCTACTAATCCCTCCTATAATGAACCGCCTCCTTTACCTCCGGATCCTTCGATAATTAGCACAGCTGAAACTGCAACTACTGAATTTAAACCGACTCTTAACCGATTGCCCTCGATTTATGATAATGTGAAATCTGATAATCAACCTTCTGTTTTGCCTAAGCCGCCAGAATTACCAGATTCCTCTTTTTCACCTTCTCCAACTCAACTGAAACCTACATCAAGATTACGATCGTCCAATATTCCTAACGATGATTTGGAAATGGCGAAGAAGTATTATTTTGGGCGCGGTGTAAGTGTTGATCCGAGTCGTGCCTATCCATTATTTCTTCAGTCTGCTAATCGTGGAAATCCAGAATCTGCTCGCTACCTAGGCATTATGTATTTACGGGGCAAAGGAGTTCAAAAAGATACCCAAAAATCACTTGAATGGTTTTCCCGAGCTGCTCAAGGTGGAGATGAAATTGCGAAAAAGAACTTGAAAACTTTACAGCTTATGAATGCGCATAAGTAAACCTCTTATTCTACAAAATTTATTCTCATTGCATTGCAACTGATAAAAGTTTATCAAAATATTATTAGGAGAGATGGCAGAGTGGTCGAATGCGCTGGTTTGCTAAACCGGTGAGGGGCTAATAGTCCCTCCACGGGTTCGAATCCCGTTCTCTCCGCCAATTTAATTTAGGTTTTAATCACTATAAAGCCTCCTAAATCTTAATTTTTTGGCAATTTTCCAATGTTGCCCTTAATCATATTGTTTATTTACAGTAGATAATGAAATTTTTGATTTATCCTTTTTTTGTTTTCACTTGTCTACTTGTCGTTGGATCTTGTACGCAGGTTGAATACAACCGTTCGGTGGGTAATCAATCTAGAGAAAACATTGCGGAACCCCAAGCAGTCCAATTGGAAAAGCCAGAGTATAAGGTTGTCTATCGAAAAAGTAATTTGGAGGCTTTATCCTTAGGGAGAAATAGAATTGAAATTCAGGAACTAATGGGAGAACCGGACGGTAAAAGCTTAGATGGAGGAAATGGTTATCTTTGGGATTATCGAAGACCAGTATTTGATGAAACAACCGACGAAGTGTATGGGTGGAGTTTAATTTCCTTTAAGTTTCTCAAAGGACTTTGTGCTTATGTAAATATTAGACTAGAGCAATTGCCTCCTGAGCTTTTACAGGAACAAAACACCAAGAAAATATTTAAATTTTGATTTCCGAAAAATTAATCAAACAAGTTGAATTCTTGTTCGATCAATTTTAATTAAGGCAGGCGAACTATTGTAATCCCTTTTTTTAAACCTGCTGGTTTAAAGAGTTTGCCCATAGGGTCGGTAATTTTAAGCGACTCCCCTGATGAACATGTGATAGTGAGTGGACCATTATGATTTATGGGGATTTTGTCCCCTGCCATTAAGCTTACCCATTGTAACTCATTACCGAATTTATCTTGTATTAAAACCCAAATAGTACCAATCGCTTCAATGCTATAAAGATTGTCATAGGGGCGAGACTGCTTTGAGGCTGAATTCTTTTTTGAGTAGTCCCGAGCTCTTGTTTTTTCTCTATTTTCGTAGTTTCTACCGTACGGGTCTGGCGAAGGTGGTGGGGAATAAGTACCAGTTTGACTTCCTTGTGGAAACGGTGAGTCCGGATAGGGTGGGGGAGCATCAGGCAATGCAGTGGGGGAACTTCCCCAGCAACCTAGTAACAAGAAAAAAATAAAAGGAAGTCCAAAAACAGATACGAATTGTAAGCAAACTTTTGTTTTCACTGTAGTAAAATTATTTGAGCAAAGATTGGGCAATGATTAATAGGTATCACTTGCAAATCTCGATACAACCTTAAAATAAATTTTCGATTTTATGAAGTTAATCAAACCAAGATTCGACTTGGTTAAATACTTTATATTCAGGACTACTCAAAGCAGGAGGAATAGTGGTAGGATAAATGAGCAATTCATTCGTTTTAAGCTTTGCTACGATAAGGCTTCCGTCGGGTGAAAATGCGCAATCAACAAACGGAGAAATAAGTTGATCTCCAAGAGTAGAGATCCACTGACCCGTTTCAAAACACCACAATCGCAGGGCTCCATCAAGTGTTGTCAGTACGAGCTTTTTATCGGGGGAAAGTCGATATCCTTTTTTTGAAAAGTCAGGTTCAACAGGAGCGTCAAGATCTGTGAGGAAGTCTGGCAGTTGTTTTGAATAGGGTTCAGTTTTATCGGCTAAAGCAAAGAAGAAATCGGGAGATTGTTTGAATCCTTTCGTTTCGTCCTGAATACAAATATTATTAATGATGGGAGTCTTTCTAACTGAACAAATTCCTTCACTTGTCGAGAAAATGATTCTTTTTCCATAGGGGGAGAATGAAAAATCAATAATGTTTTTCAGGTTTAATTTTACAATCTGATAAACCAGTCCGCGGCTAGTTTCGGTAAACAGCAACATTCCCGATTGCGTGACAGAGACAAAAGATTCCTCATTCGGAAAAAATCGGCTTTTCACGCATCCAATATACGGAAATGGGTTTAACTTAATTTCCTTTCCGTTATGAGCATTAAATAATTTGGGAAGCACGCCCAACCCGGATGTCAGAATTCTCGACCCATCAGAATTGTATTCGAGGAAATCGAAACTGGTATTGTGATCGGTTCCGTAGACCGACCATTTTTTATCTGCTTTGGGCAGGCGGTAAGTATGCAATTTACCATCCAACCCAGAAGTCGAAAAACTCCGACCGTTCGGAGCAAATACCGAACTGGTTACCGCGAAGGTATGCTGCGTGAGCTTATGTTTTAATTTCAGTGATTTTCCATCAAACAAGTACACCTCTCCATTTGCACACCCCGCAAGGATCCACTGCTTATCTGTGGTTGCATCAATACTGGTAATCGATGAATTGAGGTCGGCAATTTGCTCCAACGGTCGACCTGAAAAATCGGTAATTCCTACTACTCCATCACTCGAACCGGTAATGAATTCATTTCCAAATGCCCGGGTGATTGCCTTGGGTGAGGATAGCATACCCGGACTTCCCATCAAAAAAGTTTTTGGTAAAATAGGGAGAAGAGTAAGTTTGAATTGATCGAAGCCTATAGTCTTATTGGAAAATTCATTTCTGGTTGAATTTCCTTCGTAATTAAGAATCGGACCTAGAACGATACGGAATCCACGGTCACCCTGTACAATTGAAGGTGCATTCGCTCCCCGATAAGCTGAACGACAACGGTCAGCCTTTACATCGTAACAACCGCCGCGTAAGGTTTTCCAATTTCCGGTGGTAGAGAAAGGATTAATTTCCCCCGAAACTCGTTGTTCAAGCATATTTACCTTTTCACTCTGTGTTGAGTCGAGACACCATTCCCAAACATTTCCATGCATGTCATAAAGTCCAAGTGAATTTGGAAGCTTTTGTTTAACTGGATGAATCTTATTTCCGGAATTACCGGCAAACCAGCCGTATTGATCAAGGTGTTTTTCACTGAGTTCCACATCGTGGTTCATTGGTCCTACTATACTTTCACAGTAGGGGCCATCGCTGCCGGCACGGCAGGCATGTTCCCACTCGGTCTCTGTGGGCAATCTCCAAATATACCCCGTGGGCGGTTTTTGTTGTTTATTTAATTCTTTGCAAAATTTTTGTGCGTCGAACCATGAACATACCACGGGGAATGAACTATTTTTGTCGAGACTTGGATTTTTAGATGTGACAATTTCGTATTGTTCCTGAGTGATTTCTGTTTGCCCGATCCAGTAGGGATTCGAGAGAGTAACGGCGCGTTGTGCCTCATTGGAAAAACGACCCACTTCATTGGGGAATTTCGCGGGATCGGAGAAAGAACCTGAAGCCAACTTTGCATGCCCGCTCCACAAGGCATATTCTCCTTCTTTACACAGAGTAAGAACCGTATCTTCATTACCTGCGAAGGATACGGAAAAAAGCCCTTTCTCTGGATGTGGGGAAAAACTTAGGATTTCTTTGGACTGCATGCATTTGGCGAGAAACGAAAGTCTTGACCAATACCAGGATCGTAAGTCTTTGGGTTGGGAATCAAGAATGGAAAGGGCAAGTTCCGGGTTTTGTTTATTGAGGGCTTTTTGGGCTTCATCAATTTTACCTAAGTAGTTACGCAGTCTAAGTAAATGTTGATTACATTTCATTTGTTGAACAGTATCCAGAGAAATCTTGAATTTTCCAAAATCTGGATGAACAGCATGTAAAGTCTCCTTTGAAATGGATAAAATATTACAACTTATCTGACCGAGAGATTGAGTAAGCAAAATTTGCTCTTTCGATTTTTCGGCTTGGGGCAGGAGAGATTCCTTATTGAAATGAACACTTTGAACACGGCTCAAGGGAAGACTGAATATCCCTCTTTTTGTACCGAGAGAAAAGGCATTTTCTTCTCCTGAAATTGAATTCAAAATCGTGGAGTCACCGTTCGTGAAGATAATATAATTTGAATTTTCGGGAGCAGGCATCTCCTTTTCCTTTGAAGGGAAAAAGGAACCATTCCAACCGGCAATATTTACTTCCTTTAGCCGGATATATGAATTTCCACCCTGATTGATAAAAAGAATCCCATCTCCATCGGGTTGGAAATCTTCAGTTGAATCCTTCCAATGGGCCACCTGTTTCCCATTGATGAAAATGATAAATTCTTTTTTTCCACGGTGTGCCAGTAATGAAATGTTTACTTTCTTTTGATTAATCATTTCCTGGACTATTAATGAGCCTAACGTTTCTCTGATTATTCGGCCTTTTATCCTCTTGTTTGCCTGTAGATTAATCCTGTTATTTGAAAAAGAGAGATGGTAGCCAACATTTCCATAACTTGACCCATCGGAATCGGAAAAAATTCTCAAGGCTAGATAAAAAGACCGTTCCCATTCCGCATCAAATTCGATTTCGATGACATCTTTTCTGGGTAGTGACTTGCCGGTACTACCTGAAAATATGGATACAAAATCCCCATCTTCATAGGACCATGATTTACTATTACTTTTCTTCCATTTTTCCATTCCCATTGAAGGATCGAAAAGAGATTCATGGGTAGTGGGAAGAAATTCCAATTTTTGAATAGCATCAATTGGGGCCTTGATCGGATCGGAGAACCCTGTCTCTACTAGCAGGTGATTTTTGGTTAATTCAATAAAATTACATTTCAACTTATCTCCGTTTTTGAAGTATAACCGTAGTGCCTTTTCTTTTTTGGATATTACTTTTTTAGGAGGACTAGACCGATTAAAAAAAATGTTTGAAACTGATTTATAATCAAAATTAATTTCTCCCGAAATCGATTTATTTTGCCAAAATAAATTTTGCTCGGTATCGAGTCTAATTAAATATCCAGTGAGCTCGGAATCATCAGAGAGGCGAATTTTTTCTTCTCCAATTCGATTGATCTTTATTTGTTCTGTTTGATTGGAGTCGGTAGGTAAAAGGAAGTGGTCCGAGGTAACTGGGTCGAGTGCAAATAATTGAACGATTCCAATCCAAAAACAAAAAATTAAAAAAGGAGTGATCTGCAGGTTCATCTTTCGTAAATGGGAAGATAGCGATAATTCAAGGCGAGGGAAAGAAGTGCTGCGGTAGTGGCGAATGTCTTTCCGTAATTCCCATTCCATGAACCGTTCTCTGTTTGTGTGGACTGAAGCAGTTTGAAGTTTTGAGAATTCCATGAGTTCCACATGGATGGGCTCGCCCTGAACATTGCTTGTGAGGTGTAATAAAGGCTGTAGTATTTGTGACCCTGGTCCCCGAACGGTGAATTTTTCTTGAGGTAATCGACCGAATTGCGGTATGCATCCGTATTGGTGTCCTTGGCCAAGGATAAAATGAGTGAGCCAATGGCTGATCGGGGCAGATTGGCCCCACTTGCAGTCGTGTATCCAAAGCCACCGTTTGAATCCTGACAGGAGAGCAGGAAGGCCTTCCCCTTATCAATGGACTCTTCGGGTACTTTTATTCCTGCATTTCGGGCCGCAAATAAAGCTACCAACTGAGCACCCGAAACGGTAGTGTCTGCATCCTGGCTTTCAGGACTGTATCTCCAGCCTCCTTTTGAGTTAGATTTTTGAGAGGAAATGATTAACTTGGTCGCTTTTTCGAGAGCAGGTCCAAGCCTGAGATCATTGGTGAGCCCATAAGCTTCCGCCAATGCAAGAGTGGCAAATCCGTGATTATACATGGAGTTGCCTATGTAACCAGTTTTCTGATTCTGATCTTTGAGTAGGGCATCCATGGCTCTTTTGACATGAATGCGGTAGGGTCCAAACTCCGGATCATCACCGCGGGCTAGAAAGGCGAGGATCGCCATTCCTACCACTCCTGGTTGGGAACCATAGGAACTGTCCGTCCAGTAACCTCTCTCTTCTTGGCTTTCGGCTAGAAACTCAAGACCTTTTCGGTATGTTTCGTCAATCTCTCGAACGAGTAAATCATTTGATTGTTCGAAAAGGTCCTGTCCGACCAGTGGGCAGAACAGCGAGGAATAAATGAGTAGTGAAAGCGAAAGTTTTCTCTTCATTCTTCTATACTCCTAAAATAATTTTCCATAATTTTTTTGAACTCAGGGGGAGGGGATTGGGACATCCCACCGCTTTTCTTAGATTTCCGGGAGTCTTTAGGTAAGTTTAGGACTTCACCTGCGTTTTCACCAAGTTCGCGGTCACTCGTTCCTCCTTGGTTCGAACCTCCTCCTGATTTTCCGGCCGTCATGACCGGGGCTTTTCCTTCACCTCCCTGTCCTAGTTGCTGCATTAGGAACTGCATCGCCGTTATGCTGAGTCCCTGAGTACTCGATTGTGGGGAGTTGTTCGTCTCCAAAATTAGGTTGATTAGGTCGGTTATGATCTCCTTGGATTGAGTTTGGGCTTTTTGTGTTATTTCTCCTGCTTCGCCTTTTTTTAACCCGATAGCCGATTCGGACATCGCGGTATGGGTATCGTCAAATAGGGGATTGAGACTTTCCTTGGCGAGCTCGATTTGAACATCGGTCAGATCAAGCATGAGTTCTAGCTGTTGATCGTTGAGGGTATTTGTCCAGTTTTCACGCTTTGCTTTAAAGTTACCGCTGTCAACGACTTGAGTCTTCTTAATAATATCTCCTTGACCATCGCGGATTCTCAAAAGAGCGAGGATTTGTTCTGTGATTTCTTTTCCCATTCCCTCTCCTTGGCCTTGCCCCGAGCCGCTCCCCGACGGAGAGATTTGTGCATCGAGCATGTCTGCCCACACTTTGAATTTCTCTTCCCATAATTCGAGGGCGTCCATAGCCTCGAAAGCTACATTGCGTTCAATTTTGTGCGAAACCATCAGTAATCCACTTTCTGTCTTTTCTTTGTCCATCAGTTTGCTTACTTCTCCGTAAACCTTCGTGCCCGTTCTTTCATGAAACCGGCTAATTTCCTTTTGAATTTCTCCCGCTTCCAAATGGGTGTCGAATTGGAGCATTTCCATCCGGTCTTTTTCTTTTGAAACCTTTGGTGTTAGTAGTTCAATATTTGCTCCAATGGATGCGGGTAGAATTTTGAGTATTCCCTTGGTCAAGTTCTTTTCGGTCTGTTCCACCTTTCGAAGGCGTTGGGCAAAATTGAGTGCTTCGAGCCTGTCGAGTTGTTCCGAACTGTCAGCCAGTATTTCCTGAAGTTCGCTAATCGCTTCGCGTTCGAGTTGTTCGGCTTCGGCGAGTGATTCCGAGGCCGAGGAGGGATTGGATACTTGGGCCAGGTTCATTTTTGAACTGGCGGGACTCATCTTAGTGGAGGCGACGCCTTTCATCTTTTCAAGAGTTTCTCCAAAATCCTCCAGGGCTTCCTGATCAAAGACCGGATTTCTTGCTGCCTCCTCTAGCACCTTCATTCCTTCTTCCGCATTATTTCTTAGGTTGCGTGAATTCGTTCTTTGCATGTCGGCTAATTTTGAAAGTTTTTGCTCCGTCTTCGGATCGAGTGATTCTTTACTGTCTTCCACCAACTCTTCGATTTCGATTGTTTCCATCAGTAGGCTTTCCTGTTCACGAGCAATTTCGGAAGTGCGTGAAATAATTGCCTCCATATTTTCCCGAATGAGTTGGGCATGCTTTTCGGGACCTACGATGAAAAACCTTACTGTTCGGGACGAGCTCAATTCCCGACCTGGCATCCGGTCGAGGACTTGCGCACTGAATTCTGCGATATCTCCGTCTTGGAGTGTAAAGAGTCTTGGATCGAAGGGGAAATTAAAGTTGGTTACGGTAAGGTTACTTTCTTTTTCAGTTTGGACATAAAGTGTGCTTTCGATGAGGAGGTCATTCCCACGGATGGCTTTCATTTTTAGGCGACTCTCGGCTACCCCGAAGTCGTCCTTTGCCATGATCTCCAGGGTCTTGGTCTCGAACAGGAGGATGGAAGATTCGGGTGGTAATTTACTGATATTAACGGTTGGAGGAGCATCTGGCAGAGCAAGTAAATCAATGAAGTGATTTTGTTTTGGTTTGAGACCAAACTGATCAATGAAGCCAATTTCCACCGATTGGTCCTCCTCCACATCGTTCAATCGAATGAGGAACGAATCCTTACTTTTTTCCGAGTCAAGCGGACCGGTGTCGGAGGAAGCAGTGACATTCGAGAGTTCCCGGTCCGTTTGACCTTTGATAATCAAATCGGAACCAATGGGGAAGGAGACTAATTTCGTAAATGCATCGGTTCTATAATCGGAGAGGGCGAGGTATTGAGGATAAGAAACTGTTGCCTGGGAGACTACTATGCTTGGCCGTGCAAGAGGAACCAAGGTTATTTCACCTCTGTAGTCACCGGCCTTGAGTTTTAATCTCCTCGTTTTTTGCTGGCCCGGTATGAGGAATTTATAAAGATTATCCTTCCTGTCGGCCTTGAGGGTAAGAGCATTGGCACCATTCAGTTGAATTTCATCGGGTTTTTTTTCTGAATCATCGGCCAAGGTAAGCCGAAGGGTGCTTGTTTCACCTTTTGTGATATAAAGAGTTGAGGGAACCTCGGAAAATCGAGTGAGGGTCTTACGCTGGAGGTTTGACCAGGGAGAGGCCCATCGCATTGAGGCGTTTAGGGCTAGTCCGGGGTAAGTATAGAAGCAGGCGAGTGTGGCGAACAGGCAAAGTATTGCCGCAACGCCGGCACGTCTAACTGGCTGTTGGTCAAAGGTTTCCGAAAGGGATAGGTGCGAGATCTCTTTTTCGACCCGTTGAAGAGCGGCTTTATAAAGAGATTCGGAATAGTGGGGGGAATCTGTATTCCTTTTTTCCGCCAATTCAATGATCCCTAAAAAACGATCGCCCGGTCCACCGAACTTCGCTCTCACTTGCCTGGCGAGCCATTGGGGGGAAGTGGATTTCAAAAAGGCATTTCTACGGATCATCCAGGCGAATAAAATCGCCCCAAGCCATCCCGAACAACTTACTAGTAATCGAACGCCAATGGGGGTATCCCATAACCGGTCTGAAATAAAAAGACCCAACCAGGATATGCAGAGAGAAACCAGTAAAAGAGATCCGAACTTGATCGAAAAGATTTTACGGGAGAGCTTTTTCAGGTTGGTAAGAGATTCAATCAGGGATGAGGGCAGGGAGTCATTTCTCATTGCTTGAGGTAATTCTCTACTTTGTCGGTTCAATTCATTCATCTTGTTAAATCATCCCTGCCAGTTTGCGCCCCGTCCAGTAAATTACTAGTAATCCAAAGAGAAAAAGTCCCCACGCGGTATCGGTACGAAGCCTATGGATTTGAATTACGGCTTGGGGGGCGGGAAGAAAGGAAAGCGCTTGGGTTACCTCATCATACTCTTGATAGTTTACAGATTTCCCTCCCGTTAATCGGGCTAGCTGGAGTAAGTCGCGTGAGACTACCGGTTGACCTAGTTTCTCTTTCATTTGCCTTTCAACTTTAAGGGTCATGCCTAACTCTCTTTCTGCAGGGAAAGTCTTGACCTCCATGCGAAGATCTCCTGGTTCCCGGGCCTTGAAGGAGGTGAGATATACGCCCGGTCCTTCTTCGTCAGCTGTGAAGCGAAGGCTTTCTCTTTGTCCCCTCGGATGAATAATTACACCGTCTACCTCACCATCCTCCAAAGGAAAACCGGCTTTATCCAAGACAATACAGCGGACAAAAACATTTTCTCCGGACTTTGGCCTCTCCGGATCGGGGATCAAACGAATGCCTTCTTTTTCTGCCAAATATCTCCCGTGGGCCATCCAACGTACGACTTGGCTCCAGAAACGGTAGTGGTATTTGTCTTCGACTCCCCGTCTCCATCGCCACGCTCCGTCACTGCCGAGAAAGAGAGTTTTTCCGGCTCCGGCATAGCGGATGGCCAGGGTGGGCATACGTCCCCAGTCGTTACGGAAATTGGAATGAACGGCCAACACCTCGGAGCCTGGTCTACTTTTGCTTACTATGGCAGACCAATGAAACCCGGGAAGTTTATCCCAAAATTGCCGGTCCGGTTCTCCAGCTCCTCGGAGGTTGGTTAGCCAGTGATCTTTGCCGCGTGCCGTCAGCTCCAACTTCGATTGGTTCGAGGTTCCGAGACCAGTGGGTTTTTGAGGGTCGTACACGATGGGCAAAAGATCGGATATCGGAGAATTAGTGAGGGTCAATTGCCTTCCTCTGCGCCCAGGAAGGAAAACCAATCCGGAAGCTTGTAGACGAATGAGTTCGTCCAGGTTTTGACATTGTTCCTCGCTAAGTTCGTTTTCACCCAGTCCCACATCGCCGAGAAAAACGACATCGAATGAAGCGAGTTCATCTTTGGTGTTCGGGAAACCGGGGAGATATCCCTTTCCTTCTCCCGGGGCAATACCGGGATGAAAAAGAACGCATTTCATGTCAATCCCTGGATCCCTGTCCAGAGCGTTGCGTAAAAAACGATATTCCCAACGGGGGAAAGAATCTACGATAAGAGCTTTGATTATCTTGTTTTCAACCCGAGTGGAAAGTATCCTTTCGTTATTTCCCGGTAAGCTTTCACCTTGAACCTCTTGCACTGAGACTTTTAGCTCATAATTTCCTTCGTTTGGAGGCATCCACGAAATGCTCCCGGCGGTGTCTTCGGAAGCACGGATTAGCAAGGGTTTCTGAGTTACCAGTTTGTCGTTTGCGAACAGCCTGAGGATTGTTTCACGTCGATTTTCGAAGGTGTTGCTGACTCGATAATTAATGGTAATTTTTTCATCCTGCAAGGCAAAGGAGGGGGCAAATGCATCATCAAGTGAAAGATCGGGTAGCGGTTTGGGAGCACCGATTTGTATACTGTATACCGGAACCGAAGCCGCCCGGCATTTTCCGGCCAACGAAAGAATGGAGGGCCCGGTATTTGAGTCTCCATCCGAAAGAAAAAGAATCGCCTTAAGGTGATCACCGTCTTCTAAGGATTCTTCAAGTGCGAGGGCGAGATCAGTAGCACCGGTACCTTCTCCGGATGAAAATGGGGTTAGGGTTACGGTTGCGTTCTGCTCGAGACTTTTTCTCCATTTCGAATCAATGGTTTTGCGTGCCCATTCAATCCGCGATCCGATGGAACCGTTTGAGTCTATGGTGTCGAGGGTACTCATACTTTCCGATACATCGAGCAGGCAGATGATTTCAGGAGGGTCCTGCTTATCCTGTTTATTCACTTTTTCAGGGTTGAACAGGGTAATTAGGATCAGGGCCACGATCGAGAAACGAAAGATTTCAAGAGCCAGAATACTTTTCTTTTTTCCAGAACGATTCCAAGTACGCCAAGACAGAAATATGCTGAGAGACAAGACAAATAGAACGAGCAAAAGGTCGAACCAATCCCAAGTAAGTCGCCAGTCCAAAAATTCAAGCATTGATCGAAATGGCCTTGTTTTCATGGGCCAATGCCGGTTGACCTAACAATGCCTCCCCCAAAAGCAGGATGAGGCAAAGGGTCAGAAAAAAGGACCAGGCTTCCGACCGGTCATTTGAAGCGGAGGAAGACTCGTCTTCTAACAGGCGGGGGGAAATATTCGGGAGTTTCTCGAGGATTTGTTCTACTGTCAGGAATAAGGTGTCATTTTCGCTCTTGGGACGGTTGATCGCAGTGAGCCTTCCATTAACCCTGTAGATTCCCGCATGGAGATAGGGAACCTTGTCTTTTGCATCTCCAATCGGTTCAAATAAAATAGATTCTTTAGATTCCTTCTCTCCGCAGAACCACGATTGGATAAAGGAGTTGGAGGAGGAGGACTCCTCGATCAGTCGCTGTAGGGCAGGGACGAGGACATAGCCATCGGACATACTCGACCAACTATCTAGAGGAAGGGTTGAAAAGAAATAGACAATCCCTTTCCCGAGAGTCAGACAGGAGAGGAAAGGCTTGCCATCGGAATAGTAGGCCAGGGTCTCTCCTTGTTGGGGAGTTCTGCGTCTTTTGATTGCAAGGCGGTCGAGGGGTAGCCGGTTGCCGTCCGATGAATTGGTAAGGAGTCCAGAATCTTCCCTCCAGTTGCTGACTTGAAAAATTTCATCTTCCAACTTTTCCTCCAGGGAATTCCAGGAAAGTAATTTGGAACCATCCGAACTTGTTACCTCGGGTGGAAAAAGAACAAGGCTTCCTCCCTTAATGACAAATTCCTCGAGTACTGTCTCCACCTTCGAATTGATTTCCCCTTGATGAATGAGAATCTTTCTGGAAAGTAAGTCCTTCTCTCCGAAACCGCTTAAGGGGAGAGGATCAGGGAGTTCACCTTGTTCGGTTTGAGATGCCGAACGAAGAATTAGGCTGGTTCTTGGATTGGAAGCCCGTACCGCAACCTGCGGTGGTTCGGTAGAGCCATAGGTGAGATAGCAGATGTTGTCAGATTGGCAAAAATCGTCTGGACTGAGGATTGAAATCCATCCTTCCTCCGGTTCATTTTTAAGGTCAAAGGTAGGGCGCCACAGTACGCTTTGGGATACCAATTCAACTTCCAGTAGATCGGATTTACCATTCATTCGGGTAGTCAATCGAACTTCCTCTTTTCCTCGTCCTTTTTTCCGCAAGTTCAAGACTGGTTCAACCTTGTTGGGCATTCGATTAACTTGATCTACTGTCACACTGAAGTTGTAGGGTGGTGGGTCTGCCATGTTCAGAAAAGTCAGTTTCCAAAAATCCTTCTTTTCAGAAAGTGTCCGATTTATTTTTCTCATGATATCGGCATTCCGCTCAAGCTCCCAGTTACTGCTTTGCATGTCGGAGACTACGAGAATCTCGGCTGTTCCAACTCCTGATTCCTTTAACCAATCCAAGGTCTTCGAGAGGGTACCGGGCAGATCAGCCGCTGTATCGGTCGGTCCGAAAAACCGCTGGAGGGCTTCGTCTTTGAAGGAATCAGCACGATCAATAAAAAAAGGTTCCTCCAGTGCGGAGTCGAGAACCACAAGGCGGCTTTCTGTCCATGGTCTTGCGAAGGATTGAAAGGCTTCGAGTGCTTTCTGTCTTTTGGTCAGGGAATCCTTATCCGTAGTTGTTTCCATACTCGCGGATCTGTCGAGAACCAGGACAAGTACTTCCGGGCTGCCATTGGAAAGGGAGAAAAGGGAGTCACCTCCCGTCATAGGTCGAGCGATCATGAAAGCGAGGGCTGCTAAGGCCAGTACTCTTACAAGAAGGATGAGCCATCTTTTCAGTTTCGATAGACGCGAAGAACTCTTTCGGGCTTGGAAAAGGAAGCGGGTGGCTGCCCAAGGCACGGTTCGGTGTCTGAGAAGATTCAGGAGATGAATGATTATCGGGGCGAAAGCCAATAAGAGCCCAAGGAGGGCAATTGGTTGAAGGAAAGTCATGCTGTCTTGCCACTAATACGGTGGGCCGAAAAATTATCAATTACTGTAACCATTGGACTGTCCGTGTGAACTTGGTGATAGCGGGCCTGAG
The DNA here is from genome assembly GCA_905478775.1 of uncultured Opitutales bacterium. Taxonomy (GTDB): domain Bacteria; phylum Verrucomicrobiota; class Verrucomicrobiia; order Opitutales; family Seribacteraceae; genus Seribacter; species Seribacter sulfatis. The sequence goes on along the minus strand of CAJQKB010000025.1, from coordinate 17,537 downwards.
ATTCCAGGCAACCCTTTTCAAGTTGATCGACATGAGCGTTTAAACGGGCGAGATATTCCTCCCGGATAACAGTCGGTTCGGTAATAAGGGAACCTCCTCCCTCCATGTCCACAAACCGGGTTGGTCGGTCAAAGGTAAAGTTAAGTTCCTGGGGATCGAATACATGAAAGAGCACTACCTCGTGCTTGCGGTCTCGAAGATGGAGGACAGCATCGATAATTTCTTCTGGTTCATCAAGCATATCGGAAACCACGAAGATCGTGGCACGCATCCGTACGGTCTCGGCAATCTCATGAAGTGAAGCAGCCAGGCGAGTTTCGCCTTTTGGTTTGAGGGGACCAATAATTTCCAGGATTTCCTGAATTTGAGAAGGGTTTCTTTTGGCGGGTAAAACCTGGGTTTTTCGGTCTCGGATAGTGTGTAGTCCCACCGCATCTCCCTGACCGACATAAAGGTATGCGAGTGTGCTTAGCAGTTTTTTTGAAAATTCAAATTTGCTTATGCTATCCCCGAAATTCATCGAACCGCTGCAGTCGAGAGCAAAGTGAGCTCTCAGGTTTGTTTCGGCTTCGTACTCCTTGAGATAATAACGATCGGTCCTGGCAAACACCCGCCAGTCCATCCTTTTTGGATCCTCTCCCTCGGTGTACTCCCGATACTCTGCAAATTCTACGCTGGATCCTTTATGGGGACTTCGATGGTGTCCGGATATACTTCCCTCCATGGAGAAGGGCGTAAGTAGTGGTTCTCCGGAAATCCGGGAGAGAGAATCTTGATCGACGTAATGAGAGTAGCTCTTTTTGCGTCTTCCCATCCTTTATCTTTGTTCTTTTCTTGCGTCTTCGATTAATCGGGCCACTACTTCTGTACTGTTCATACCTTCGGAACGGGCATGGAAATTAGTAAGAATCCGGTGAGAAAGAACGGGGTTGGCCACTTTTTCGACATCCTCCATGGAGGTCATATAATTGCCCTCGAGGACGGCCCGTGCCTTTGCTCCCTTTACTAGATACTGAACGGCTCGTGGTCCGGCACCCCATTGAACCAACTTCTTTAACCAGGCTGGAGATTCATCGGAGTTGGGTCTCGTTCTGCGAACCAAGTCGACTGCCAGTTCGTGGACATGATCGGGTACGGGGACGCGCTCAACAAGTTGCTGGAATTCCTTGAGTTTCTTACCAGAAATGATCTTCTTAAGCTTGGGTAGGGACCCAATAGTGGTGTGCTTGGCGATTGCTATTTCTTCATTTCTAGTCGGGTAATCCATTTGAATAAGAAACATGAAACGGTCCAATTGGGCTTCGGGAAGTGGGTATGTTCCTTCTTGTTCGATTGGGTTTTGGGTGGCGAGAACGAAGAAGGGTTCTTGGAGTTGATGATTGGTTCCCGCAACGGTAACTCTTTTCTCCTGCATTGCCTCCAGTAAAGCAGACTGAGTCTTGGGGGGCGTTCTGTTAATCTCGTCCGCGAGGATTACATTGGCAAAAATGGGACCCTTGATGAAAGCAAATTCCCTTCCTTCTCCCTCTTTTTTATTTTGTAGAATCTCGGTGCCGGTAACATCTGAGGGCATAAGGTCGGGAGTAAATTGAATCCGTCCAAAAGATAATGAAGTTACCTGGGCAATGGAATTGACGAGAAGGGTTTTGGCTAAACCGGGCACTCCCATAAGAAGTGAATGTCCTTTGGAAAGCATGCAAAGAAAGATCCGTTCAATAGCATCTTCTTGCCCAATAATGACTTTACCAAGCTCGTTTTTGATTGCAGAGAAAGTATCTTTTAGGTCGCTGATTGATTGAACATCATTTTCAGAAAGTACCTCAGTTTTTTTATTGGGTGGAGTTTTGCTTACCATAGATTTGTTTTTTTCATGTGCCTAATTGAAGATTAATTCTCTGGGTCAAAAGTAATGACAATATTTGATTATTTGTAGATTTGTATGATTTGGATTCAAATTATTAAAACTATGATCTAAAAGCTATTCGATTCAATAGGTATTGATCAACAGGAATGGTCAGTTTTACATAGATAAATTTCTTTTGTTAAAAATGATAAATGTATCGTAATTGGGAATCAATATATGAGAATGAACTCGTTCAATTTGCCGTGTAACCTACAAAATTCATATTGATTTGGGCCGCCCGTGTTCGATCTTTGCAATGATAGTCTAGTCAGAACGACAAAATACCTTAAAATTTTCGAATGTAAGCATTCAATATAAAACCAACCTGTTTTCAAAAAAAGGATTGATCCTAATGACAACTTTTAGAAATGTTTGAGTAAGACCAATGATGAATACTTTTTCGTCAATGAGGCTAAATTAAACAACTCAATAAAATGATAACAGTTCAAAGGAAGTACAAAGTAATTAAAGCATCTTCGGCAAAAGAATTAAGTGAGGTTGTAAATGATAGTATTCAAAAGGAATATAAAGATACCGAAGGATTTATTTTCAGATCATCGGCTCGTTGGCAATGCCTAGGGGGACCAATCAAAGAAGAAGGTCTTTGGTACCAAGCGGTTGTCTTTATTCAAGAAGAGGAAGAATAAATTTCTACAGAATACATACGGATAAACTACACTCTTGATCAAGGTACCTGCTACTAAGTGAGCCAATTTCGATATTCTCTTTCCATATTCTAACTCCTATTGAAGATAACTTGGTTACTTTAGGTGGTTTTTGCCCCGCAGTGCTAAGTTATTCCGCTTTTATTAAATTGGTATTATCTCCATATAGCCTAATTAGTGTACTATTCTATTAAACCTTAATGTACCTGACATTGAAGTAGTTTTAATACTAAAAAAACTAAAAAGATAACTTTTCCTTTTGATCTAGCTAGGGTTTTCATTCATGTTAATCGTAAGCACGGATTAATTGGGCGATACGCTCAATTATAAAATTGGCCGTCGACTTGGGCAAGGTCGACGGCTTTTTTTGGTTCATTGCCTGCCGCTTGATTCATCCTACGGCTTCAGTCAGCCCATCTAAGCTTAAAAATTTTACAACTAAGGTTGAATGTTTGTTACTTTAATTCTAGATAGATTAGGAATGAAACAATTATTAAAATGTATTCTTATGCCCTGTATTGCATTGTGCGGAACTTACTTTCATGTAGCGGGGCAATCTTCTCCACCTGCACTTTCGCCTTCCATAAGGCCAAGCTTACCAATGAATATTCCCCCTCCGCCCAGCTTTGCTTCTCTTTCAAGTAAGAGTGGAAAATACCAGATTGTAAGTGCTGAGTATTATTCTGAAGATGCGAAACCATTTTTATATAAACGGCTGGTCAAGTTCGATACCACAACTGGAGAAGCTTGGGTTTTGGCCTCTAAAATTGGATCGAACGGTGAGCAGAGAAAATGGGTACCGTTAGAAACCCAAAAACCTGCCTCTCGATAGGAGTAAATTTTTTAATTCTAATTAGTTTTAATAGAATCTAATTTCTTTTTTAATTGTTGAAACTTGAGATCCATCGCTTCCGTTTTTTTAAGAAGTTTTTTATTTTGGAGCCCAAAGTGTCCAATTAGAAGGAGGATACCAAAGCCAATCAGTGCAATTCGACCAAATTGTATATCCCCCCAACTTTTATTCCAGGCAACATAAAATGCGGCTGTACCCATAATACCAAGTGACAGGATCAAGCCTATATTCCATATAACTCGCCCTAATCCTTTGGGTCTTTCTCTCCCTAATACCTTTTTACTGTTAATCAACAAAAAGAAACTGAGATACGCTACAGGTATTAGAGTAAATCCGAGGATTGATGTCGGAACCGCGAGCCAAAAAGCAGCGTCGCTCCAAACAAAGGGACCTAGTACTCCGATCCCGGCAATGTATGCTCCTCCTAAAAATACAGGTCCCTTATGAGGTTTTCCTAATACTTCGCAGATCGCATGACCATTGATTGTCATTAGAATAATAATAGTGGACAGAGCCATACCGACTACTCCGATTCCAAAAATAATTTGGGACAAGGTATCATTTGCCGTTAATGATTTCAGGGATTCAGCCAAGTCACGGGCATCCCGTTTTACGAGCATCGCAGCAATTTGTTTGTCGGATTCTGGGATGGTTGAGCCCAGTTCCTTTTTTTGAACAGGAGCTAAGCTTGCAAATTTTTCTTCGCCTAATTCTAGTTCGAGCCTTTCGGTAATAAATGCATTATATCCCTTGGCCAAATTAGAGCGCAGTACTCTGTTTTCATAATCTTCGTAGGCAGACTCTGGTTTTCCGTTAAACTGTGTGCCGGCTGCAATCACAACGCAGGAGGTTGCTACCACATAGGGAATAAGAAGGGCAGTCCATAAATCAAATTTAGCAAGGCCTCTATGTTCTCTTCCCCATTTTCGGCTAAGAAGAACAAAAGGCATAAAGAATGTCATGTTGATTCCTACTGCAGTTGCAGCTGCTGCAATCATCACATCTTTTTGTAAATTTATGATTTTATTTTCCCAAAAGGAACGAAATTCGCCAGTCCCTTCTAGAAAAGGAGAGTAGACTTCCGCAGGTTCATAAAAAAGCGAGAAGTTTGGAATAAAGCCCGCCGCAATTTCGTTCCAAGGTAATTCGCCTGCAACACCCATGCTGATTACTACTCCAAAAAAGGAAAGAACCACGAGTGCAACCATGATTTTAAGAATTAAATCAAATAGTTTAACTCCTTTGCTTCCTCGATCGTAAGCCCAGATGATTATGCATGCCGTGATGAGGATGGATAAAACTACGAGCACTTTCCCTCCTGTGTTATCAAGAATAGGGAAGAGGTTTTGCGTCACTGCTGCAGTTCCCAATGAAAATTGCGGTAAACACCAGACAATATTTGCCAGGATGGTTGCGATTGCCCACCCCCAACCTAGTACAGGGTTGATTTCGTTATTAATCGAAACAAATGGGCTTTGTCCGGTTGAAAGGGTTACATGACTAATCGCACACAGCATGATGATACCCAATATAATCGCGATAGGCTGGAGCCATAGCAGTGAGTATCCAGCTAAAACTCCCAAGAATAAACTGGATGCAAGTGATCCACCTCCAAGTGTTATTGCACTTTGGAGCCATCCTGGCCCGGAAAGTTTAGTATATGTTGCTAGGCACGAGTAAAGCCCTTTGGCTTCAGCATCTTTAAGTAATTTTTTCTCTTGTTCGATCGACATACCCTTGGTATCTCGTTCTTGGACTAAATTGTCAAGAAGTCAATAATGGGCAAATAACTTAAAAAAACTGAAAGTATCGGTTATTTGACTGTCATAGTACCCCGCATCATCGCGAAGTGACCGGGGAAAGTACAAACATACTCATATGCACCTTTTTCTTTGGGAGCAGTGAAAGAAACAACATCTTGTTCACCGGGGCCTAATAATTTTGTGCTGGCAATCACATCACCTTTGAGAGAATCGGGAAGGGGATTTACTGCGTTCGCACCAGCACCCAATGCTTTTTGACCAAAAGCAATTGCGGAAACACCTTTTTTGAGGAGTACCAAGTTGTGTCCCATCGCAATTTTCGGAAGTTGACCCGAATTTTTAAAAATAATTTTTACTTTTTCCCCTGCGGTAACATTAAAATTTTTGACATCAAATTGCATGGTGTCATTTCCTGAAATAGTAATTTCCTTCTCCGCTTTTTTCTCGGCAAATGCGAAACCGAAGGCGTGAAAGAATAGGAGAGTTGATAGGAACAATCTTTTCATAAAAGTTTATATATACAGCAACTCCTTACTATGCAAGTTGGGAGAGTGAAATTAGTTAGGATTAACTCAATAATCGCTATACCTTTGTGGTAGGCATGTAGCGATAATAGACTTCGAGCATTAGGATTGCCATGGTTGTACGGTAAATCTCAGTATCTCCATGAAAGTGGGCTCCATGTTTCCAATGACCGTCGTCCGCTTGGTTAGAGCAAACGGTTTTCTGAAAATCTTTGTTCCAGGCTTTCCAAAATTTGGAACCTCCTGATATTCCGGTTGCCTGAAAGCAAGCCTGTGCATGGTAGTACCAACCGTAAACATTAATGCTACTCCAATCTTTTTTAATTGCTTCATTTTGGACAATCCATTCAAGCCCTTTTTTGGCTTCTTCTGACTTCGCATTTTTCCAAATTTGAAGCGAGAGGATACCAGTTCCGGTGAGACTCGATTTACCTGTTTTGCCTCTTTGATAGGCAAATCTACCTGTTTTATCCTGACATTCCTTAACATATTTGATTGCCTTATCCATTGCCTCATCTAATCCGCTAATTTCAATTCCGGTATAAGCAGCTGCTTTTAGAGCTTGGATATTCCACCCCGCTACAGATAAATCTGTGTGAGCCGCTGGGCCTTTTCCGTAACTGTAAGCCCAACCCCCATTTTCATTTTGTCCATTGATAATATGTATGGTCGCTCTCTTCGCAAACTCTTCGAGTCTCTTGATCTTAGTCATGGTGTAAGCTTCGCACAGAGCATAAGTGCGGATTGGATGAGAATAAGACCCCCTTTGATCAATCTTGGGTTCGGGGGTGGTGGAGGTGATGAACTTGATTGCTTTTTGAACGGTTTCCCCATAATCGGGAGAATCCTGCAACTCGCAGTGTCCGAGGTAGCATAATAAAGCCATTCCGGTCATCGCATTTTTATCTGAAGGTTTTGGGTTTCCTTTCTCATCCTTATCTTTTCCTCCCCATGACCCTTCGGGGTCTTGAGTTGTTTGCAACCATTTTAGACCTTTCACAATAGCCGCTTCGGTCATTGTTTTCCCGCCTCCCGATTTTAATCGAGCGATTCGTTTCTTGGGGTCACAACGTTGTTGCATCGTTTTGGGCAAAGCTAATCCAATACCCGCCATCGCTTTTGTCATTTTATCGTTATTCATGCCTGCGGCGGACATCGTGGGGGCAGCGGCTTCGACCACTGGGGCTAAATCCTTCACATCCAATTCATTAAAGTCGGGTAGTGTAATGTCAGAAATGGCGGTGGTTCGAAAAGTTTGCTGGGTAGTGGGTTGTGCTTTTTTCTGTCTTTGCATCAGTTTGACCACTTTTTGTTTTTCCTGTTTTTGTGCGGCAGGTGCTGTACCTCCGTCGGAAAAGTCGGAACTCCCTTCCCCGCTCAGTGCGAGTCCCATCATCATTCCCCAAATGGATGACATTATAATGGTCAGCATAAGCAAAGAAACAAGGAGGCTATTGAGTAAGCGATACTCGCGCATGTACTTACTAAAAGCACCTTCGAGGGGAGGTGCAACCGTAACGGATTGATGATCCTCTAAATAATCTTCTTGGGGAGTTTGGTTTTCTTCGGGGTAAACTTCTTCTTGGTCCATGTGACCAAGTAATCAAAACCGTAATTAGTTTACAATAAGAATTTAAACTTTCGTCGTGGGCATGTACCGATAGTAAACTTCAAGCATCAAAATAGCCATGGTTGTTCGGTATACATCCGAGTCACCATGAAAATGGTTACCATGGGGCCAATGTCCGTCTGCTGCTTGGTTGGAAGTAACTGTTTTTTGAAAATCCTTATTCCACGCTTTCCAGAATTTGGAACCTCCTGATACGCCGGTTGCTTGGAAACAGGCTTGTGCGTTGTAATACCAGCCATACACATCGACCTTACTCCATTCTGTAATCACCGCTTCATTCTGTACAATCCATTCAAGACCTTTTTCGGCTTCTTCTGACTTGGCATTTTTCCATATTTGCAGGGAAAGGACTCCCGTTCCGGTAAGACTGGCTTTTCCTCCCTTTCCTCTTTGATAAGCAAACTTACCCGCCTTGTCCTGGCATTCTTTGACATATTTAATCGCTTTATCCATCGCCTCATCTAATCCACTGATTTCAATTCCGGTGTATGCCGCTGCTTTGAGTGCTTGGATATTCCATCCCGCAACAGATAAATCTGTGTGAGCCGCTGGGCCTTTTCCGTATGCATAGGCCCACCCACCATTTTCATTTTGTCCCTTAATTACAAGTTCGGCAGCCCGTTTTGCATAAATTTCCAATTTTTTAATCTTGGTCATCGTGTAAGCTTCGCACAGAGCATAGGTACGAATAGGGTGCGAATAGGAACCACGGTTTCCTGCTCCCACGGGTTCGTCGGGAGGCATGGAGGTAATATATTTTATCGCCTTTTGTACGGTGGGGCCAAAGTCGGGGGAATCTTGAAGCTCACAATGACCGAGGTAACAAAGAAGAGCCATTCCTGTCATTGCTTTTTTGTGATGAGCGTCCGCCTTGATGGGCTTTCCTGCTTCATCTTTATCTTTTGCTCCCCAAGAACCATCTTCGCTCTGTGTTGCCTTAAGCCAGTTGAGGCCTTTGACGATTGCGGTTTCCGTCATTGTTTTCCCGCCCCCCGATTTTAATCGGGCGATTCGTTTCTTGGGGTCACAACGTTGTTGCATCGTTTTGGGCAAAGCCAATCCAATACCCGCCATCGCTTTTGTCATTTTATCGTTATTCATGCCTGCGGCGGACATCGTGGGGGCAGCGGCTTCAACCACTGGGGCTAAATCCTTCACATCCAATTCATTAAAGTCGGGTAGTGTAATGTCAGAAATGGCGGTGGTTCGAAAAGTTTGCTGGGTAGTGGGTTGTGCTTTTTTCTGTCTTTGCATCAGTTTGACCACTTTTTGTTTTTCCTGTTTTTGTGCGGCAGGAGCCGTACCTCCGTCGGAAAAATCGGAATTCCCTTCCCCACTGAGTGCGAGTCCCATCATCATCCCCCAAATGGAAGACATTATAATGGTCAGCATAAGTAAAGAAACGAGGAGGCTATTGAGTAGTCGATACTCGCGCATGTACTTGCTAAAAGCTCCTTCAAGGGGAGGTGCAACCGAAACAGTTTGTTGTTCCTCGAGATACTCTTCTTGAGGGATTTGGTTTTCTTCGGGGTAAACTTCTTCTTGGTCCATAATTGTAAAAATATATAAAAAAGAGCATTTTCAACATGAAACATGAATGGGATAAGGTCAAGTATGCAGGAATATTTATTTCTATTAAATTCTTTCCTTTTGAACCGAGCACACTTAAATTATGTTGTTAGCAAGATGGTAACACTTTTTTCAAACTTTAGTTTTGGTAGAAATTTTTTAATTACTATTTTATTTTTTACAGTGGCTTCTTCGAATTCATTAATTGCGGAGGATAATGCCAGTAATTTACCGGCGATCAAAAAAGTAAAAGAGGGAATTTATGATTTCGGCGGGATTATAATTGATCGTAAATCCAATTCTGTTTCAATTCCTGCAATTTCAAATCAAGTCAATGGGCTGGTAGAGTATGGGGTGGTTCATGAAGATGGAAAGATTCATGAATCCCTCTTTCGTACTTCAGTAAGACCGCAAATTTTTCACACCTCGCTCTTGCTTCTCAAGTTCAAGCCCGTCGAAGGCTTCTTTCAGAATTTATGGAGTGATGATCCAAAATCCATCGATTATTCTGAGAATTGCTTTGAAATTTTAGTTTCGTGGGAAATAAACGGAACAAATTATGAAAAAGAAATAGAGAAATTATCGATTAACCAGAATAGAAATGGACCGATAGAAAAGAAATCATTTATTTTTACCGGTTCCAAAATGATAGAAGGAACTTTTTTGGCGGAATCTTCGGGTTCTATTCTTGCGATCTACGCCGATGAAAGTGCCGTTATGAATAACAGTGACTACGATAGCTCGAATGACGATGTATGGATCGCAAATAAGCAAGAGATGCCTCCTTTGGAATTGCCTGTTTTGATTCGCTTCCACTTGCCTCAATAAAGGTTTTGAGTTATTTTTAGAAGATAAATTATGAATACAATAAAAGGTTTTTTTCGAGTAAGTTTATTTTTCTTTGCCTGCGGGTTTACTCCTTTACTTGCCGATCAATCTACCTCGATAAAATTAGAGATTGAGCGGGCCATTGGAAAGGGAGTGAAGTGGCTTAACCAGGAACAAAACGGGAGTTCAGGTCATTGGGGAGAAGCAGATTACCCTGCTTTAACTGCTCTCGCACTTCGTGCAACTATGGGGCATCCAGATGAGTTGGTTGTGGCCCAATATTCTGCCAATCAAATGAAAGGCTTTTCATTTTTACTCTCAAAGGTTCAATCCGATGGAGGAATATACGGAAAGGGCTTGGCTTGTTACAATACCTCCATTTGCATGATGGCATTATTACAGTCTAAGAATCCCGAATATGAGAAAATTATTCAAACCGCGAGGCGTTTTCTTATCAATCAACAATCAGATTTTGATCAAAAAGGGGTGGAGGATAATACATTCGATGGAGGAGTAGGGTACGGATCCCGTTGGGCACATTCCGATCTTTCCAATACCCATCTGGCGATGGAAGCTCTTTTTTATGCCAAAAAATCACTCCAACCTAAAGAGGGTGAGAATCTAGACTTAGATTGGGATGCCGCGATTTCTTTTGTGAGTAAATGTCAAAACTTATCCGCTACGAATAAAGAAAAATGGGTGAGCGAACATGCTGAAGATAAAGGGGGGTTCGTTTATTTCCCAGGAAGCAGTATGGCAGGGGAAAGAGAGGGGGAGAATGGTTCAGTAGCATTACGCTCTTATGGCAGCATGAGTTATGCGGGATTGCTTAGCTTTATTTACGCCGAAATGGACACTTCTGATCCTCGCTTACAAGCGGTTCGGAAATGGTTGGAGGAAAATTACGATATAACAGAAAACCCTGGGATGGGGCAGCAAGGTTTATATTATTATTACCATACAATGGCGAAAGCTCTTTCTTTGAGCGGAGTCGAGACTGTGTTAGATAAGGAAGGAAAAAAGAAAGATTGGCGAAAAGAATTGGCTTTAGAGTTATTGAATAAACAGAATCCTGCTGGATACTGGTTGAATGAAAATGGAAGATGGTGGGAAAGAGACCCAATTTTGGTTTCCTCCTATGCATTACTTGCTTTGGAAAGAGTTTATTACAGCCTCTAATTATTCCCTTTCTTCTGTTATTACACTCATTGTACGATGAAAGCTTGCTTTTTTTTACTTTGTTTTTTATTCGAACTAATTCCTTTGCTTGGGGGCGTTAAAGACCTTCCTCAATTTGCAAAATTGGATACGGATTTTGTTTATTTTAGTTTAAAAAAAGAGGATTCTCGCGAAGTTGTTATGAAAAAGCTTCGAGAGGGAGGCTTTTTACAAATTTACGAGGAACGGGATAAGGAATTGGTTAAATGCACACTTCGATTGAATAATTTCCGATATTCACTCGCGGCAAAATTAAAAAAAGATAAGCTCAAGTTTTGTTTGATTGAAGGGCAGAAAGGTTGGCAATTTTCATTTTATGAAGATGTGGTTCAGCCTCAATGGGAAAACCTCAGGGAAATGGTAATAAAAACATACGGAGTAAAGAGAGAACATCGAGATTTCCCCAATTTGAATGATGTTCCCCTAAATGACGAAGGAGGTTATCTGACTGACACATGGGATCTGAGTGATCGTTTAATCATACTGACAATTCAACTTTTTGAAGTGAAGGACTGTTGCACTAATCAAATGGTGGAGTATTCTTGCTGCACCCTGCTCATACAGCCCAAATAAAAGACAAACGAATGGGAATTTTTTCAAAATTTAAAAAAGGATTTCAAAAAGGGGCTTCTCTTATACATGGTGCTTTTGATACTCTTTCTGGGAAGGGAAGGGTCGATGAAGATAGCTTGCTTGAAATTGAAGAGGCATTTTATGGGAGTGATTTTGGGGTCGAGACAACAGAAGAGATTTTAGACTCTATCCGAGAAGCTCATCGAACTGACAGAGAACTCAGAGCAGAAGGAGTCGGGGAGATTGCCCGTAAGGTTTTGCGTACCACTTTGGAGGGGGCAGAGGGGGTTGATAATTTAGGCAACTCGGTCAACAAACCTGAGGTTCTTTGTTTAATTGGAGTCAATGGTTCCGGTAAAACTACCACTTGCGCAAAATTGGGTTATCAATTAAAGACGGCAGGGAGGAAGGTAATTCTCGGAGCCTGTGATACTTTTCGTGCTGCTGCGACCGAGCAATTAAAGGCATGGGCAGACCGTTTGGAGTTAGAGGTTGTTTCCGGTCATCATGGTGCAGACTCTGCCGCGGTTGCATTTGATGCTTATTCTGCAGGCGAATCTCGTGGGTATGACTTAGTTATTATTGATACCGCTGGCCGGCTTCATGTGAAAGAAGGCTTAATGGATGAATTAGCCAAGATGAAGAGAGTGCTTGGAAAACGAAATGAGCAGGCACCCCATCATTCTTGGTTGGTTGTGGATGGATCAACGGGAATAAATGGAATTGAACAAGCCCGTGTCTTTAATGAAAAATTTGGTATTACTGGTTTAGTAGTAACTAAGCTAGATGGATCTTCAAAAGGGGGGGCATTAGTGGCAATTTACCGAGAGCTTAAAATTCCAATATTTTATGTTGGACTGGGTGAGTCTGCCGATGATTTGCAACCCTTTTCAATAGAGCAGTATTTAGACTCCATCTTACCTGATGTAAAAATGGAATCCGTCAATTAATCTTTCCTTTGATTAGAATAACAAAGCAATAATGAGTGAAAATGTACTCAAGACTTTAAATGTAGGGCTTGGTGAACGGTCCTACCCGATTTATATTGGTCGGGATTTAGGATCCTTGATTAACCAGGCATCCAGTAAATACTTGGGCCAAGGTAAAAAAGTGGTTTCAATAACGGATAGTGGATTAATAAAAAAAGCACCTTTATTTGCCAGCGAATTTCTTAATTCCGTTCCTCATTTAAATTTACCGAGTGGAGAAACGACCAAGTCAATCGAGCATTTGTCCAATATTTGGAATTTTCTTGCCGATCAAGGGATCGATCGATCGGGAATCCTGTTCGCGCTTGGTGGTGGAGTAACTGGAGACCTTGCGGGGTTCGCCGCCGCTTCTTATTTGAGAGGAATTGATTTTTATCAAGTACCTTCTACCTTACTGGCAATGGTGGATAGTTCAGTCGGAGGGAAAACGGGGATCAATTTAAAAGCGGGTAAGAATTTAGTTGGAGCATTTCATCAACCCAAGGCTGTTTTTATTGACCTGGACTGTTTGAAGTCGTTACCAAATCGAGAATTTTCTGCTGGTATGGCGGAGGTTATTAAATATGGACTTCTTGGAAATAAGGAACTTTTTACTCGCCTTCTTTCCTTTTCCTCACCCCTTCACTCGGAATCAGAAGAACTGCCAGGAATTATAGAATCCTGTTGCTTGGACAAAGCCAGAATTGTTGAAGATGATGAACGTGAAACGGATGGTGCGCAGGGGGGACGTGCACTGCTCAACCTTGGCCATACTTTTGCCCATGCAATCGAAGCAGTGTCGGGGTACGGGAAATATCTTCACGGGGAAGCGGTTTCCATTGGTTTAGTCTGTGCCCTTCGTTTATCGAGACGGAGAGATTATTGTACCAGTCAGGACGAGTCATCTTTGGAATCTCTACTTCAATCTTATCAATTACCAATTCAGCTTAATTCAAGTTTAGCAATTTCTGAGCTTATGAATGCTATGCAATCAGATAAAAAAGTATCGGCAGGGAAAATTCGTTTTGTTATGCTTAAGAAATTGGGTGATTCATCTGTTACTTCCGATATATCTGAAGCTGATGTAGTTGAAGTTTGGAAGTCGGTGGGGGCGACTTAACCTTTTTTATTTCAATGGATATTGAACACGACTTGATGGAAGCTTACTTCGAAAGTAATGGCTTTCTGGTTCGCCAAGCAGGTCGAGTGGAGTCCGTTACAGTACGAAAAAAACCGGAATCTGTAATGACTCTGGCTATTTTTAATCCTGCTGTTTCAGAAAATTCTGCCTCTCTTGGCCTTCGTTTATACACCGGTGACCTCATTAAAATTCGATCCGCGTTAGTTTCTTCAATTGGGTGGGGGAATTCAGAATTTGTAAATGGAATGCTTGATAATGATGGATTATTAGTAAAGTTTTTTAAAAAAGAGGTAAAAGAAAATAGGATTCAGTCTGCTTTTAATCCAGGCCCTGAACTTGCAGAAAGTGGAATGGGGGCATTTTCTCGTCTCTTGATTGTTCCAGCACTCCCTCGAAATGAAGCTAAATTAAGTGACGTTCTTACCATGCTTCAGGGAATTGGCGTGGATGGTGTGTTGACATTACGATCTATGCTTGAAAATTTACTTAGACAATCCGAACCGGGTAAGAGTTATCCGGGAAAACCATTTTTTCAGGTCTTAAAATTATTAAAAGCCTACGAACTTACTAAAGAACCGCAGCTTGAAATGTTTTAATAACTAATGACAAATTCTATTCATCCAACCTCCATTGTGGATCCTCTTGCAAAGCTTGGCGAAGGTTGCACGGTAGGCCCGTATGCAATTATTGAGGAAGGAGTAGAAATGGGAAGTAATTGTGAGATTGAAGCCCATGCCATTATCAAAAAGTGGACAATTTTAGGAAAAGAGATCAAGGTTGGCCATTTTGCAGTAATTGGTGGCGACCCCCAGCATCTAAGCTTTGATTCTTCAATCCAGTCTCACGTTCAGGTGGGAGATAATGTTCGGGTGGGAGAAGGAGTTACGATTCATCGTTCGATCTATGCAGGCGGAGTAACTCACATTGGGTCAAAATCATACTTAATGGGATATTCTCATATAGGACATGATGGAAATCTTGGTGAGGAGGTAATCTTAGCAAATGGAGCATTGATTGGAGGTCATGTATCCATTGGTGATCATACATTTATCGGCGGTGGTGCGGGTGTTCATCAATTTGTGCGAATTGGGCAGGGAGTAATGATTGGCGGATTGGCAGAGATTTCTAAGGATGTTCCTCCCCATCTTACTATTTCTGGGCGTAATTTAGCCTATGGCCTCAATTTAATTGGTATGAAAAGAAGACAGATTTCGAATGAAGATACAAAAGCCTTAAAGCATGCTTACCGATCGGTTTTATTGAAAAGGGGAAACCCATCACTTAGTGCCAAAAATTGCCTGGAGGACAGTATTATTTCTTCCAGTACTCTGGCAAAAGAGTTTGTTGAATTCTTTTTACTGGAGGGGCGCGGCTTTGTGAAAAGCAAATCCCAGGCATAGCAATCTAAACATGTTGTACTTTATCTCTTCTCCTATTATAGATTAGTTATGCGATCTGCTTTGGAATTACCTTCAGGGGTGAGAGAAGGAAATGAAAAACTTGTAAAAGTATCTCCTTCCGCGTCCACAAAAATTTTTCAGTTAATTGAAAGGGAAGGGAAGGGCGACTATTTACGCATTCGAATCACAGGAGGAGGGTGTAATGGACTGTCCTATAAAATGAAGTTTATTGCGGAGTCTAAAGAAGGAGATATTTATGTGCTCAGTGAGGGAGTTCAACTATTAGTTGATTCCAAAACAGCGTTATACTTGAGGGGAACAACTTTAGAATACTCCGATAAAATGGTAGCCGGAGGGTTTAAATTTTCTAACCCTAATGCAAAAGCAAGTTGTAGTTGTGGTGAAAGCTTCAATCTTTAGTGAGTAAATGAAGAATAGGCTTGCTTAAAAGGGGTTAATCTTATCAATTTAAAACTTTATATTCTATTATCATTAATTTGTAACTCTTGACAATTTCTAATCGCAGCTAGCCCACATGGTTAAAAAACCAAGTGGAAAAAATAAAAAACGGTATCAAAACCGTGATTACATTCGAAAGAATGATAAGATTCGAGCAAGAGAGATTCGGGTCATTGGTCCTGATGGTGGAATGTTAGGCGTCATGCCCCCAGAGGAGGCACTTAAAATCGCCAAGTCTCACCATCTTGATTTAGTAGAAGTTGCCTCAAAGGCGATGCCTCCAGTTTGCCGAATCCTTGAATTTGGTAAATACAAGTACGAATTAAGTAAGCAAAAGAGAAATAAAGAAAAAACTTCCAAGCGAGTGAAGGAAGCCAAGTTTAGACCAAGGATTGAAGAACACGACTACATTACAAAACTTCGTCGATCTGAAAAATTTCTTCACCAAGGAAATAAGCTTAAAATTACTTTGATGTTTCGTGGTAGAGAAATGGAACATAAAGACCTTGGGATGAACTTGGTCAAACAAGCGATAAAAGATTTAGTGGGGGTCGGTAAGGCGGATGATACCCCCAAGCTTAACGGCAGATTTATTATTGTGAGCTTGTCACCTCTTCCACAGCACCAAAGAGTACTGAAATACAACTCACTTGATGAGATTGATGGTGAGGACGAAGAAGATGATTCCAGCGAAGACTTTGAAGAAGAGGAGTCAGAAGAGACTTCGGATACTGAAAAGTAGTCTATTCCTTCCTAATTTACCCCCTCCAAAAGAATGGATTGGAAATTCTTCCTGCTTGTGGCCAGCGGAGGATCCATTGGTTCAGTTCTTCGTGGATTAATTTCCTATTTCTGTCGGTCATGGTTACCATGGCCAACCATACTGGTCAACGTACTGGGGGCTTTTTTAATTGGCATTTGTATCAAGCACTGGGAGCAAAACAGTGAAAGCGAACTGTTTCGTGCATTTTGGATTATTGGTTTGTGTGGAGGCTTTACCACATTTTCAACCTTTGGCCTTGATGCACTCAATTTTTTAAAGTCTGCCCAATGGGGGAACGCTTTTATTTATATAATATTAAATTTTTTGGGTACACTGTTGGCAATTTACTTAGGATTCCGTCTCTACTCCTGGGCTAGTTCTTAACGCTCTTGTCCCTTGCTTCAGGAGATTCTTTATGGCAGATTGGTAAGAGTGATTATTAGAACCATATGGATAGCCTTTTTGTGCAGCTCCTTGATTTATGGATCGGTTGCGCCTAATCCATTTTTGAGACCCGGTTCAAACCGTAAACCTCCTCCCCCAGTGCAACCAGTGTTTAAACCCAAGAAAATTATCAGACCAAACTTTGCCCAGGAGGTTGAATTTAAAGGTTATTTTATTCTTAAAGGCCAAGTTTACTTTTCTGTCTTCAATAAAAAAGTGAATCATGGCGAATGGATTACCATTAATGAAAAAACCTACGAAGATTTTTTGGCTCAAGAATTTGATATAGAATCGGAAACGCTCACTATTTCCTATGAGGGACAGTCTTTTGAACTGAAACTGCTCGAGTCAAAATCTGGGTCAAGCCTTCCGCCTTCAAGTAATAGAAGTCCAGTGCTACCTAAATCTATTCCTAAGGTTAGCCAATCTAGTATACCCAAAGTGATGCCCCCTAAGCCAAGATCTAATCCTGTCATTCCCTCTTTTTTAGTTAATAAACCTATCGGTAATCGGTTTCCCGGTGCGCGGGTAGGGCCATCATCGGGGGGTGGTTCAGGCAGTAGTTCCCGGGCGATGCTTCCAGGCCTTCCTTATCCTGGATTTGTACCACGGAGGACAATATCTGCAAATCCTAGTTCGCCCATTTCTAATCTCCCTTCTAATCAAGCAAACACTTCTAGTGCGGGCGGTTCTGGTTATAACTCTCGCACCTCAACGAATTCAGGTAATCCAGAGAGTTCTTCTGGCGGGTCGGGCAACCCATCCATTTCCAGTGATACTGGGCAAGGTGGAAATATTGATAATGGTATTGATTTGGATAGTCTTCCACCACCACC
>CAJQKB010000024.1 GCA_905478775.1 uncultured Opitutales bacterium | reverse complement strand
AGGCTGTATCCGCCTTTGGGAAATTGATTTGCTTGACCGATCGCTTGCATCCGAGGCCAAAAGCATCGAAAGACGTAGAGTTTTTTTCTGTTTTTAGTGAATTCATAGACCTCGAAAGAAATTTCACGATTTTCCACTTGTACAGTAATAACTGAGGGTGCTTGACCTAGGGGAGGATTAATTTGAGTTAAACCCGTAAGAGGGAGGCAGGAGTCGGGGGAGTGGGTAGAGAGTATTGCTGTGCATGCACCACCGGATTCCCATGTAGCCTCGAATGCCTGCCAATATTCCTGATTTGGATTGATAAGTCGGGTCTGATTAGTTGGATTGAATCGAGTACGGAGCCGTTCCTGCCATTGTATGGACTGAGCACTTTCGAAATGGAGTTGAGCTGCTATCTGATTGGAAATAATTTTTTCTTCTACCAGTAATGTGTCATCTGCAATATTTAAGGAAAGTTTGGGGAGATTTTCTAAATTGCTTTCACGGCTTTCAAAATGATAGTTGGCGTAAGACACGGAGGCGATCACAGTTGAAATTGTAAGCAAACTGTAGGCGAGGGGAGGAGAACTCTTAAGGTTATTCCAATTGTTGGGCTCGTTGCTTAACATGCGCAGGAACAAGCCACCCCTTGCAGAACGAGCTAAGAGATAGATAAAAAGAAAGATAAGTGCAGTTTCAATCCAGCCTGCAAGATCGTGGAGTGAGGGCATATCCCAACCACCGATGGAGAAGAGAGCATCTTCGAGCAAATGACCTTTTCCTTTTACTTTTATGTAAGACAAGGAAAAGGCTCGTAATAAATTAAAGCCAATGGCAATCATTGCGCCAGATAGAATTAAAACGACTCGATTAATCCATCGAAATCGGTAATAAGCTCCAAAAAACAGGGTTACTACAATAGAAGATTGTAGACCATTAATTCCACTACACGCTTGATCGATCCCCACTTGGCCAAAAATTCCCACGTCTATAACTGTGCCTTGTAAGCTTGCTTCGTGTTCAAGTAGAAGAAGAATATCCACAATGATGGAAGATACTCTTTCCTGAAACCACTGAGTGAGTTGTAAATCGGTCGCCAACGGCCAGGGGATCGCTACTGTAAAGAAGAGCAATGGAAAAAGAAGATTTTTTATCCTGCTCCATCCACCCTGATCGTAAAAGGGAATTACGGTAAGAAGGAATACGATTCCGAACAATACAAAGTTGAGTAAACGCCAATCAGAATTTGCCCCGCGTATGGTCCACAAGGGGATAAGGGATAGTAAGAGAGGAATTCCAATCAAATACCATGTTTTACCTTGGAGTAATGATTTTTTACTTTCTTGGTTCCCGGTGAAGGGTTCAGATTTTAGTAGTAAATAAAAGCACAGGAATGGAACCAGGAAGCCATGAGCGTATTGTTCATTGGTGTTCCATGTTGTGGATAATTGAAGAACTATTAACCCCCAAATTGAAATCATTGAAAAAGATTCAATGATCGATCGTATTTGATTCAGTTTATTTAATTTGGAAATACCAGAAGTGATTTAGGTTGGTTAATTTGAATCGATAAAAGAATTTGGAAAAAGTTGGGCTAAACTTTCTTTTTCCGAACGGTCAATTTTTGTATAATCAATCGTTTGTTGTAGAATCATTGCTTTTTCCGAATCATGATTAAATTGAAAGACCTGAGATGTGATAAAGGCCCATGCAGGCCGACTATCACTCCATGATCTCCAATTGTGGACTGGACCCAATGCGGTTAATGCCTGGTCTGGCGATCGGTTTCGAAGGTGGGCCAGGGCCAGGGTAATCCTGTTTTGGGCATTTTCATTTAAATCCAGGTTCTCCTTTGCTTCTTCCAGTAAGGAGTTTAATCTTTGAGATGGTATCGGAAGGAAGGGGTCGAGTAGTTCAAAATAAAGATAGGTTTGGGAAAAGAAGGGGTCATTGCCATGAATTTTTGAAAGTTTTGACATCCACCCAAGCAATTCCTCAAGTGTGGCCGAGGCCGATCGGTGTTGCATCAATTTGCGGAGAGCGAAGCTTTGATGAATTGGTTGTTCGATTAACTTAGTAAGAATGTGGCTTAATCCTTTTAAGTCATCAGCACTTTCCAGGTAATCGCAAATGGCTCTGACCAGCCTTGGATCATTTCCCAGTATTGGTAAGAGCCGGTCTAGTACTTTGATCGATTCTTTATAATTTCCCTCTAATGCATAAGCTCTTGCTTCAATGACAAGGCGCCAACGATTCGGAATAATGGGGGCATTATTAACTTCGAAGTGGATGGTTTCGATGTCATTAATTTGTGCCAGGGCATTCATTCTTAATTTGAATAACTCTTCCTCTACCTTTGCTTTGGATGGGGATAGATATTGTACAATTTCTGAAAAGGCCCCCAGTCGTCCAAGCCAACTGCAAAAAACAAGGAGGTCCTTGCCTTGTTTGAAATCAAATTGATCGCCGCATTTCTTGATAATCGACTGTTTCTCAATTTCATTTTCCGTGATTTCAAATTGAAGAGCATAAATCCGCATGAAATCGATCGGTTCTGCTTTCGGGTTTGATTGAAGTAATTCGATACATCGATCCAGACTGCCTTTCGATAATGGACTTAGAATATGAAGAAGGGTCATGTGACGAATTGCTTCGACTCCAAACTGAGTTTTTCGAGTGGATAACTGGGCTAGTTTTTTTCCTACAAATGGTAGGTTTCTTTTATCATTTAAATGAACAATTAGCCGGGTAAGAAGGAAAATGCTTTCTGCATGAGTAGGGTGGTTTGTCAGCGAATTAGTCACGATTTCGGTTGCACGAAGTGGGTGACCACTTTCGGCCAGTAATTCTGATGCAAGTAGGGAATTATCAGGAGAATCGAGCCAACCGTTAATTTTCAACAGTTCATTGAGTTGGATGATGGCAATTTCACCCGCAATTTTTCTTTCCTGCGGGTGCAATAAATCATTTTTTAAAGTTTGAATACTCCGATTAAGAAGCTCTATCTTTTGTTCCTCAACCCCACCTTCCAAAGAAATAATCCTAGACCATTTTTGAAGCGCTTCGGTTGGGTTGGATCGAAAAAGCAGTTGAATGAAATTTTCTCTTGTGGCTGGGTTATCAGGGGAAAGTAGATGGGCGATCCGAGCTTTTCGAACACCATCTTCTAGTAAATTGGACTCATTGCTTATCGATTCATCCTGATATACTTTTGATAGTTGTAGAAGTTGGTTTGACTTCCATTCCCTAACCTTTGGCATGAAGAATTCGGATGAGGCAAAGAATAGACCAAAAATAACAAGGCCAAAAATAAAAAAGATGTATCTAAGGTTGAGGTTAAACATTAGACAATTTTAAATCTCAAAGTAGGGTGATTTTGAACAGATTGTAATGGAGGCCGATAT
The DNA here is from genome assembly GCA_905478775.1 of uncultured Opitutales bacterium. Taxonomy (GTDB): domain Bacteria; phylum Verrucomicrobiota; class Verrucomicrobiia; order Opitutales; family Seribacteraceae; genus Seribacter; species Seribacter sulfatis. The sequence goes on along the minus strand of CAJQKB010000024.1, from coordinate 7,600 downwards.
TTCTTCACGATTACTAACTGAAGTTTTCTCACAGACGAACTTTCTTCTTCGCAATTTCGCTCACCGAGACTCTATGCAAAATTGAGATACGCTACCGCCCTTGGCCGTTTGCTAAAAAAACAAAGCCAATTTCGATTAACTTTATTTTTGTGATTATCAAGTAGAACCAGAACTCATCGGATGAGCGCTGGGGAATTCTAGTAAACTTTCGTCAATTTCAACCTCGGTTTGTCGACCCAGGATTTCAAACAGGACTTTTACTCTTTCTCGTGCAGAAACAAGCTTAGTAACCGTTCCCTCATCACCTTTGAAAAGTCCAGAAATTGCTTTGACCTTATCCCCCACCTTGTGAGGTTGGTCTGGTATTTCCAGGATGCCATCTGGTGAAATAAGACGCAGTGCGATCATAACTTGGGGGGGGACATGCACTGGAACTTCGTTTCTTCGCACGATGTAAGAAACTCCATGAGCGAAATGAACATTTCTAAGGTGCATTACAGGGTCAAATCGAGCAAAGAAATATCCGGGGAAAAGTGGTTTTGCAGGGGAGGCTTTTTCTTTTCTGGGCCGAATGGTCCTAGGCAGAAATGCCTCCACATCAGGCAGATTGCCTATGGTTTGCGCTGCGAGCATTTCCATTCGTGGTTTTGCACGGAGGCAGTACCACCCGATCGACCAATCTTCAAAATTATCTTTAGTCATTACAACTTGAGGAGTCCGGCAAGAGCGGGTAGCAATCGGCGACTCGTTTTAGTGAGTTTTTTTAATTTTTCCAGTCTGATTAGATAGAAATCATCCTCCTTTTCATTATCTGACAGAGAATCTTCCATTCTTGATATTCGATCGGTTGCACTGTCAAGGTGAGGCATGATTTCGTCCTTGATAAATGTGGAGAAAAGCCTGCGGAATTCTGTTTCTGCTAAATAATGATCACGACGATCGCCGGCGACATAAGTAGAACGAACTGCCTTGAGAGATTTGAGAGTCCTTAAACCCTGGCTTGCCGAACCAATGCTAATTTCAAGTCGAGAGGAAATCTTATGCATAGATAAGGGTTTTTCAGAAAAATAGAGTAATCCATAAATCTCACCAACAGATCGGGGCATACCTAGAATTCCCATCAAACGAACGAAGAAATCAATGGATTCAATTTCCAAGGATTGCTTTATGGAAGCAGGACTTGCAGATTTTATTTTGTGGGGGATCAAAACTATATTTCATTTATTTCAAAAAAAAATGAAAACTACAAGCTTTCTCTTATCACCGCTTGAAAAAGTTGCTAATTATAAAGGATATTGCGGGGGTAACCTTAGTAAAACGAACTTGCTCTTTTGGTGTTTTTAGTCGAATATAAAAATAGTACTCCCTAGATATGCCCAATCATAGAGATAAAGGATATGCAACACTCCACAAATTGATTTTGTTGAGTTCTCTTTTCGTTTGGTTTTGGATTTCATTATATCTATGGGATACCCTTGATTATTCTCTGATCAATTTACCTTGGAATTACGCCTTGGTCGCTATTGCTGGCCTTACTGTTGCCACTTTTGGGTCATTACAACAATACGGTTTGTTTTTCATGAAAAACGGTTGGGGGCGTGTTCGAGAATCTCTGCTCAAGGCGAATTTTCAAACTGCCCTAATCGCTTTTTTTGTTTTTGCCTCTTACTTTGCTACTAAAGACAATGAAACGAGTCGTTTATTTCTAGTTTTTTACATCAGCACAAGTTGGCCAATACTCGCATCATTTAATTTTGCACTTCCAGGCTTGTTTAAAAGAGTAATCGGATTTCAGGTAATCTCTCGAAAAAGTCTAATTATCGGTGACTCCACTTCATTAGTTTCCCTCAAGACATGGATCAAAAAGCATACGGAGCAGGGATTTAGTTTTGAAGGAACATTCACCACTGATCTAGATGATCCGAAATTATCCCAAGTGCCTTGGTTCGGGTCTTTTGAAAAGCTAGAAAAATATCTCAGCGAAACTAATATCCATCAATTAATTTTATTACCCAATAGCGATATGGATAATTGGATTCGAATTGTTTCAGATTTGGGTACCAAATATGGTTGTAGAATTTTGGTGTATAATAATTTGTCCGGTTATTTTGATTCGCGACTTGTTTTTGTGGAGGAATCTGGTCGACAATTTTTTTCTTTGCAAAATGAGCCCCTGGAAAGTCCATTTAACAAGATGGTGAAACGATCCTTGGATTTATTGATCTGCATTCCTGCTCTCCTTGCTATCCTCCCTCCCTGTATGATTTTGATTAAAGTTTTTCAAATGATTCAGTCCCCCGGTCCGTTGTTTTTTACGCAAGATAGAGTCGGTATAGCCGGACAGAGTTTTACGATTTGGAAATTTCGTTCCATGTCCCATGCCGAGAAGGGCACTCGGGATGAAGCGGAGCAAGCACACCCCGGGGACGAAAGAATATTTGGTTTTGGAGCCTTTATTCGAAGATTTAGTATCGATGAAATTCCACAATTTATAAATGTACTGAAGGGAGAAATGAGCCTCGTAGGTCCACGACCTTACCTCGCAAAGCATGACTTCCTATTTCAACAAGATTACAAGGCATATCGAATACGCCAGTTTGTTAAACCTGGCGTTACTGGTCCGGCACAGTGTAGAGGTCTGAGAGGAGAGTTTACTGACCCGGACCTTTTGCAGAAACGTATTGAATTGGACTTTAATTATGTAGGGAATTGGACGATTTGGTTGGATTGTGAGATCCTTTTGCGCACAGTAGTGCAGGTTCTTTTTCCTCCCAAGAGTGCTTATTAGAAAATCCTTCAGGTTTGATGTCAGAGAGGTTGAACGCAGATTCCTGTAAAATTTTAGGTTTGTATTTTTTCAATGGCTCCCTGGCAGATGCCTTGAAATTATCAAGAAAGGGGGGGCTTGTAGTTGCTCCATCTGGGCCCGGTCTAGCAAGCGATCTGACAAATTGTGGAGTTTATGCAAGGGCACTCCTAGAGGCAGATTTAGTATTGCCGGACAGTGGGTTGATGTGCCTTTGGCAACAATGGTTCGGCACGGAAACAATTAATCGAATTTCAGGCCTTACCTTTCTGACCGGTTATTTAAAGAGCCGGTCAGTTGAAAAAGAATCTTCTTTTTGGATTATGCCAGATGAAAAACAGGCAAAAGCCAACCTGTCCTGGCTTTCTCAGAACATGGATTACTCAGCACGCGAGTGTGATGTATATATTGCTCCCATGTATCGCAAGACTGGTGAGATTGAAGATTCTATACTTTTAAACAAAATAAGAGAATCAAAACCCAGTACAATCTTCATTCAAGTGGGGGGAGGGGTTCAGGAGAGGTTGGGGTTGTTTTTGAAAAATAATTTGGAATACCGTCCCACAATTTTATGCACTGGTGCGGCTCTCGCATTTCTATCTGGAGAGCAAGTCCGTATTCCCTCTTGGGTCGATCGCTTTTATTTGGGTTGGCTTTTACGCTGTTTTTTTGCTCCTCAAATTTATATCCCAAGATATTTGAAAGCTTTTCGATTGCTTTACTTACTGAATAAATTTGGAAAAGAATGCCCTGTATAGGCTTTCATTCAGTCGTTTGCCTCTGGTTTTTTAACTGATGAACATTATGGCACTTCTACTAATACCTCAGTTTATCTACTCGGTATTCGATTTAAGAAGTGGGGTATGAACGAGAGGGCAGGGCGTTTACGGGCGGGCAACTGTTCTTGTTCAAATAAAGGAGGATCATGCCACCCCCAGCAAAAGATCTTATTTTAAATTCAAGTGGTGCACCGTCCGCATTAATGGAAGCGCCAGTATGCTTAATTTGAATATTGGGCTTCTTATTAATCACTTTAAAGTAAGAAAAAATGATGGAGGATTTGATTTGTAGTTGCTTCAACAGACTTGAGCTTATGTTTATCGGGTATGTCAAAAATTTTACTTTGTGATGGCCATAATTTAGCTTTCAGAGCTTTTTATGGAATTCGAGAATTAAATCGTTCGGATGGATTTCCAACCAATATGGTTCACGGCTGGTTGCGCTCATTTTGGAGATTGGAAGATGATTTGAAGCCTCAAGGAGTTCAGGTGTTCTTTGATAAGGGAGGAGCCACTCGAAGAGAAAATCTACTTCCCAGTTATAAGGCAAATAGAGGGGCGCCACCAGAAGGGTTTAGCGAGCAACTGGAATGGGTAAAGAAACTGACTGATGCAATGGGATACGGGAGGAGCGAACAAGCGGGATTGGAAGCCGATGATCTCATTGCTTCAGCCGTTAAGTTCTATCGCGAGTCGGAACAACAAGTTTTGATTGTCAGTGCGGATAAAGACCTCGCTCAGTTAATCTCTAAACAAGTGGAGCAATTACTTCCTCCTCCCACTGCCAATCCTCGTTTAGGTTGGCGTATTTTAGACGAACAGGGAGTAGTCGAAAAATTTGGTGTCCCACCAGGGGCAATATTAGACTACCTTGCTATCATTGGAGATCAAGCGGACAACATACCTGGCTTGTCTGGGGTAGGTCCTAAAACTGCCAGCAAATGGTTGCAAGAATTTGAGAATTTAGAAAATGTAATTCTGAATGCCGGCAGATTAAATCCAAAAAGATTTTGTAGTCTTGTGTATGAAAAACGGGATATGCTGAGAATGAATATCGAACTGGTTCGATTGGAATCTGATCTTGAGTTAAATTTAAATGATCAACTCCAACCAAACTTGGAGATGATGGAGCAAATTTTTTCGGAGTTAGAGATGGCGAAATCATGGGAAGAAGCACAAAAAAGATATGGGTAGCTTTTGTGGCTACTCGGTAATTTCCTTGCTAAGAACTTTAAAAAGGAGTGTTTTAATACGCTTTTTATGAGTACACTATTAAATTTTGGTCTCCCGAAGGGCAGCTTGGAGGGTCCTACTATTAAACTTTTTGGCAAAGCCGGGTATAATATTACTAAGGGTTCCCGTTCCTACACACCCTGTTGGGATGATCCCGATATTGATGGTCGGTTTGTTCGGGCACAAGAAATGAGTCGGTATGTGGAGGATGGTTTCTTCGATTGTGGACTGACTGGGCGGGATTGGGTTTTAGAAAATGAATCCGAGGTAGAGATTGTTTCCGACTTAGTGTACAGCCGGGCATCGAATCGGATATCAAAATGGGTGCTCGCAGTTCCAGAATCAGCTCCCATTAAAACCGTTTCTGATCTCGAGGGCATGACAATCGCGACAGAACTTGTTAATGTTACCCGGAATTACTTGGCTCGTCACAATGTAACTGCAGAGGTCGAATTTTCTTGGGGGGCAACTGAGGTGAAAGTACCAGAATTAGTAGATGCGATTGTTGATCTTACAGAAACTGGAAGTTCACTTCGTGCGAACAAACTCAGAGTTGTGGATGTACTCATGGAGACTAATACAGTATTAATTGCGAATAAGAAAAGTTGGGCGAATCCTGAGAAAAAAGCGAAGATTGAAAATATCGGGATGTTGCTTGAGGCCGCATTACAAGCGGATGCAAAAGTAGGACTGAAGTTGAATCTTGAGCGCAGCAAGTTGGAAGAGGTGCTGCAAGATCTTCCCGCCCTGAGGAAGCCCACAATTTCACCTCTCAGCGATGATTCCTGGGTGGCAATTGAAACTGTGATTGAGCGCAAGGTCTCAAGGGAGTTGATTCCTGCCCTCAAGAGGGTCGGAGCGGAAGGAATAGTAGAATTCCCCCTCAATAAATTAGTTCCCTAATTACTAATCCTGGATATACTCAGTTTATTGTTGCCCGAGTCTTAATAAGTGTATTTTATTTGCGTTTGCATTATTTTCGTTCTTTTCAACCTATCTTAAACCCTTAACCCAAATCTTGATTTTGGTCGCTCGAATGCGATTCAAATATTCATTATTTGTATTATATATTTATCCAAGCTATGAGTGCTATTATGGAAGAATTGCTCGCAGAGAGCAAAATCGAATTACTTAAAGAAGGTTCCGTTATTTCTGGAACTATCATGGAAATCCGTCCCACAGAAGTGGTGATTGATTTCGGTGGCAAAGCAGAGGGTACAATCCCCGCCCACGAATTTTTAGATTTAGGAGATCTAGAAATTGGATCTGATCTAGAAGTTTTCCTTGAAAGATTGGAAGATCGTGATGGGAACCCACAACTTTCTTTCGATAAAGCGGAACAAAAGAAAAATTGGGAGAAGATCGTCAATACCTGCGAAGAAGGTTCGGTTATTACTGGACGAGTACGTTCTAAAGTAAAAGGTGGTTTGGTTGTAAATATTGGAGTGGATGCTTTCCTTCCATCTTCACAAGTCGACATACAGGCACCCAAAAACCTTGATCAATTCGTGGGTCAGACATTTGATTTTAAAGTCGTAAAGATTAACCGCGAAAGAAAAAACATTGTTGTTTCTCGTCGTGAATTAATTGAAGAAAGAAGGCAGGACAAGAAGAGAGAAATTCTCTCCAAGATTGTACCGGGTGAAACTCGTCGGGGTATGGTCAAGAACATCACCGATTACGGTGCTTTTATCGATCTCGATGGATTAGACGGTCTCTTGCACATTACTGATATGAGTTGGGGTCGAGTTTCTCACCCAAGCGAAATGGTAAAGACTGGTGAGGAAATCACCGTTTGTATTATTGACATCGACACCAATCGTGAGCGTGTTTCGTTGGGTCTTAAACAACTTTCTTCCAATCCTTGGGATGATATTGAAGGCAAGTTCCCAATTAATGCAAAGGTTCGTGGTAAGGTTGTGAATTTAGTGCCTTATGGAGCATTTATCGAACTCGAAGAAGGTGTGGAAGGTCTTGTACATGTTACTGAGATGTCATGGACTAAGAGAATTACTAAGCCTGGTGAAGTTTTAAATGTCGGGGATGAAGTGGATGCAGTTGTTTTAGGAATACAAAAAGACGACCAAAAAATCTCGCTTGGCTTACGTCAGTTGGATGTGAATCCATGGGATATGGCGACGCACAATTATCCTCCAGGTGCTCGTGTTCGTGGCAAGGTCAGAAACCTGACTTCGTATGGTGCTTTCGTAGAATTGGAAGAAGGAATCGACGGTATGGTTCATGTTTCTGATATGAGCTGGACCCGTAAGATTAATCATCCAAGTGAAATGGTGAAGAAAGGTGATGAAGTCGATGCGATCGTAGTAGAGGTAGATGTTGATAATCAACGAATCTCCTTAGGTATGAAGCAACTCACACAAGATCCTTGGGAAGATATCGATCGTCTCTATCGTATGGGCGATGTGATCAAAGGAAAAGTTTCTCGTGTTGCTGGTTACGGTGCCTTTATCCAATTAGACCACGATATTGATGGACTTGTGCATATTAGCCAAGTTTCCGAAGATCGCATTGAAAAGATTAAGGACTACCTCAATGAGGGAGACGAAGTTTCAGCCCGAGTGATCAAAATTGACAAGGATGAACGTCGAATCGGTCTTAGTATAAAAGCTGCAAATTATGACGAGGACGCCTTGGCCAAGGAAGTTGCTGCTTATGATGAGGTAGGGGAAGACTTAACTACTTCATTGGGTGACTTGTTGGACGAAGCGACTTCTACGGAAGAAAACTAAGATTTAAGATCGTTGCTTCGGCAGCATTTTCG
>CAJQKB010000023.1 GCA_905478775.1 uncultured Opitutales bacterium | reverse complement strand
TTACGGCCCAGTCCTGCCCTGTGGCAATGGATGTGGCAGTTCGCGAGGCGATGCACTCACCAACAAGTCTTGCAGACGGGTGAGGTATTGCAGTCCATTCTGGATGCATCGATGGAGGAATATCATTTATTGATGAAAAGATTTTCCAAACAATGTGAATGGCAGGAGCGTGGTTTGCTTTATGTGTATGAAACGGAGGAGGGCATGAATGCGTTTGCCAAGACAGATCAGATGCTCGAAGAAAACTTTGGCGTTTCAGCGGTGAGACTGGAGGGTTCTGATATTACTGCATTGGAACCGGGGCTTCGTGCTGGATTAGCAGGAGCTTATCATTACCGGGGAGACACATCCCTGAATCCGGAAAAGCTTAACCAGGCATGGGTGGAGCAGTTGCGAAAGCAGGGAGTTGAATTTATTGAAAATACTGCATTGCAGGGGGTCGAAAAGGAGGGAGGTAAAGTGGTGCGGTTACAGGTGAAGGACGGAATACTGGATGCGGACTATTTTGTTTTTGCCCTGGGAGCGTGGAGTTCAAAATGGTCGGAGTCTCTCGGATGTTCGATTCCGATCGAACCGGGGAAGGGATACTCCCTGACGATGAAGAGACCGGAGGATTCCCCGTTTCATCCGATGCTTTTTCCGGAGAAAAAAATTGGTGTATCTCCCTTTGAGAATGGATTTCGTTTGGGTTCGATGATGGAATTTGTCGGGTACGATGAATCGATTCCTGCTCGCAGACTAAAATTATTGAGAGACTCCGCCCGGCCATTTTTAAGGTCTGATGTGGAGGGTCCGGCTGAAGACACATGGTACGGTTGGCGTCCGATGACCTGGGACAGTCTGCCCATTGTGGGGCAGGTTCCTCAAATTGATAATGCCTACCTGGCCACCGGGCATAATATGCTCGGGTTAAGTTTGGCTCCCTCAACAGGTCGTTTGATCAAAGAGATGATTTGTGGGGATGAACCTCATATTGATCCCTCTGCCTATTCTCCTCTCAGGTTCTAGTTTTTAAAATTGATCGATCATGATAATGAACCGTAAAGTAATCATCCCATGACTGACTCCGCCCAAAATATTTTCCGGGGATGTATTCCCGCTCTGATGACTCCGTGTTCCAATGATCGTAAACCCGATTATGATGCGTTGGTGAAAACCGCTGGTCATCTGATGCAATCGGGAATGAACGCTGTTGTCTATTGTGGCTCAATGGGTGATTGGCCATTGCTTTCGGATATGCAGAGGCAGGAAGGAGTGACGCGTTTAGTGGAAGCGGGTATCCCCACTGTTGTGGGAACGGGTGCCCAAAACCCTCAGGGTGCGGTATCACACGCTGCGCATGCCCGAGAAGTGGGAGCCGACGGGTTGATGATTATTCCCCGGGTTCTTTCCCGCGGGATATCCCCGATTGCCCAGGAAGTTCATTTTTCCTCCGTTCTCGAAGCGGGAGGAGATCTGCCGGCAGTGATTTACAATAGTCCATACTACGGATTTGAGACCAAAGCGGATTTGTTTTTTAAATTGCAAAATAAATTCTCGAACTTGGTGGGCTTCAAGGAATTTGGTGGAGCGGATTCCCTCACTTATGCGGCTGAACACATTACCAGCGGAGATGAGGGGCTGGCTCTGATGGTTGGCGTCGATACCCAGGTCTTTCACGGGTTTGTGAATTGCGGAGCGGTGGGAGCAATCACCGGAGTGGGGAATGCCCTGCCCAAACCGGTTCTGCGATTAATTGAACTTTGCCAGGAAGCGGCCGAGGGAAATGTGGAGTCACGCCGGCTGGCTATTGAGTTGGATTCCGCGATGTCAGTTCTGTCGAAGTTTGATGAGGGACCTGACTTGGTTCTTTATTATAAGGAATTGATGGTGCTTGAAGGTTTTGAGGAATATACCCATCAGCTCAATTCATCGGATGAATTAAGTCCTTCGCAACGAGAATTCATTCATAAGCAGTGGCGAATTTTTAAAAGTTGGTGGAATAATTGGGTCGGATCACAATAAATGTACAGGCAATGAAAATTTCTAAAATTACGGTGTGGCAAGTCGATTTGCCTTTGCATGAAGGAGATTACAAATGGTCGGGGGGAAAGTCGGTTGAAACTTTTGATTCCACCATTGTGGGAGTAGAGACGGACGAAGGAGTCACTGGTTTTGGCGAAGTTTGTCCTCTTGGACCGGTTTACTTGGCTTCCTATGCAAAAGGTGTACGGGTCGGGATTGAGGAACTGGGTCCGAGTCTTCTTGGGGAGAACCCCTTACATTTGGAAAAACTGAATCGTCTCATGGATCAGGCGATGAAGGGGCATCCTTATGTGAAATCGGCTATTGATGTCGCGTGTTGGGATATTTTGGGGAAAGTCTCGGGTTTACCTGTCAGCTCATTACTGGGTGGTGCGTATGGAGAGGACTTTGTTCTTTACCGTGCAATTTCCCAGGAAAGTCCCGAGGAAATGGCAAAAAAGATTGCAGGGTACCGGGAGGAAGGATACCGGCGCTTTCAGTTAAAGGTGGGAGGGGACCCGGATACGGATATCGAAAGAATACGCCAGGCATCCGCCCAGTTGCAACCCGGAGATAAACTGGTGGCTGATGCCAACACCGGCTGGCTTAAGCATGAGGCCATGCGTGTAGTCGAGGCAGTGAGAGATATCGATGTATACATTGAGCAACCCTGCTTGCGCTATGAGGACTGCCTCTCGGTTCGGCAACACACGAACCTTCCTTTTGTTTTAGATGAGGTGATTGATGGAATGCCCGAAATTCTCAAGGCTTCCCATGACCTGGCCATGGATGTGGTTAACATCAAGATCAGTAAGTTTGGAGGTTTAACCCGGGCCAAGCAGGCAAGAGATCTGTGTGTGTCCCTCGGCGTTGCGATGACCTTGGAAGATACCTGGGGCGGAGATATTGTCACCGCAGCGATCGCTCATCTGGCCCACAGCACACCTTCCGATTTTTTGTTCACTGCCACCGATTTTAATAGTTATGTCACCCAACCCCTCGCGGATGGTGCTCCGCAGCGGGTAAAGGGACGAATGGCTTCATCCAGGGCACCAGGATTGGGGATCGAGCCCATGATGGATGTGCTCGGTGATCCTGAATTTGTGATTTCATGAGAGTCCTGCCTGTCTTTTATTTTTTGCTGGGCATATTTCAAGTAACAGCTGAAGAAACTGATAGTGATATATTTCAGGTGTTTTT
>CAJQKB010000022.1 GCA_905478775.1 uncultured Opitutales bacterium | reverse complement strand
ACCATGCGCTGGGGGAATTCCGGATCGGCGACTCCATCCTATGTAACCGATGGATCCGCATGGTCCAGTTACATGGCGGTTTACCACCTCGATCAGGCACAAGGAGAAAATGCACCAGATTCTGGGCCTCACAATAATCACGCATCCATGCGTGACCCCCAAAGTAATGAGCCAATTAAGAGTGCAACCAGTATCGTTGGGGGTTCCTATCAATTCCCTAAAGGTCACAATAAGGATTTTAGGAACGAGTCTATGAGTGGTACTTTGACTCTTGATAATTTTGCACTTTCCGGATGGGTACGGGCAACGACCAATGATGCTCAAGACTGGCACGATTACTATGGAATAAATACCACCAATAGCGGGCAATTGCGTTTTGAAGCCTCGGACCAAAACCCACCAAGAATTCATGTACCTTCCAGTGTTATTGTTCATCCAAATCTTTATTCCTCGAATAATAGTGCCGGTAAACTTGACAATAACGAATGGAATCACTTAGTTTTTTCAGGCTCCGGTGGAAAACTCCGCCTTTACATGAATGGGGTGCTCAATACCACCGCTGACTTCCAGGAAAGTGCACAGGTGAATGGTTTCTTTATAGCCTATGCCAATAATAACAGTGCCGGTGCTATTCATGACGAAGTGGCGTTGCACAAAGTGGGGCGTCATGAAAGATGGGCCAATGCAACTTACAATAATCAAAATAGCGGTAGTAATTATGTAAACTTAGGTACTTTTGCGGGACCTCCTTACTTTGAGGATACGGTGACCGAATTATATGCCAAAAAGAATGTAGCTATTACCAGTTTCACTCCCACCGTTTTTGGCGGGGGTACCCTTGCCTACTCGGCTGCCGGTCTTCCTCCTGGAGTTACAATGAATTCATCAACCGGAGTGATCGCGGGTACTACAGATGAAGTGGGAGATAGTAGCTTTACTGTTACGGTCACTGGTTCCAATGCGGCTGGCGATGTAAAAACTTCCAGCAAGACCTATGTGATCAAAGTTTCCGATCCGGATTCATTCCCTTACAAGGTCGATTTTACTCTCTCTGGATATGCCGGTTCTTCGACTCTTACTCAATTTCCCGTTCTGCTTACCTTTGATTCTGGTATCACTGGATTTAGTTATAATTCCCTCGCTTCCTCGACTGCAGGTGACTTGCGATTCTATGCGGCCACCGGTGAGGAATTACCCTATGAGATTGAGTCATGGGACACCACTGGTGCATCTCGAGTTTGGGTACGTGCCGCAACCATTGCTGGGAACGCAACCAAAATCACCGCGGCCTGGGGAGATGCTTCCCAAGCAACTGCACCCAGTTATGTGTTTGACGGCTCAACCTGGTCGAATGGATACCAAGCCGCCTGGCACTTCCAAAATATGTCCGGTGTGCTGACCACAGATTCAACCACAAATAACCGCCATCTTACTGCTGAAGGGGGTGCCACAACGGGCACCGGACAGGTTGGAAATGGGATTGTACTGGATGGTTCAAATGATCAATTAGAGGCCATAGGATATAAAGGAGTTACGGGTGGTGTTGCCCGCTCCATGGAGACTTGGGTAAAAACCAGCAGTACTGGTAAAGCTTTGATGTCCTGGGGGCAGGATGCAACATACAAAAAATGGATCTGGCGAACCCAGGGCAGTGGAAATCATCGTGTTGAGATAAGTTCCGGAGGAAGAGAATCAAATTCCGCCATGAATAACAATGCATGGCGCCATGTGGCCGCTGTATTTCCCGAAAATGCAACCCAACTTAACGACATAAAATTCTACATCGATGGGGTTGAGACGGGATATGCGGAGTCTTCCACCACCCTACCGGCAACGGGAGATTATTTGGATGTTCGTTTGGGGAATGATCACTCAAACCGTCGTTTAAATGGATCGATGGATGAGGCAAGAATCTCGTCGGTTGGTCGTTCCACGGACTGGATTAAGGCATCGTATGATAACCAGAAATCGAGCTCTAACTTTGTTACCCGTGGATCGGTGACTGGTCCTCGAATTGTGACCTCCCCTCTTGTTGCCACTGCTACTGTCGGAACATCATTTACCTACAATGCAAGTGCGGTGGGTAGTCCATCGAGTTACACAATACTTAATTTACCGGGTGGTTTGCAGTTCAATCCATCGAACGGACAGGTTACGGGTACACCGACCACAGCGGGTGTTTATCCAGTTTCTTTAATTGTTGCTTATTCCGATGATGATGGAAACCTGACCGATTCTGATTCCAATCCCGATCAATTGGGATCGATCTTTGCTCCTGAGAACCCTGGTGATCCAGAGCAGGTTATTCTTTCACTCACCGTAAATGCGGTTGCTCCCACGGTTACCACATTGGCAGCCAGTTCCATTGATTCCACCAAGGCATCTTTGGATGGTAATGTGACCAGTACGGGTGGGGATGCACCGGATATACGAATCTATTATGGACTCACAGATGGGGGAACCACCGCAGCTTCCTGGACTAATGTTCAGGAAATTGGAAAAAAAGGTGCCGAGTTTGGTTATGTCATTGGTGACTTGATTCCCAGTACAACCTACCGGTACCGTGTTCGTGCCTACAATTCTGCAGCAACCGAAGGCGTTTGGGCATCCAATACGATTTCTTTCAGCACCCAGGCATCCAATAAGCCAGTTGTGAACAATGGTGTGGTCTTGAATGCCACGGGTACAAGTATTACCTTTAAGGGGGGTGTAACTACTACAGGAACAGGAACCATTGCACTGGGCTCTGGTTCATTCACTGCAGATCGTTACCCTAACCTCAAACTCTGGCTTGATGCAAATGACACCTCAACCATGGATCAGGGAACCGCTGCCGGTCAGACGGGTGCACCATCTAATAATCAGCAGATTGGATACTGGGCGGATAAGAGTGGTACTGCTCACCACGCCACGGTTTATGGAAATGTTAATTCGAATAAGCCAAAGTATTACTCCGCTAATATGAACAGTAAGCCAACCGTTCAATTTGACGGCTCAAATGATTACCTTATCGTTCAAAATGGAAGAACAGATTTTCATCAATGGGATAAATTCACTGTTCTCATCGCTTATGAAGACTGGGGTTCCGGGAATTGGAGAAGAGTGATGGGTAATGTGGATCATCAAACCGGAGGCTGGTGTCTGACCTGGAACTCTGCCACCCAATTCCGTTTTCGAATTGTGGGTACATCCGGTGGGGATGACCGTACATTTAGCGGAACTCGTCAACAGACTCACTTAATGAGTATGGTTTACAATGGATCCGTACGCTCAGGTACAATGGATGGACAATTCCAGCAAATGACGGATACCGGTACCCTGCCAGACAACCCGAATGCTGACTTTGTTATCGGAGGAGCGGGAAGAGATTCTGGAACGCCTTCCTCTGCTTCCAAAGTTCGCATTTCTGAAGTTTTGATTTACAAAGATGAAATTCCGGCCGCCGATATTAAAAAGTTGGAAGGGTATTTGGCCCATAAGTGGAACCTGACTAATCGATTAGCGAACGGTCATCCCTACGCTAGTTCTGCACCCACTTTTGCAGATCCTGTCGCGGCGGTTGATCTAACCCTATACTGGGGTACCAATGATGGTGGCGAAAACCCAGCTGAATGGGAAAATGAGGTCGATCTTGGTCGTTACCATAAAGAACAGGTCGATGTGAATGGTTTTAATGCATACGGTTACCAAAGCACCTGGCGTAATGATTCCTACTTGCGCAATATTGAAAACCTGCGTTCTGCGAGTCATGATCAGTATGTCCAGTTAAGGGGTGAACCCGGTAGTCCTGCGACCAATGGAATGAACTTTGAGGGAACTGCGGACTTTATCAATTCTGGTGTAATTAGAAACACCAATAATAACCTTGGTTGGGAAGATAATTTCATGACCTTGTTCACCACTACATTTAAAGCACCGACTACGGGTAATTATCGATTCAAGATGGATCGCAAAGACGATCGTCATGCCATGTGGATTGATTTGGACCAGGATGGTGTGTTTGAAGGTGGATCCGGAACAAATGGAGGTTCAGGGAATGAAATCCTCAACCCAGCTGGTGGAACCACTCCTAATGTTAATCAGGATTGGACATCCGGAACCCGGGCATTAACCGGTGGACAGGAGTATCTCCTAGCGATTGGACATTGGCAAGGTGGAGGTGGAGCAAGAATTCGTCCATGGGTCGAAATTCCCAGTGGATCCTTCGTAGTCATGAATCCGATGGATCCAGCTCAAGACGGATATTATAATATCATGGGGCTTTCGAATGGGAAATTTATTCCTGAGCAAGCCTTGCTTGAGGCAAATGGTACGAACCTAGTTGCTGGTAACACATACTACTATCGGATTAAGGGGGTAAATTCTCAGGGTACTGACTGGGCGGACTCGACAGCTAGTTTCATATCCGAAAATGCCTTGGATTCCTCAACCGGGACATTGACATTCAATACGGATGGCCCTACCCCGTCCTGGACATCAAGTTCGGGAGCCGGTGGAACTGGCACTATTGTGAACCGTTCCTACACGGATTCCAGTTCCAATACGATTAGTTATAATGTAGCCAAATTCGATTTTGACCGTCTCAATATCGGGGATGGTGTTGCGGTAACCCTATCCGGTGCCAATCCTTTGGAGATCAATGTTGCTGGAGATGCCACCATTCTTTCCACCCTGGACGCGAATGGTACTGTAGGTACCAGTGTCGCAGGAGTTCGAAAGAGTATACTTGGTGGTGGTTTTGGTGGATATAAATGGGACAGCTCGGGATGGGGTGCCGGTACTGGACCAGAGCACTTAACCTCTGCGGATACATTTAAATCCGGTGGTGCCCAGTTTAAAGGATGGATTGATTTTTCATCCTCCACCTTGGTCGCTGGTTCAGAACCTGGTGGTGGATCGTATGGCGGTGTGGGCGGACGTCCCGAGCCAGTAGGTGGTCAGGGCGAGTATCAGACTATTAATGCATCCGGTGGTACTTATGGAGATGCGGATTTAACTCACCTACTCGCCGGTTCAGGTGGAGGTGGAGGTAATGAGCGCCAAGGTGGTGGCGGAGGTGGTGCCATTAAGATTGTATCCACGGGTACACTTACCTTAGGTGCCAGTATCTGGGCAAATGGCGGAGCCGGTGGAGCCCGTTGGAATGAGGCACGGCGAAGTGGTGGTTCCGGTTCTGGTGGTGCAATTTATTTGAAAGGCGATAATGTGGTAATTAATTCCGGCGTGACCATTTCTGCATCCGGTGGATTACCTGCGAAGCACACCAATAATAGTTATATTTCAGGTGGAAATACCTGGGCAAGTGATGGCGGAGGCGCTGGTGCTGCTGCCGGTGGTGGTGGTCGGGTTTATCTCGAAGCCACCAGTTCGTTGATCAATAACGCCAGTACCACAAATTCCAACCTGTTGGCATCGGGGGGTACTGGTACATTGAGACCCGGTACGGATGGAACAGTAAAGTTGATACGCCCACAGGTGACCAGTCTTGTTTTTACTTCAGGCACTTTGGTCATCGATACCAGTATGGCCACAATTTCACATAGCGATGGATCCTTCCTGGCCGGTAGCTTTGTGGATAAGATATACACGCACAGCGACGGTACGGGTTATCCGTATAAAGTTTGTGTGTTTACTGCTGACGAAATCAACTTAGGTGCCGGTGTGCTGGTTACCTTGCAGGGCTCAAACGCACTTTCTCTTCGAACTCGAAATAACGGTGACTTCATACTCTCCACCCAATTGATTGCCAATGGTACAGAGGGTGGTAACCATAACTCCGATACCGTAGGGAAATTGGGCGGATACGATGGAGGTGGGAAAAGCAAGAATGCCAAAGGTCCGGGAAGAGGAGCAAATAGACAATATGGAAACGACGGTACTGGTGGAGCGTACGCCAAAGAAGGAGTGAAGCCAAATGGTACAAATGCTCAATATGGTAATGTTAATGGAGATTATCATCTTACCGATCTGCTTGGTGGATCTGGTGGAGGAGGTGGAGAGTATAGAGCTGGTGGAGCAGGAGGTGGTGCCATTGAATTGGTTGCCCATGGTGCCGGCTTACTTAAATTAAATACTGGTTCTAAGATTACCGTAAATGGAGGCGATACAAACAGTGCTGACAGAGGTGGAGGAGGCGGTGCCGGTGGTTCCATAAAACTTGTTGGTGGAAGTATCGAAAATAATGGTGAATTGCAGGCACGTGGAGGTGGGCTTGAACCAGGGGGAATAGCCCGCATGGATGGTACCGGAGGAAGGATTGCATTTGACAGTAACGGTACGATCAAAATTGGTACCTATGATCTGAGCGGTCATTCAAAGTCTGCCCATAATACTTGGGAACTCCAGCGCTATCCATTTCTTGATGGTACATTAGCACTGAAAGGTGATTCTGGCGTGAATGATCTATCTTATGC
>CAJQKB010000021.1 GCA_905478775.1 uncultured Opitutales bacterium | reverse complement strand
TGAGACGCCCGCGGTCACGCACCGAAATGTCATGTGTTATGAGGAAGGGCAAGAATAGGAGGGATGCACATCCAAGCCGAATTGTGGCAACTATGTATGGATCAACTCCAGTTAAAGCATTTCCAATAAGCCCAAAAGAAAACGCCCACAGGAGAGAAACAATTCCAAGATAAATCACGGTGAAGGTTAATTAAACTTCACCAGGCTAACTTCGGTACATTTACCAACTGTAGGTGGCACCCAACGAAAACTGATCTCCCCGTCCGGGTGTTCCAGGAATATCTTGAAATTCTTCGTCCCATGGCTTGTCATAAGCAAGGAAGAGTTCGAGGTCATTAAACTTGGCGGGATAGTAACTAGCTGCGAGGTGAGAATTAAAAGCACTGTCGGGACCCGTTCTAATTGCATTTTTTCTTTGCTTTCTCCATTCGTTATCTACCCTGATTTGAACACTGTCAATCGGGTCCCATATAACCCCAAGAGTTAGTCTATTCTCAGGGTAATTGAGGGCATAAAAACTTCCAACAAAGTCTGTTTTTTTGTAATCCTCTTTTTTCTTAAGGTAGGAATAACTAGCAATGGCTTCGAAATTTTCCCATTTCTTGGAAGCAACTAATTCAAAACCGAATGTTTTTGTATCAACCGGATTTGCGGTTCGGTTTACATCTCCCGAAAAATAGGTCCAATCGGTTAAGTCATCATCCCAGCGATAAAAAATATTTGAATCCAATTTCCAACCATCTTTTTTAATTAAGTGTCCGAATTCAATGGTTTTTGAAGTCTCTCGGTCCAAACTATGGTTACTCCTGAAAAGACCACCAGAATCATTACCTCCAATAGCAGTGTAACCTACAACTTGAGAGCTTCCTGAATATCCTAAGTATGTTTCGGTATAGGAATCATCATTTATTTTTTGCCTGGTGACTCTAAAAATAGGTGAGACTTTAGAACTATTTCTATTGGTGTCATCAAAAGTTGCTCCTGCTTTGATGATAAATTTTTCGTTCTCACTTGTGTCTATTTTGTATTCGGGAAGAAGGCTAAATTTAAAGTATTCACGGGAAGTGAAATTCCCTCTATCTAAACCTTTATACCTAGTGCCGTTGTATTCAGTGTAGGTATCAATTTGATCACTAGCGAATTGAGTATGATAATTTATAGCTAAATTTTCATTCACAAAATGATTCCCTGAAAATGCGACGCCCGAAATTTCAGCTTCGTGATATCCCGCCCACTGCGTCGAACCCATAACCCAAAGAGGAACATCGCGCTTTAAAATGTAGTGATCAGTTATAATTCTGTGGAATAAACTAGCTTCCCAGGTGCTACCTTCACCGTATGACTGCATGTGGTTAAAGTAATAGAGTTGGGTTTGGTAATCTTCTGTCTCCTTTCTTTCTGTATTGGCTGTATACATGCCCGGCCATCCGTAAAACTTATCTTGATAACCAGCAAAAAAGTCGGTTTGAGAATCTGGACCAAGCAACTGTACACGGCTGGAAGTCCTGTCAAAAGAGTGATCCCCAAATGGAATGGTTCCATCGCTTTCGGATCGGGAACTTTCAATCTCTGCTCCCCATGTCCAATCTTCTGAATCTCCGTATGCACCAGTAATGGCATTGTGAATACGCTGGAAGTTTAAGTTATGGTCTCCACCACCAATCGTTAAACTTCCTCTCTTTGTAATTTCACTCCAAGAATACGACACAGTACCCACACTACTGTTAAATCCACGAAGTGCATTATCCGCTCCGGTTAATACTTTGGGTTCCCCCAGCATTTCTGGAGCAATAGGAAGTTCGGTGGAATAGTGCCCCGTTTGTGGGTCTATAAGAGTGGCACTGCCTACTTGTATACCAGTATTTTCAAAAGTACCTCCTCTGATACTTAGGTCTCCTTGAGCTTCTGCCATATTTCGGCTTTGCATATCAACCCGGGGATCGAAATCCAAGTTAGAAATTGGGGTTTCGAAGGTGGTGACGGGTCGTTGATTCGCGGTCTGTTGTCCAACAATGGTAAGAGATGGAAGTAAGTCTGCACTGATGAGGGAATCATTGTTCTCGGGGGACTTCTGTGCTAGGACAGAGGTAACAATGAATAGAGTAATGGAAGAGGTTAAGGATGCCTTAATTAACATTTCTAACTTAATACATAATTGAACCTCAGACACAATCGTTAATTATACATATTATAATGGTTAACAATTAAGATGGTTATACATTTCCCTTCATTGAATCATTGATGGAAATTGTTGGGGAGTATAAAATAAATTTATAACTTCGAGTTTATTACGGTCGCAAATTCTATCTTTATGGACATTTCAATGTAAAAACCACAATTTGATAATTATAGTGAATTTCAAAGAAAAGCTGGATGTAGAAAATCGGGTGGAGGAGATTTTTTTTGCAGGGGGGTGTCTGTGGGGAGTGCAGGAGTTTATTAGGTATTTACCGGGTGTTGTTTCTACCGAAGCGGGAAGAGCTAATGGATCAGCCAGCACTACTAATACTGAATATGACGGCTATGCTGAATGTGTTCGAACCATTTTTGATCGAGGACAGGTAACGATGGAGCAGTTAATGGAATATTTTTTTGAGATTATTGATCCGTACAGTTTGAATAAGCAGGGTGAGGATATTGGGGAAAAGTACAGGACTGGAATATACAGCAGGAGGCAGGAACATCTTGATGCGGCCCATAATTTTATCACCTCTCTCGAAAATTCAAAATCAATACTTGTAGAAGTATTGCCTTTAAGTAATTTTATCCGGAGTGATGAAGAGCACCAAGATCGATTGCAAAAAAATCCTAAGGAAAAATGTCATATTCCAAAAAAACTCTTACATAAATACCGGATCAGAGTTTAATAAATATTATTGGATTCCTTACTTTACTTGTTACAGATTCGGACCGAGCGGACAGGACAGTGCGCAGGCAATACCACGGAGAATTTGAATTTCGATATCGGTGGTCTTTCCATCGTGGTCAATCGTTCGGGCACAGGCATCGATTAGAGATCGTTTTTCAGTCGCACTCATTTTGTTGAGTCGTTCGATCGCTTTGTCCATCGAGGATAGGCCACAATTCTGACTAGGAGGTAGTTTGATTTGCCCGCTTCGATCCAGGGCTTGCATACCGTGGTTAAAGGATGGTTGGGGGTCGGCCCCATCCTGTCCGTAGTGAGAGAGGGCGCCAAGAATTACTGCACAATCTGAAAGCCGGCTGCGGATAGATGCACGGCCATGTAGTTGGCGAGGGTAGTGTTGTTTACCAAAGTCAAACTCGATAACCTTGTGCAGGCACCATTCGAAAAGATCAATGCTTTCATCCGCTCCGATTAATTGGACTATTAATGTTTGGAATACAGAAAATTGATTCATCGAAAGCTCGGCAATGGCGGGCCTTGATTCTTCCACTAAGACCAATTTTTGTTCGCAGGAAAGATTGGTGAGTAGGGGCTCGATTTTTTCAGTTTGATAGAGCGTTCCTTCCTCAGCTTGGTGTTCGATCATTTGGGCCTGTCGTTTTCTGGCGTCTAGATCTTTAATGTCGAGTAGCAAAGCAAATAGTAAACAGCGGGCACCAAATGGTTCCTTTGCCTGTTCGATCAGAGGTGCTGGGATAGAGTCAATTAAGGATCGTACCTGTGCCAGTTTTTCTTCGTCTATTTTTCCCTCGCTCTTGAGAAATGTCTGAGCCGAAGGAGTGTGCTCTTGTTGTTCCGTTCTAGTTTGGGTAGCAGTTTGGTTTACGGTTGTTTTCCCACTGGGAGAAGCTCCAGCAAATCCAGAAATCCCCGCCATTTCGCTGCCTTGAGATGCAATCTCGGAAATTTTATCAGTATTTGGGTATGAATTTTTCCAATTTGGATCGATCCGTTTTATTCGAATAGGCAGCGGGGGGTGTGTGGCAAACATGCTACTTATACCGGAGCTGAAAAACATATGTGAAAATTCCTGAGCTCCAGCTGATTGTAACTTAGACCCGTGAGAATATCCCCCAATTCGTTTGAGTGCTCCGGCGATACCATCCGGATTACGAGTAAATTGTACTGCTGATGCATCGGCAAGGAATTCTCTTTGCCTACTGATAGATGCTCGAATCATTGCTCCAAAGAAGCCCCCAATTCCACCAATGATCAGTAATCCTATTCCTAATATTACAAGGGCTCCTCCTCCGCTGTCTTTTCCGTTTCTTCTGCGCCCCCCTGAAACATAGGCAATGTTGGTAAGGATCCGCCCGATGCTGGATAAAAATACAATTCCGAAAATAATACCGGTTAAGCGAATATTGATTCGCATATCCCCATTGAGAATATGGCTGAATTCATGTGCCATTACCCCCTGCAACTGGTCTCGGTTTAGTTTGGTGGCGCATCCCCGAGTTACTCCAATTACCGCATCCCTTGGAGAATAACCCGCCGCAAAAGCGTTAATTCCCTCTTCCTCCATTAAGTAAACCGGTGGTACGGGAGTACCGGATGCAATTGCCATTTCCTCGACGACATTAAGGACTTGTCGGGAGAGCGGATCTTTAGTGCTTTGGTTCAGTCTTTGTCCGCCCATTGATTCAGCAACCACTTTTCCCCCTGAAGAAAGCCAACTAATTCGGAAAGCACTGGCAAGAAATACTGCTATTATTGTGCTTACACTAGAGACTGCAGCTAATTCAAAGGTCCATGCTAATTCGGCTAGATTTTTCTCAAATCCAACCGCAACTGAGGCTAAACAGAAAATCGAAATGATTATACAGAGTACCGCAAAACCAAATAACAAAAATAGATAACCACTAACCCCGCGGGCTTTGTCTTGTTGTTCAAAAAAATCCATACTTAATGGATCGGGCTTTCGATCAAATTAGAATTGTACTTTCGGTGCTTCTTTAATCTTTTTGCTTTCGAATTCGAGGAGAGTGCCATCTTGACCATGACCAAACATACCCGCGAAAAAGACTGGAGGAAAGGTTTGTTTGTAGGTGTTGTAAGCTGTAACGGAGTCATTGAAAGCCTGCCTTGAAAATGCGACCTTGTTTTCAGTTGAACTGAGTTCTTCCTGTAAATTTGCCATATTCTGATTGGCTTTCAGATCTGGATAACTTTCCGACAATGCAAAGATGCGACCTAAAGCACCACCCAACATACCTTCGGCTCCCGCCAAACCGGCAATTGCAGTGGCATCCCCGGGATTTTGAGAAGCAGCCTGCAGGCTACTTTGTGCCTGATTACGGGCTTGTATGACCGCTTCTAAGGTTTCTTTTTCATGGGCCATGTATCCCTTCACTGTCTCGATCAGGTTGGGAATGAGGTCATATCTCCTTTGCAATTGAACTTCAATTTGAGAGAAGGCGTTTTCAAAGCGGTTTTTAAGCGTGACTAATTTGTTGTAGATCCCAACAACGATCATCACTAAGACGATTAAAACTCCGACGATAACAAGTGTGGTGATTAACATATTAAGATAAGTTTATGATTAAGAAAGCAATAATTTTTAAGGATAGTTATAATACTCAACTTTGGTCAAGTTGCGATTTCACCACGGTAATAATTGAATACCTAATAAACATAGATCATAAGAATGGTAATTTAAATTATAATTAATAACTTTATTTATAAAAGAGGGAATGTCGTTAACATTATGATAAACAAGGTAATTGAAGAAATGAATAAGAAGGATAAGAAATTGTTTCTACTTAACTAAAGGGAAGAGCAGGAAATGAATTTTAGTTGGATAATATCTAGAGTGCGTTAACCCTTTTATAAATCTAGCTCAATGGAATCTGCCAGAAATCGAAAAGTGAAAAAACTAAGCAGTCGCAATTTCGGCTAAAAGCATAAGAATTATAATTCATCTGACATAATTATAGTAATGAAAATCTTATTCCTTTCCTTTCTTTTTCTGAGTTTATTTTTAACAAGCTGGGCTAAAAAGCCTAATATTGTCTTTTTCTTTACTGATGATCAAACATCGAGTGCTTTGGGATGTTATGGACACCCGCTAGCCAAGACTCCCAATATTGACCGTTTAGCCGATGAGGGAACAAGGTTCGAGAATGCCTTTGTGAGTCAGTCAATTTGCTGGGTTAGTCGGACTACGATCCTAACCGGATTGACCGGGCGAAGTTATGGAGTTCCAGGAAACCATGATATGGCCAAACCTGAAGCGGTGGAGAAGCTTTATGTGGATTATTTGAGAGATGCTGGATACCGTACAGGGTTTGCTGGTAAGTGGCATGCGAAAATGCCCAAAGGGTGGAAAGCTCAGGATCATTTTGATGAGTTTCATCCAATTGGTAGAAATCCGTTTTATAAAAAACAGGAGGATGGAACCCTTCGCCATGAGACGGAATTGATTGTGGATCGTGGAATCGAGTTTATTGAAAATCAGCCCAAGGATAAACCGTTTGCTATAAATATGTGGTTTAATGCCTGCCATGCTGAAGATGGCGACCGGCGTCCTGGAATTGGACATTTTCCCTGGCCACGAGCGATGGATGGAATGTATGAAGAGGACGAGATTTCTCCCCCCCGATTGAATGATCCTGAGATTTTTGAAAAACAACCGGACTTTTTAAAAACCACTATTAATCGGGAACGATTTTTTTGGCGTTGGAATACAGATGAGCGCTACCGAACTAATATGCGGGCTTACTTGCGAATGGTCAGTGGGATTGATAATGCAATTGGCCGGTTTCTGAAAGCATTGGAAGAGCAGGGGTTAGCTGAAAATACCATAATCGTTTACACCGCAGATAATGGATATCACATGGGGAATCGGGGATTTGCTGGTAAATGGTCACACTATGAAGAATCACTCCGTGTTCCGATGGTGGTTTATGATCCACGGGTTAAAGGAAAAGTTCGTGGGCAGGTTCGGCAGGAATCGGTTTTGAATCTCGATCTTCCCTCCACTTTTCTTTCGTGGGCAGGGGTAAAAATTCCGAAAAGATATCAGGGGAAAACTTTTGCAAAATTAATTTCTGAATCAAATCCATCCTCTTTCCGTAAATATACATTTCACGAACACTTTGCGGTTCGTCACCGAATTCCTGCATTCGAAGGGATGCGTGGTGAACGATTTAAGTATGTCCGCTATGTGGATGAAAAAAATTATGAATTTTTACATGATTTAAAAAATGATCCAGATGAACTGATTAACTTGGCGAGCAATCCCAAATACACAAAAACTCTGAAAGAAATGAGGGGAATGACGGATCAACGAGTTAAGGAATTGGGAGGCCCCTTATCTCCGATGAAAGAACTTCTTTCCCAGTCGACCGATCCATATCCGGTTTCTGCTGCCAAGGTTGCGAACCGACCAGGTGAGGACGGTTTTGCCAGTCTGATTACTCCCGGGAACCGAATGCGAAATTGGTCTGGGGATTCAAAATACTGGTCTAAGAAAGATGGAGTACTCATTGGCCAAACGGATGGCACATTAAAGATGAATCATTTTATCACATGGAAAGCGGCTACGGTCCGAAATTTTGACCTTCGTGTAAAGGTTCGGGTCACTGAAGGAGGAAATAGCGGTATTCAATACCGGGGAACTTCGCGACCGGATATCGGGTTGGATGTGGTGACTGGTTATCAATGCGACGTGGTCGCCAATCAATCCAAATACAATGGAATGCTTTATGAAGAGAAGGGAAGGCGAATACTCTCACACACGGGAGAAAAAGTAATAGTGGATCATGACGGAAAGCCCTGGATTGTGGGTACTTTTTCAGTAAAAGAATTCAAGCCGGGAGAGTGGCATGAGTATCGAGTTCTGGTGGAAGGTAATCGTCACCGACACTGGATTGACGCTCACCCCACTGCAGATTTAATTGATTTGCATAAAGAGGGTAGGACGTTGGAGGGTGTTTTAGCGATGCAGGTACACAGGGGTCCATCTATGACTATTGAATTTAAGGAAATGCGAATCAAGCACCTTCCAGATGATCTCCCTTTGTTACAATTAAAAGATCATCGTATTCCAATCGGTTCTTTAGGGGTTCGCCCGCAGGGCAAATTACCTGAAAATTGGAAGCCTCCGGTTTATAAGGAGAGATAAATGTTTTTTTCAGGAAGAAATTGGATTATCGTTATTATTCTATCTACAATTCTAGGTACTGGGATTAGAAGAGATTTACAACTTCGCTCCGCGTACGAACAATTTAAAACAAACTCAACTCTTCCAGCGGGAATAGATGCTGAGTCCATTAGTAAAGAGGCAGAATCCCGATGAAAACAGAATATTTTTTTAGAACCCTTCGAAATCGTTGCCCTAGGTGTAATGAAGGTGCAGTCTTAGGAAACCTTTTTCACAGGCATGAGAAATGTTCTAGCTGCGAACTTGCGTTCAGTAGGGAAAACGGATTTTTTATCGGAGGGATTCCGATTAGCTATGGATTAATTTGTGGACTTTGGATCGTTCCGCTTTTGGTTGCTTGGTTGTTGGAATGGGTACCGACTGATTGGATGATTGGCCTTAGCTTTAGTGGAGCAATCGGTTTGCCTTTATTAACTTACCGATACAGTCAATGCCTATGGCTTGGTTTATATTTTACTTTTGCTGAACATGAAATGCCAATGAACAACAAGCCCAAATAAGTGAATTTTGGGGAAATAATTAGGGCTCCTCTGACATTACTATTGATGACATCAGGAAAAAACTTTCTCTTATTCTGAAATCAACTACTCCCACTATTATGAAATTCTCCTATCATAAACTAATTTATTTCCTGTTTTTATTCTGCCTGACTTCTTTATTTGGCCAAGAGTCAGCTGAACTTCATCCGTGGACCGATTTGAATGGCCGGACCCTACAGGCGAAATTCATCAAGGGTAATAATACGAGCGTTACGATTGAATGGAATGGACAACGTTTTGATTTACCCATGGATACCCTAAGTGATCAATCGAAGGCTTTGGCCAAAAAGTTTATGCAAAAGAGTGCTAGTTTTGAAAAAGTTGATGCTAATGTTCAGCAGTGGAAAGACACTTCAGGTCGAACCATTCAGGCGAAATTTATCAAGTCGGATAAATTAACTGTTACATTGAACTGGAACGGTAAGACTACCGTTCTCCCATTATCCATGTTTGATCAGGAATCTCAAATGATGGCCTCTAGGTTACAAAGCGAGAATATAAGTGTGGCGGTATCACCCAATAGTAATCCGGTTGTGAAAGTTGATTTGAACGGCGACCTTGATCTGTTTGCAGAATATCCATGGGCAAACTCTACGGGTAAAACCGTAAGTGGACGTTTCCTTGATGTAAGTAAGGACGATGTGAAATTATCCATCAATCGTGGAACCAGGGAGGTTTCTATTCCACTCGCTTCTCTTGCCCAGGATTCTCAGAGTTTAGCTCAAAAACTTAAAATAATGCAGGTTAAGGCTCAAAAGGCGGGAGCCACCTTGGCCAAAAAAAGAAAAACGATGAAGGTTCCTGCAGTAACCGATGCGGATCTCGAAATTGAGCACGAATTTAAGGATGTGAATGGTCGTACTGTAAAGGCTCAGTTCATTGATGCTGATGATCAGACTGTTTCAGTTGTTATCAAGACAAGTTCGAGAAATGCCATTCCATTAGCCTGGGATAAATTCGATTCAGCTTCGATTGCCAAGTTGGAAGCGTTACGCCGAAAGAAACTAGAAATTTCGTCAAGGAAACCCAAAATTATCCCTGCTAAAGGAAGCCGGTTGTCTTATTATGGAAATGGAAAATATAAGGATTATAATACCGTTTTTGAGGGTGATTCCTATACCATTGGTTTACCTTATAGTGGAAGTGGATTACATGTATGGATTAATCCGGGTGCTCATAAAATGCCAGATTCTGCCAAAGGTAATCCGCTCGGCTTGAGAAGAATGACAATTGGGTTTATTTCACAATATGTGGACAGATCAGATGGGAAGCGTGCGAGAAGAAGGAGTCGGAAAATCACCAGTTTTGATTCCTCGCCCGAACCATCTCTAGATCGTGAAAAAATTACCCTAACGGGAAAGTATGAAAACGGGGGGACATTCGAATATAACATGGAAGTGAACCGTAACGGAATGCAGTTTTGGTCTAGGATTAAAGATCCTGCTGGAGAAGAATGGCCAACTTCCACAAGAGTAAGTGTTGGTCTCCATGGAGTTGTTCCAAATGTTAAGGATTTAGCGATGAGTGCGATTAAACCACAAATCGGAGATGGTGCTTTTTATATGACCCCGGTTGAGGGAAAACGAATAAAACTTCCTTTCGATAAAAAATGGATCGAAATCAAAATACCAAGAGGTGCTTTGTCATCTCTTAAAGGAGTGGAGGTTATGGGAACCCCATATTATAATTTTAAATTCAATATTTCTCCTAATAACGGAAAGGATATGAATTTTAATTATTCTAAAGGATATGGCGGAACTTTCCCATTCCAAGGCATCAGCTTAGACTATTCCTCCAAGGAGAAAAGAACCGAAGTGCCACGTAGTCGAAGTTTGAAGGTTTCTGTAACCAAAAAATAAATTTGTAAATTTATTTCCCGGTTACAGCATAAAGCGTACATGTCCATGTTGCCCCTGTTTTTCGAAATCGGTAGCTGTGTTGGCTTTGTCCACCTTTTATTTGTTTACGAGCTTCATTGTAAGCCTCTTGCTGGGAGGTTCCTTTTCCAAAGTAAGTAACATAATCTTTTTTGGGAATTGCCGGAATAGAGCTTTTTGGGTTCTTCGTATTAGGCTGACTCGAATAATTAATTATCCTAGGATTGACTTTCCGACTTTTGGGTTCTTCCCCCTTTAATGGTAAGACAGTTTTTGGTGCAGTCAGGTTTCTTTCGACAATTAAGCCGTTCTCACTGTTTGTTCTCCGAATTGAAACGCTTCTCTTATCGTAGTCTAGATTCGAAATATGATATTTCATATAACCTATTGTAAAGGGTTTGTTTAATTCCCTACTTGAGATTTTAACAGACTCAGTTCGGTAGGATTTAGTCAGATCAAATTTGAGTATATAATCCGGTGTGAGTGAAAATTTCGTGAGACTGGAAATTTCATATGCTTCTTTCCTCAGCGGATAATCGAATATTTTAGCTGTACCAACTTTTTTAGTTCCTCCTTTAATTTCATTTTTCACATTTTCCACCTTAAATAATTCAACCAATAGAATTGGCGATTCTCCCTCAGTAGATTTTCTTAAAGATGGTCTGTTGGGAATGAATTTTTCTACTTCCACATAGGGAATACCAACTTCAATTCGGTTTCTTGCATATTTACCATTACCTGTACTATTTTTGAGGTCCAGAAGGTAGGGAGTCTCACCAATCCAACCATCAATTTTGTAACGAGATGGTTCTTGCATCAACGATGCAAAAACTAATTTGAAAGGCTCAGGTTCAGGTGACAAGACAATACTGGGTGGGTCTTTAAAAAGGCTAACCAGGTCATCCCAATATGTGTAAACAATTGAAAAAACAAAAAATACTACTGCAACAATGGCAAATGGTGTTCTCACACTAAAATTTCATTACAGTATTATTTATTGTATACAACTCAATATTACTAATTGTAATTTTAAATTTCAGTCCGAAAAGCAGGCTTGCAAATTTTCCAAACTTATTCGGGCACAGTCTTCAGGGGTGGGGTGGTAGTCAAAGGGTTCAACCGAGACCCAACCATCGTATTGAATTTCCTTTAACGCTTTTGC
>CAJQKB010000020.1 GCA_905478775.1 uncultured Opitutales bacterium | reverse complement strand
AGTCGGGAAAAAGCATGTACATTCACCCCCTTACCTGTATTGCCGTTGGCGGTGGCACAGTCGTAATCCATCACTATTTTCTTACCAAGGGTGATTTCTTTCACATCCTGCCAGGTCTCATGAAAAAGTATATTTCCATTGGATAACATATGCACATCGTGATGTCCGGCATGGCCTTTCGCTTGACCAGTTGTTTTGTGTGACCAAATGACTTCGCCATTGGCCTCGGTAATCGCAAGAATATTTTTACCGTACGAGGCACTCACCAAAACTAGACGATCGGCATGTAAAAAAGTTGCTGTTAAAAGAAAGACAAAAAGACCAATAATTCGAGTATGCATTGAAGTAAGGGAATGAGGGTTAATTTGAAATATCAATTATGTCCCATATTTCAAAAATATGTCAACTGAGTACTGAGGTAATGGCGGCAAAAATCAGAGCAATCCGACTTGCTCCAGTTGGCTGAGCTTTTTTAATTTTTCGCGAATTTTTGTTCGGTAACGCTGATCGTTGAACCCATACCGGGCACTCAATCCAGTCCTGAATTTCTTTAAATTTACGAATCTCCATTTTTCTGATCAGAAATCGAAGATCCTCCTCATCTCCCTTGTAACTTGGAAGAGCACGACGGTTTATTAATTTCAATACACTTATTTTATATGCTAACTACACACCAGGTTATAAAATAATTTAACGTCCGTCGGTAAAAACAGGTTGGGTCCAGGCATAATACTCCCGCAGGGAACCGTCGGCCTTTTTCACCCGGTGGGTGATCATGCAGCGGAGGTAGTCCTTTTTGGCTTCGCGGTTCGCTTTTATTCCGGAGATGGTTTCTTCCACTTCCCCGCCCGGTCCAATAAATTCAATAAAAGTACCGGGCTTACCTTTCTTCACTGGCCGGCCAAACAGGAATTGAGAAGTAAGCTCCCGTGCGGTTTCATCTTCATCGATTTCCACCTCAATCCGACTATTGACAACCATCACTTTTTTCAGAATCACTCCGGAGGAGGAGTAGAAATCGCCCCGGTTCATTGCCAGGGTAATAGCATCCGAACTGAGATCGTTGGAGCGAACCATAACCCAACCGCGACCGGGGTTATCATATTTTTCATCCCACTTGGCAAACTTATGGCTATCATCAGACGCTACTCCATAAATAGTCATCCCTTTATCGAGTAACGCATTCCAAAGAGATGAAGTGGAGGGACGGTGGGCATCGCCAAAATTTTTGGTCATGGGGTGAGCGTTATAGAGTTCGAATAGATAAAGGTCTTTCACGGGATATAACTCAGCGGGGCGAATAATGGGGGCATTGGGATGATTTAATATGGTAATCCCTCCAGCTTTCTTCGTTTCATTAACCTGCCATTGGACGACCTTCGATCGGTTTTTGTCCTTAAATTCCCAGGGAACCAGACGAGACACATTCATCGCCGTACTATGAACTGGACCGGTTACTTCCTCCCCAGGTACAAGAAGAAAATCATCCCGTATTTCCCCGTCCAGTTTTACGGTGGAAGGATCAATGTACTTATTATGTTCACTGAGAATGAGAAAATTATAGCCATGATCGTGGTACCATTGAGCCACCACTTCGGGAGTGGAATCGGCATGCCCACAAAGTTTTGTGTGAACATGGGTATTTCCTTTGTACCACTTTTCCGCAAAAGAAAAATGAACTAAAGGAAGTAGGCAGCAGGCAACAGTAAATGATTTCATAACACTTAGCCTACTTTTGCTTAGATTAGGTTGCAACTAAGAGATGAAACCCTCCAGATAAAAAATCCGAAGGGTAATTTGAGCGAACGTGAAGAACTATCGACCGTCAGTAAAAACGGGTTGAGTCCAGGCGTAGTATTCGCGGAGGGAACCGTCCTTATTTTTTACTCGGCGAGTGACTTTTGCCCGCAGATAAGCTTCTTTAGTTTTATAAGATGCGGACAAACCAGTAACTGTCTTATGTACTTTTCCTCCCGGACCGATAAATTCGATAAAAGTACCCAGTTCTCCTTTGCTGACCGGACGACCAAAGAGAAATTCAGAAGCCAGTTCACAAGCGGTTTCTTCTTCATTAACAGATAACTCGATATGATTGGCTCCACGCTCTAACTTTTCCAACATTACTCCCGAAGAGGAATAAAAGTCTCCCTTAAGCATTGCTGCAGTAAGAGAATCAGAACTCAGTTTTTTCGAACGCACCATGACCCAACCGCGACCCGGATTGTTTTCTTTCTCTCCCCATTTCTTTAGTTTATGGGCATCATCAGAGGACACTCCATATATGGTCATACCCTTTTCGAGAAGGGCGTCCCACAACACTTCCAGACTGGGTCGATGAGCATTTCCAAAGCTGTGAACTCCTGGATGAGCATTGTAGAGTTCAAACATAAAGAGATTTTTTACCGGAGAAATTTCGTGAGTATGAATTGGCCTGCCCCAGTTTGGGTGATTAAGAATGACCGCACCACCCGCTTTTCGTGTCTCATCGACATGATTCTGAATTACCTTCGAACGGTTCTTATCTTTAAATCCCCAGGGAACCAAACGGGAGACATTCATCGCCGTGCTGTGAACCGGTCCGGTTACTTCCTCTCCAGGAACGAGAAGGAAATCATCCCGTACTTCACCCTTCAGTTTAACCGTGGATGGATCGATAAATTTATTATGCTCACTGAGTATCACGAAATTGTACCCCCGGTCATGGTACCATTGGGCAACCGCATCAGGTGTGGTGTCTGCATGTCCACAAAGTGTAGTGTGGACATGGGTATTGCCTTTATACCAGGATTTGGAATGAACAAGGCATGGGATAAGGAGGATAACAAGGAGG
>CAJQKB010000019.1 GCA_905478775.1 uncultured Opitutales bacterium | reverse complement strand
GCAATTGAAGACCTCGCAGTGGAGATAAATCTTTTAATCCACAGTTAGGAAACTCAGCAGCAATGATTTCTCCATTCTCTTCATGCAATTTCCCCTGCCCCTTATAATCGGGATTGGCTTTTATTAAAATAGACTGGATTTGGGAAACAGGATCTATAGGAATCGCAATCTCTTCATTTAAACTTGGGGGCCTTTCAGCATTTGGCTCATTAACTCGACTTATTGACTCTGATCCAAGATCAGGTCCTTCGATACTAATATTTCCGTCTGCGCTATTTTCATGATTAGATATTATTTTCTTTGAATAAGTTTGATCCTCCTCACACCCGATAAGAAATGAAAAAAGTAATAAGAATAAAATTTTAGGTAAGATCATAACCAAAGAATGTACAAAAACATTAAAAGGACTAGATCAAATCTATAAAATTGATCAAAAACTTTAGTTTAAAACAGATAAGCGAAGAATTTTGAAATCAAATTTATGGCAATTTAAAATCCATTCATGCAAATAGCTAGTTGAAGCAACTCACTAGAACTTCTCACAAAAGGAGTCCTTTATGAAACATCGGGAACTGCGGCCTCCAAGGGAGGTAAGCAATTTTTACGAGTTCGCCTGAGAACCAAGTAAAAAAATCTTAAAGTACCAAGAGTCAGCAGACCAATCGATTATTGAGTCGATCAGATGATATTTTGTAGTGTAATGAGCTTCTCAATTTAATTAAATCTATCGGCTTCAAAATAACGATCGATTGCTTAATCAATTTTGGGCTTTCCTGTATTGGTATTTTCTGAATAGTTTGGAACGATGAATAGCTTACTTTCGACTCTCGATTTAATAATATTTTTCGGATCCCTTTTAACCGTTATGGCCTTTGGCCTTTGGTCCGGTCGAAAGGAAGAAAGTTCAGAAGATTATTTCCTGGCAGGAAAAAGTACGAGATGGTGGGGGGTCGCTGGATCAATTTTTGGATCAAATGTATCGGCGAACCATATCGTTGGAATGATGGGAGTTGGTTTTGCCGTGGGCTTTGCACAAAGTCATTTTGAAATCACCGCCATTGCCGGGCTTCTCATGCTTTGTTATTTCTTTCTCCCCGTCTACCGAAAATTAAATGTATACACGCTGAGTGACTACCTGAGTAAAAGGTACGATGATAAGAGCCGGGTAAGCTACGCCCTGATTATGGTCATTATAATGGTCGTGATTCAAATGGTTCCCGGATTCTATATCGGCTCACGTTCGATCAACCTTTTGTTACAGGGAGATACCGGAAAAAAAGCAGTCGCGGAAGCTATGGCCGATGTAAACGGTGTTTTGACTGAAGTTAAAATTAATTACGGTGGAGACAAATACGGCTCCCCTCCACAAATAAAAGTGGGGTCGAAGATTAGGGAAAACCTTTCGCCTGTATTGAAGGATGGTCAAATTGTGGAAGTTAATTTCACCCAAAACATAATTGATCTGGAACCTTCTATGCCCGTGCCCATTTCCTTTATTGGTGGAAACATAAATAACCCGGAAATCTCCCCTGGTGATGTGGAACCGTTTCATTACAAAATTGGTATTTTGCTTATGGCAATTGTCACGGGAGCATATGTTATTTTCGGCGGTCTGAAAGCGGTTATTGTAACCGATGTCATTCAATCCGTCCTTCTCCTCCTCGCCGGTTTACTGGTTGCCTACATCACTTTCTCGCAGCCAGAAATCGGAGGCTGGGCAAACCTTGTCGCGAGGGACCTCGGAAGCGAAGGGGTTGAACGCTTACACTTGTATAATGCTTCTGACCACCCTTCCCTACCCTGGACTGGCGTGCTGACCGGCTTAATGGTCTTACATTTTTACTATTGGGGAACTAATCAATTTATTGTGCAAAGAGCTCTGTCTGCCCGAACCGATAAGGAAGCAAGAATCGGGATATTGGCTGCTGGTTTCTTTAAATTACTCATTCCATTTATTTCGATCGGAACCGGAATTGCGGCGTATTACCTTTTCAAAGATCGTAACCTCGAGGTTGCTCAAGACACAGTTTTTATTAATTTGCTCACCGAATTAATTTCACCCATTGGCTACGGGTTAGTTGGCTTGATTGCAGCGGGAATGATCGGGGCCATTCTGTCGAGTTTAGATTCAATGATGAACTCAGCCGCTACGATAATGACATTTGATCTTTATAAAAAATACATTAACCCCGAAGCTAATGATCAAAAATTAATTTCTGTAGGTCGAACCTGGATCGTAGTCTTCATTCTGTTTGCCGGGATCCTGACCATATTCCAAATGGATCCCAATTCTCAGGATAGTTTCTTTCTTCTTGTTGCAAAACATCAGGGAAACTTGATTGCGGGAGTAGTGGTTGCCTTTGTCGTTGGAATGTTGTGGAAAGGAGCGACTGCGGCAGGGGGAGTTTCCGCAATAATAGCAGGAGTTATTTTCAGTTATGGAATCCCGCCACTCTACGCCTTCATTGCTGAGGGCAATGAATCTCTCGTAAATCTGTTTGGAAAAAAACTGAACTTCATGCACGGTGCCTTTATTTCCGCTTTACTGAGTTTACTGGTTCACATTGTGGTGAGTAAAATTAGTAAGGTAGATCCAGAAAAAGGAAAGCTTACTTGGACTGGTCTTGGAATCTTTACCCCAGAAGAGTTCATCGTTTTGGGAAAGACTTTGGGGATTACACTACTTATTTATGGAGTGCTCGGTATATTAGTTGTATTGGAGACCGTAAAGCCGGTACAGGCTGCCTGGATTGGTTCGCTCTGGACATTTGGTTGCTTTTATTTGTCAGCCCGATTGAAGGCAGCAAAAAATGGCAAGCCTATCTACCAAGAGGATCGTTTTTGGGCCGGTGGTTTGGCTGGCAGTGCCATATTCATGCTCTATTATTTCTTTTAAACAACCTCGGGGATCTCTTCTGCTAAGTCCTCTATTGGGTAAGTCCAAATTTCAGATAAGGTGGGGTGATACCAATCTGCCTTTAATAGGTCGTGTACACCAGCTCGAAGTCCGACTGCCACAGACATAGCATGAATTAACTCTCCCGCGTCCTTACCCACGCATTCCGCTCCTATGACTCGTCCTGTAATCTTCTCGGCGTGAACGCACACATAGCCGTGCTTGGCTTCCATTAGAATCGACTTTCCATGATCATCGAAAGAATAGGACGCCGTTAAAAATTCAATACCTCGATCTTTCATTTGATGGACCGTCAGACCCACAACTGCGAGTTGTGGGTCGGTGAAGACAACAGAAAGGAGGCAATCATAGTTCATCGGTTTGACCTTCTTACCAAGTGCATGCAAGGCCACGGTTTCACCTTGTTTGATAGCAATATGAACAATTTCGTGGGGCCCGGCACAGTCTCCTGCCCCATACACAGTGGGAGCACTCGTTTGCTGAAAATCATTGGTTTTGATATGTCCACTTGGTAATAATTCAACTCCTGCATTCTGTAATTCAAGAGTATGAACGGACGGTACTCGCCCAAGAGCAAGAAAGAGAAAGCCAGTTACGATTTCCTTTTCTTCTCCATTTTGCTGATAAGAAACCTCTATCTTTTCCTCCTCCAATTGTTTGAAATTTTTAAAATTAACTCCGAGTTCTAATTGGATACCTTCTTCAATCATTGCCCTCTGCAAAGCATCCGATGCTGCTTGAGGAAATTCCTTCAGTAATCGTGGGCTTCTTTGTAACAGGGTCACCTTCGATCCCACACGTGATAAAAATTGGGCAAGTTCACAGGCGACCACTCCTCCGCCAAGAACGACACTCTCTGGGGGAATTACATCGAGGTCCAAGACCTGATCGCTTGTCTGATAACGCACTTCTGACAAACCGGGAAGGGGTGGAACTTTAACCTCGGAGCCAGTGGAGATAAGAATTTTGGGAGCAGTCAATACAGTCCCATCGGCAAGAATTATGGTGTTAGCATCTACGAAAGTACCCCTGGAACGAAATAACGAAAATCGACCATCCTCAAGTTGCCCCTTTCGATACTCGGAAAACTCCGCAATTACTTTCTTTTTTCGGGCTTGCATCGTTGCAAGGTTGGCCCGTGGAGTTTCACCCTCAAAGCCAAAGATACTTCCTTTCTGGGCAAGATGTAGGACTTCGGCCGAATAAATGAGGGTTTTGGAGGGCATACAACCGCGTAAGATACAAAGACCACCCAACTCCTCTGCTCCATCCACCAGAGCAACCCGTCCGCCATGCTCATGAAAAGTTCGTGCGGCGGCATAACCAGCACTTCCACCCCCTAAAACGAGAAAATCAAAAGTTTGTTTCATAAATTAAGAATTGTAGCCTCGACTATTAGCAAAGACACTTACAAATTGTCGATCAAGAATGAGGAACCTATCGACCTTAAAACCCAATAGCTACAAAGAAGGCCAATATTCTTCCGTTCGATTGGTATCTTTGGTAGTGATAATCATTCTCCAAACACTTGGATTTTCACTTTTGGGAAGTGAAGCGGAAGATCCAAGCTCATTCAAGGAATTAGATCGTTGGTATGAAGTTTTCCTCAGTGGTTCAAAAGTGGGACATGCCCATTGTACTATGAAATTGGAGGGCGAAGATGTGGTGTCCCAAAGCATTTTCAATATGAAAATGAATCGAGCTGGTATTTCCATTACTATGTCCGCTTTGGAAAAAACTCGGGAAACTCGGGCTGGAAAGATTAAGAGTTTTTCCGGAGAAATAAAAATGGCTGGTGTCCCCATTATTAAAAAGGGCTGGATCGAAGGACAAGAAATTATAGTGAAAGAAAAGCAGTTTTTGAGAGAAACAGAAAAAAGATACCCTCTTGATCCTGAAGGTCGGATGACCTGGGGCTTAATGAAGTTATTACAAGAAAATGGCTTTCAGGAAAAAGGACATGAACTGGAGACAAAAATTTACTCCGCGGATTTTGGAATGGCCTCACCCACAAAAGCGAAAATTAAATCCTTGGGTCAAAAAATTATCAAAATCGGTGGAGAAGATGTAAACTCGTATAAAAGTGAAATTACACTTTTTACAAAAATGGGAAAAATGAAGACCATTAATTGGCTCGATGAAGATGGATTTGCAATCAGAACTAAAATGCAAATGGGAGGCATACCGATTGAAATAAAACAATCCACTGAATTGGAAGCACAATCAAGATCGGACCAGACCAATTTTGACTTCCTTTTTCAAACTCTTCTTTTTCTTGATGAAGAGATTCCTGATGGGGCTCAGTCGGTTCGGTTCAATGTGAAGTTGAATAATGGTCAAGTGACTCCCATATTTCATCAAACTCGTAATCAAAAAATAACTCCGCTCGATGAGAAGAGTTTCATTGTTGATGTTCGCTCCGAACTCTGGGGAAAAAAAGTAAATTCAGGACAAAAGATTAAGGCAATCGGAAGAGAATATCGTGAAGCCAATATTATGATTGATTCAGAGGACCCGCTCATTAGAAATTTGGCGAAGAATGCTGCTCAGGGTTCTAAAAACATGCTTGATTTATCACAAAATCTTTACCGGTTTGCTCAAAAGTATATTCACCATAAAAATTTCAATGTAGGATTTGCCTCTGCTACAGAAACGGCCAAGAGTCGGGAGGGAGACTGCACCGAACACGCCGTCTTTTTGGCCGCACTAGGCCGTGTTCATGGAATTCCAACCCGAGTGGCGAATGGCCTTGTTTTTATGGAAAGTTTTGGTAATCAAAAAAATGTGATGGGCTTTCATATGTGGACGGAATTTCACCTAAATGGAAAATGGTATTCGCTCGATTCAGCAATGGGTAAAATGGGTGACCATGCAGATCGCATTACATTATCCGTATCGTCCCTAGAACAAGACTCCTTATTGGATATTGGCATTAAGCTCTCCGAAATAATAGGAAATATTAATGTGCAAGTGGAAAAAGTGAGCTTGAGGAAATGAGCCATTTACTCTTTACCTATTCTCAATGAACTATTGTGGAGGGCCAAAGATACTTAATACGATTTTATTTGATCCCCCATTACAAATAGTTGATGATAAAAAACTATACCCATGATTAGATTACAAGAATATGCGGAAGGAGATATCGTTTTAAACGATGGAGAACTGGGGAAAGGGTTTTGTATCCTTGAATCTGGTTCTCTTGCAGTTATTCGTGAAGGAAAAACACTGAGCGAAATTGATCAACCAGGATCAATCTTTGGAGAATTAAGCGAGATACTCGGTATGAAGCGCGATGCCGTAATCAAAGCAAAAACTCCTTCTAAAGTAAGGCATGTGGAGGAAAGCATCGAAGATATCGTGACCAAGAATCCTAAGGTGTCAGTTAAGTTAATTCGTACTCTTGGTCGTCGCCTTTATCGAATGAACCAATTGGCAACCAATGAAATGAGTGCCAATGAAACTCATTCCCCGTCCTCCAATGAGGAAATAACCAAAATTTTGGTGGTAGATGATAAACCCAATATTGTTAAACAACTTACTGATATCTTCGCTAAAAATGAATGGGTCGTACAAAGCACTCCTGATGAGGCAGGTGCCCTCAAAATCTGTGAAAGTTCTTCCTTTTCTGCGATTTTAATCAGTATGGCACTACCAGGTGACACTTCAGTTGATTTGAGAAGAAAATTAAAGACTAATCACAATGTATTAAATACACCAGTGATTGGAATGATAGTGCAGGGAGATGAATCTGCTCAGAAAAAAGCACTGAATTCAGGTTTTGCAGATTGTATAACCAAACCTTTCAATGCCAACAAAGCAGACGCAATTATGTTTAAAGTGATGAACTTAGATTCATCGGCAAGGTATTTCAAATTCGTAGAGGACTATCTTTTATTCAAACTACCACCTGAACTGTCTCCTTTTGTTATCAATGATATCAAAGAAAATATGGATACCCGTATCCGAAACACAATCAATGAGGGAATATTAAAACTCATCATTGATGTCTCGAATTTGGAAGAGGTAGGAGAAGAAGCAATAGAAGTAGTGGGAGAATTTGCCGAAAAAATTGAGGACATGAAACTTCCAATGAGAGGGGCAATTATTGCCACTGGAGAAGAAGCAGAGATGTGGAATAACCTCGATGGTTGTGAGGAATGGGGAATTTGTGAAGACCTCGATAGTGCAAAGGAGCACTTAGAGAAAGACCCCGATGACGAGGAAGAAGAATAGTTCCCGAATCCCATTGGCACTAGTTTCCCAATAGATTAAACCGGCAATTTACTGCAGGCGTGCAAATTGACCAAGCAGAACAGGTAAAGTCCTACCTTCTCGAATTACAAAATAGTGTAGAAAATAAATTAACTAGTGCTGATCCCTCCATTGACCACAAAGAAGATCAATGGAAGAGAAAAGAAGGGGGAGGTGGAAAAACTCTTTCTTTCACAAACGGTCAAATTATTGAAAAGGGTGGAATTAATTTTTCGGATGTTTCTGGAAATAAACTTCCCAAAACCGCGACTCAAAATCGTCCTGAATTAGAGGGAGCATCCTTTCGCGGCATGGGAGTTTCTGTCGTTTTTCATCCGGATAATCCCTTTATCCCAACGACTCATGCTAATGTTCGTTATTTTGAAGCGAGGAAAGAGGATCAAACTCTCTGTTGGTGGTTTGGAGGAGGCTTTGATCTAACACCCTACTATCCCTTTAAAGAGGATGTGGTGGAATGGCACCAAAAGGCCAAAAGTACCTGCGATCCGTTTGGAGAAGGTTTGTACCTTAAATTAAAAAAGTGGTGCGATGAATATTTTTATCTCCCTCACCGGAATGAAACAAGGGGCGTGGGAGGAATTTTCTTTGATGATTTTTGCGAAGGCGGTTTTGATTCGAGCTTTTCATTCATGCAAAGCGTAGGAAAAAGTTTTCAGGATGCTTACTTTTCCATTCTGGAGAGAAGAAAAGAGATCCCCTTTACTAATAAAGAGAAAGATTTTCAAAAGTATCGTAGAGGTAGATACGCTGAATTTAATTTGGTATATGACCGAGGGACCCACTTTGGTCTTCAATCAAAAGGTCGAACCGAATCTATCTTAATGTCAATGCCCCCTGAAGTAAGTTGGGTCTATGGCTTTACACCCCGAAAAAATTCTCCCGAGGACAATCTCTACCAAAATTATTTGCATCCCACCGACTGGCTTGAAATAGAATGAATTCGCGACAAAAAATAAATTTAGCTCTCCAAAATAAAAATACAGGCAGGCCGCCCCTTTGGGTGATGAGGCAAGCAGGTCGATACTTACCGGAATATCGTGCCTTACGAAAAAAATATAGTTTCCTGGAAATGGTCAAATCACCAGAACTGGCAGTGGAAGTTTCACTGCAACCACTGCGTAGATTTGCCCTGGATGCCGCGATCGTCTTTAGTGACATATTGGTGGTTCCAGAAGCGATGGGCCAACCTTACCACTTTCGTGAAAAGGGCGGAATTGGAATGGACTTCAGATTAGAATCAGAAAATTGTCTGGAAAAATTGGATACAGAGGAGGCGGTAACAAAATTGTGTTATGTCCGGGATGCCCTCTGCCTTCTTCGCCAAGAATTAGGGGATTCTAAAGCAATGTTGGGTTTTTGCGGTTCACCGTGGACGCTGGCATGCTACATGATTGATGGTGGATCCAGCCCGAATTTTCCGAAAACAGTCGAATGGGCACAGTCTTCCCCCCATTCTTTCGCCAAGTTAATGGAAAAGTTGACTGAAGTTTTAATTGGATATGTGAAAATGCAGGCCCAATCAGGCGTGGATGCGATACAGATTTTTGATAGTTGGAATGGGCTTTGTCCAAATGATCGAGTGAACGAATGGTCCTTGAGATGGATTGATCAAATTGCCCAGGAGGTTTCTTCCCAGATCCCAGTCATTCTGTATGCAAAAGCTCCAAGCGATCGCTTACACTATCTTTCCCATTGTCAGGTTTCGGGGATAAGTATTGATCATGAAACTGACCTTGCTTATGCACGCAGTACATTGCCCTCTCATTTTACACTTCAGGGAAACCTCGACCCTGCACTCCTTGAAACAAATCCAGATACAGTCCGCCAAACAACACTCAAGTTATTGGAAAAAATGAAAGGTGATTCGGGACATATTCTCAATCTTGGCCATGGAATTCGTCCACTAGCTAAAGTGGAATGCATGGAAGAATTAGTTCATACAGTAACTAATTACTCGGATTCCTAAAATCAGATGAATCTCAACCCGCTTCATGCATTATGTTCGATGGGTAATGGCTGGTATCCTTTTCTCTTTCTCTCGGGAAAACAAATATCCGCCACGGCATCTTCAAAATCTTCGAAGCCTTCGATGATCTCAATTTCCATTCTCACATAATAAAAAGGAAGAATGGGTTTGTAATTAGCGGGAATGCGAACGGCATCCTTTTCCGTCGTTACGATCACATCTGCACCGGCATTTTTTGCCTGAAGAAACAATCGGTCCAATTCCTCATGTGTATATCGGTGATGATCTAAAAATCGTTGCTTAAATCTCATCTCACCGGACATTCGTTGGATAATGTCTTCAAAGCCACGGGGAGAAGCAATACCACAAAAAACGCCAACATATAACTCATACAAAAAGTTCAATGGCTTGGTTTGAACTGTATTCACTTCCTGAAAATACCGGACCCTGTGTGCACAACGTATAATTTCCACGTTCGAATTATACTTTCGAATTGTTTGGAGTAATTCAAGGTCTGGTTCGATTTCAGATTTAGTCAAAAATACATAGGAGGCACGAGATAAGTGCCTTACTGGTTCCCGTAAAATTCCCCGAGGTAGAAGGCACCGGTTGCCAAAGGGATTAGTTTGATCCACCAATAATAAATTGAGGTTTCCCTTAATGGGAAGATATTGGAAACCATCATCCAAAATTAGAGTGTTCACTTTAAATTTTTCGATAGCGAATAATCCCGACTTTACTCGGTCCTTATCGGCAAGTACTACTGCCCCTTTTAAATTCTTTGCCAACATGTAGGGTTCATCGCCCGCCTCATCCGAGTCGAGCAGTACATTTTCTCCATCGCTAACAATCTTGGGAGGCTGAAAAACTGCTTTGGAAAATAATTGATACCACTTGCGAGCGGGTTTTCCCTCCTTACTTTTGTAGCCTCGGCTCAAAATGGCCACCCGCCTTCCCCTTGCCATGAGCTCCTTTGTGAATCGTTCCACAACAGGGGTTTTACCAGTCCCCCCAACCGTTAAGTTCCCCACTACAATCACCAGGCAATCCACCTGTTTGACCTTCAAAATAAAGCCATGCGTGTAACAAAATAATCGAACTCGGACAATTCCTGAAAAAAGAAAAGAAAATGGTTTTAAGAAAAGGCCAAAAAGTCGGGCTGATACAGAAAGGTCTCGGTCATAGATAACACCTTCAACAAATCCTTCAAATTCAGACCATTTTTGCTCCAGCCATTTCCCACTATTTTGTGACATAAAACAAAACTTGTATAGATATTAGCAGTTCTGACAACTGGATTTCCTTTCCGAGAAACCCTTCATCGATTGACTTTAAGGCTGAAAAGGATTTGATAAGAGATTCAAAATTTCTTCCTTTTATGCAGGTCACTTTATTAAAATCAAAAATTCACCGTGCCAAAGTCACTTCGGTTTCTCCGAATTATTCCGGAAGCCTTTCGATTGACCGTTCATTAATGGAGGCTGCGGGCTTTCTTAATCACGAAAAAATCCTAGTGGGTAATATTACTAACGGAGAACGGTTTGAGACATATTGCATTCCCGCTCCAGCCGGTTCTGGGGAAATTGCCTTGAATGGAGCGGCGGCCCATAAGGGCAAACCAGGTGATCTCCTCGTCATTATTACTTTTATTCAATTGGACCCAGAAGAAGCATCAGCTTGGGAGCCTCGCCTTGTCATTGTTGAAGATGAAAATACAAAGTTTAAAAATATAACAAGCCAAATTGAAGATTAAAATGATTGATTACAAATTACATATTCCCGGTCCTGTTAATGTTTCTGATGAAACTTATCAGGCAATGTCTACTCCTGTAATGGGCCATAGAAGTGCCGACTTTGTTGAACTATATCAAGCGTGCCAACCTAATTTACAAAAACTTTTTCAAACCAGCGACCCCGTATTTCTTTCCACTTCAAGTGCTTGGGGGGTCATGGAAGGTGCCATACGCAACTTATGCCAAAAGAAAGTTCTATGTTGTATGTGCGGTGCTTTTTCAGATAAATGGCTCGATGTAGCCAGGCGAGCAGGAAAAGACGCGGACCCTCTACAAGTTGAATGGGGTCAAAATATCGACCCGGACGAACTTAAATCCAAGCTTTCAAGCGGTGAATACGATGTCGTTACTTTAG
The DNA here is from genome assembly GCA_905478775.1 of uncultured Opitutales bacterium. Taxonomy (GTDB): domain Bacteria; phylum Verrucomicrobiota; class Verrucomicrobiia; order Opitutales; family Seribacteraceae; genus Seribacter; species Seribacter sulfatis. The sequence goes on along the minus strand of CAJQKB010000019.1, from coordinate 5,474 downwards.
TCCACAACGAAACATCCTGTGGAATGATGAACCCACTTGAGGATATCATGAAAGTGCTCCGAGAGTTCCCTGAAGTCATCTCAGTCATTGATACGGTTAGTTCATTTTCTGTCGTACCGATCCCCAAAGACGATTGGGGGATCGATGTGATTCTTACCGGTTCGCAAAAAGCCTTAGCCATGCCGCCCGGCCTTGCTCTTTTTTCCGTTTCTGAAAGAGCTTTCGAACGAGCTCAGAAAACTGAGGGACGAGGGTATTATTTCGATTTCCTTGAATTTCGCTCCAATCACGCAAAAGGCATGACTCCAAGCACGCCAGTAATTCCGCTGATCCATGCACTCCGTTATACCCTCGATAAAATTTTTACAGAGGGTGTTGAAAATCGACAAAAAAGACACGCAGAATTAAACCAAATGGTTCACCAGTGGGTTGCAAAAAAAGGATTTGAATTACTACCCAAACCTGAGTTTGCTTCCAAATCTCTTACCTGTGTTCGAAACAACCTTGAAATTGATATGGCTGGATTTGTTACAACATTGCGTGACCAAAAGAAAATTTCGATTGATGGGGGCTATGGTAAAATCAAAGGTAAAACATTTCGTATTTCTAACATGGGCGATGAGACAGTGGACTCCATGAACCACTTGCTTACCAATATGGACGAAGTTTTAACCGAATTCATTTCATCCTAGTCGATACACTCCAACTTTTATTAAGTGAAAAAATTAGTCATTGCCGAGAAGCCCAGCGTTGCAAAAGATTTGGCCCGTGTCCTCGGTCGTGTCCCCAAGAAGGAGGATTACTACGAAAATGATGAATGGGTTATTGATTGTGCTGTAGGACACCTAGTCGAGCTCTTTATGCCCGATGACTTTGATAAGAAATTGAAAGCATGGAAATTGACAAACCTGCCTATCATTCCCCCCGAATTTCAACTTAAACCAATCGCAAATACCAAAAAGAAGTTTCAACAGCTCAAAAAACAGCTCAAAAGAAAAGATGTTGGTGAAGTGATCAATGCATGTGATGCCGGAAGAGAGGGTGAACTGATTTTCACCTACATTTACGAATTGGCAAAAGCCAAGAAGCCAATCAAGCGACTCTGGATGCTATCAATGACCGACCAGGCGATTAAGGACGCATTTGCCAGCATGCGAGAAGGCGAGGAACTACAACCTCTTCAAGACGCAGCACGGTGCCGTTCTGAATCTGATTGGTTAATAGGAATAAACGGAACTCGTGCAGTGACACTCAAAAGGTCCAGAAGTATGAGCCGACAAGTCTCTACTGTAGGTCGAGTTCAAACCCCTACCCTTTCTCTCGTCATTAAAAGAGAAAAAGAAATTAATTCTTTTGTACCGCGAGACTTTTTTAGAATTACATCCACTTTTGAATTATCTGAAGGCACCTACAAGGGTGTGTTCCAAAGAAAAGGTTTTAAAAAAGCAGAAAATGATAAACACGATCGGGTGGATCGTTTATGGGACAAGGAGGAAGCCGATGCAATTTTCGCCGCGATACAGGAAGCCACGATGGCAGATGTTTCTGAAACAAAGAAACGCTCCCCACAAAGTCCCGGCAGGCTCTATGATCTTACCACACTGCAAAGAGAGGCGAACCGCTTGCATTCCTACCCCGCAAGTAGGACCCTGCAAATAGCCCAGTCTCTCTATGAGAGGCACAAATTAATTACTTACCCAAGAACTGACTCAAAAGCACTGCCCGAAGATTACGGACCCATGTGCAGAGATTTACTTGGTTCTATTCAGGGAGAGTTTGGTCCCCATGCACAAAAAGCACTTCAATCCGACTGGGTCGATGAAAAGAATAAAAAGATTTTTAATAATAAACAAATAAGTGACCACTTTGCAATTATTCCTACCACTGGTTCTCCTAGTAATTTGGATGCAAATGAAAGGAAGATTTACAACCTTATTACCAAGCGATTCATTTCTGTTTTTTATCCTCCAGCCCAATGGGATGTCACCACGCGCACAAGTTCTATCAAGGAATATAACTTTAAAACCGAGGGTCGAGTATTAGTGGACCCCTCCTGGCTCGCTATTTACGGAAAAGACAACCAACCTGAAGATACGCTTCCTGCTTTAACCCCGGAAGATAATAATCAGGCGAATCTTGTAAAATCGGACCTGGAAAACGAACAAACCAAACCACCCGCCCGATACACAGAAGCCACTCTACTCTCTGCGATGGAAGGTGCGGGAAAGTTAATCGACGATGAAGACCTAGCCGAAGCCCTCAAGGAAAAAGGTTTGGGAACACCCGCAACTCGGGCATCCACTATTGATCATTTAATCAAAGAGAAATATATGCGCCGTGAAGGCACACAAATGCACCCCAATCTAAAAGGAGAAGATTTGTTTCATTTCCTTGATGCTGCTGGTACTGATATTCTAACTAGTCCTACTATGACTGGAGAGTGGGAACATAAGCTACGATTGATTGAAGAAGGCACCATGACTCGCGATCAATTCATGAAGGAAATTGGCAGCTTGACCGAAGAATTTGTAACCAAGACTACTGGGTTCACAGAAACAGCCGAGAATTTAAAGGAAACCACGCTTCGCTCACCTGTTACCGATGAGCCACTTTTTGAAGGTCTTGGGTTTTATCAGAATATTGAAGGAGATTTTCGTATTCCCAAAAGTATCGCAGGACGCCGACTTCCCATTGATGAAGTCGATATCCTTCTGCGCGACAAGAAAATTGGACCACTTGATAATTTCATGTCCAAAAAAGGACAGCCTTTTTCTGCAATCCTCCAACTCGACGAGGAATATAAAGTAAATTTTGTCTTTCAAAATAATGAGGAACAAGAGGCAGAAGAAAGGGAAAGTATAAAGGATGCTCCTGTAGTCGCTCAATGCCCCGTCTGCCAGAAAGAAGTGAAACAAACTGAAACCGCTTACATATGTACAGGTCATAAAAAAGTTTCAGAAGAGGGTTCCTGCTCCTTTCGAATAACCCGCAAACTTCTGGATAAAGAGATTCCGCTTGAAGAATTTTTAAAACTCGTAAATGACAAAAAGACTGGGTTAATCAAGGGTTTTGTATCTCGCAGAACAAAGAGACCATTTGACGCAAATCTTATTCTCAAAGATAATGGGGGTATTGGATTCGAATTTCCCCCTCGTAAAAAGAAGTCGGCTTAATTGTGATGCTCCCCCTGTATCAATACCAAGTAATAAACGACCAAGAAATAGAGGAGTTTTTTGAGGTGGAGCAGAAAATTAATGAGGCACCCTTAACCAATCATCCACTTACCAAAGAACCTGTTAAACGGACATTAACTGCCGCTTCTCTATCCCTTCATCATTCTACTCAAAGCGAAAAAAAATCGATCTCTTCTGAAAATCTCAAAAAAAACGGATTTACTCAGTACGAAAAGGATTCTTCGAGTGGAGATTACTACAGAACTGCGGGTAATCAAGGACCTGAAAAGATTTCTCCGGATGAAATTGAAAATTCAGGTAAATAAACTATCTCGATTACAGTGAAAGAAAGAAAACCAAGCTGGCTACGGGCAAAACTTCCATCCGGTCCTGAGTATGGAAAGGTCCGAGACATTGTTGATGATAATCAATTACATACTGTTTGCCAAAGTGCACAGTGCCCCAATATGGGGGAATGTTGGTCTAGAGGCACCGCCACATTAATGATCTTAGGGAATGTCTGCACTCGTGCCTGTACCTTTTGTGCTGTGCAGACTGGTAAACCAACAGAATTAGATTTAGCGGAACCTCCCCGCGTGGCTGAAGCAGTAGCTAAAATGGGGCTAAAGCATTGCGTACTTACTTCTGTCGCCCGAGATGACTTACCCGATGGGGGTGCCAAAGTTTGGGCAGCGACCATTCGTGCAGTACGCCATAAAAATCCAAATACTGCGATCGAAGTACTGGTTCCCGATTTTAAAGGAGACTTTAAGAATTTAGATATCGTGCTCTCTGCCCGACCCAACATTTTTAATCATAATTTAGAAACTGTAGAGAGGTTACAGCGCCCCATTCGGAAAACAGCATCATATCAAAGAAGTTTGGATGTACTTACCTATGCAAAAAAAGCGGGATTTCCAATTAAATCGGGAATCATGCTTGGTCTAGGAGAAAGGGAAGAGGAAATTCGCCAAGCGTTGAAAGACTTGGCTGATATTAAACTCGATGTTCTTACCCTTGGGCAATACTTACAACCTAGCGCCGAGTATACACCGATCGATCGCTGGGCAACTCCTGAAGAATTTGCACAATGGAAGACCGAAGCCCTGGACCTTGGCATCCGAGTGGTTGAATCGGGACCATTAGTACGCTCATCTTATCATGCAGACGAACAATCGGACCGGTTTTCTGCCGAGGAAAAGTCTTCAAATTTGGTTACTAATAGCGAAATGCATTAGGAATCAATTCTCCATAACGTATTCTCAGTTCTCAACAAAAGAGAATTCTTATAAATTATGGGAGATGCGAGCATTCTTTCCCCCAAATCATTTTGTGCCAATAAGCGGTACCTTTTTTTGGCTTCAAAAATAAAAGTCTTCCCCGTTTCATCGCATAGAAAAATTTGGCCATTAGCATGAATTAAAGAGGGTGAACAACTCCCCGCTACTCGTTCGATCCAATGAAGTTCGCCCGTCTGGGCGTCTAAGCAAGAAACCACTCCATTATCTGCAGCCATAAATAATAAACCCTCGACTACCACCACTGAAGAATTACGTGGCGCCGCTTTTCTCGTTTTCCAAACTAAATTCTTTTGGGTAATGTCTCCCCTCCCCCCACACCTTATCGCATAAAGCACAGGGCTATCATACCCACTGCTTACATAAATTATTCCTTGATCAAAGACAGGCCTCGGAACTACCGAGTATCCATTTGGATAATTAAATTTCCAAAGTTGATTTCCATTTAAGTCATAGGCAAATACGTAATCACTTGCAGGACTGATAATTTGAGTTTCACCTCTCACTTTAATCACAAGAGGAGTACAAAAAGAGAAGTTTTTCTTGGCCTTGCTATCCCTGATTGCTTTCCACTTGATATCCCCTGTTTTTTTATTCAAGGCTACTAAACATGGATCTACTGATCCATCCGTGCTCAGAAGTAGAAGATCTTCAGCAATAACGGGCGATGCACCAGATCCATGAACGGGTAAGTAATTAAGTTTCTTATTCCAGATCAATTCCCCATTAAAGGAGACACAAGCAGTCCCCAAATTTCCAAAATGCACAAAAACAAAACCATTTTCATAAAAAGGTGTGGGACTGGCATAGCTATTCTTTTTGTGAATTCGAGGTTGTTTGGAATAGTTAAATAATTTCTTTTTCCAATTAATTTCGCCGGTAATAAAATCGACTGAAATAAGCTCTAAGATTAAATTCCCTTGGTTAAGAACTGCATTCGTCAGAAAAATCTGATCGTTTACGCAAATCGGAGATGACCAGGCTTTCCCTGCTATTTTCTGCT
>CAJQKB010000018.1 GCA_905478775.1 uncultured Opitutales bacterium | reverse complement strand
ATTATTTTCAGATATCTGAATGGGCTTGATTAATGCCTCCAGTTCAATGCGGTCAATCATTTTTCGGGTGGAATCAGGAACAGAATATTCTGTGAGTTTTCCCAGTGTAACCAGTTTTTTTATCGGTGCATTGGATTTGTAACCCAAAATACGGGCGGCGTGTGAAAAATTAATTAAATCAAAATTATTTTGTTTCATGTTATCTTATAAAAAGTAAAATTACATCTGTTGATTGAAGTTCTATTCAGTCGCTATATTTTCGTGGCCTGCCCCTGGTTTTTGGAGGCATTTCAATAACTTTTGTTGAGTCTTCATCAGAAGTTTCGTTGTGTTCCTGCTTATTGGTGATCAATGAATAAAGATCGCTTAGAAGAACCCTTTTTATCTTGTTGTCCGGTATATAGTAGCAGGGGAGCGTGTTTCGGGAAATCAGATCTTCCACGGATTTGCAACTGTTGAAGCCAAGGATGCCTGCGGCTTCAGTGACTTTAACATAGCGGTCTAAGGTATCAAGCTCGGGAGGTTGAATAGTATTGGGGAGTGTCATCGCGGGGTTACTGTCTGTTGATTGCTGTGATAGGAATTTGGCTTTGTTGATTAAATCCTGCACCACTATGGGTTCCCCTTTTCTTTGATCGCACTAAAGAGGGTAAGCAGTTCGGATTTTTTGACCCGTAATTTTTTGGTCAGGGGAATCGAATAAGCTGGCAAATCTCCCTTAATCACCAAATTATGAACTCGGGTGTGTTTTCCAGAACCAAGAAGAGAAGCTGCTTCAGTGAATGTTAGGTATCGGTCATGCGGATAGGAGTCCTCTTTTCCGTATTTAAACATTTTCCGAATTATGCGGTTTTTGGGTCAGCATATTCATCAAATCATGGTACCTGACTTTCTTTCGGTTCGTATGGGGCATTTGATAAGCCTTCAGATACCCGTTATCAATAAATGATTCAATTCTGCGATAATCAACATAACTAAGCACTTTTGCTGCTTCACAAAGATTAAGGTAGTAATTGGGATGTTCATCAAAACGGTCTATTTTTTTCATTTAGATACTCCGTGGAGACGGGCGAGTTTTTTTACCTCGTCCAGGCAGAGGAATTTCCTGCCGAGTACAGTGGATTGAAAAACAGATAATTTTCCTGATCTGATCAGGTGATCAATTGAATTTGTGTTTGCATAACCAAGAAGATCCCTCGCAAAAGCTTTGGTGACATAGGACCTATTTTCAATATTGATTTGGCTCATCTTTATTTTATGTATTAAATGTGTGTATTCGTTAAAGTTGCATTATATCAAACTAAAAATTAATTAATTATATTTTTTTCGTATGATTTAAAAATTAATTAATTAGTCGGATAAAATAATTATTTATGGGCTATTCGGTTCCCGGTGTGCATTGGATATAAAATGAAGTTCCAGTGTCAAATAGAGTCTGATTTTTTGGTTAATTTAATTTTCATATTTTTGACTGATAAATGATTTTGTTAATTGCTTAGCTAATATTCATTTCATAAAGAATTTTCATGCGATTCGACCGGAGGCATATGGTTCGGTTTGCCCACCAGAAATAGATCTGAAACTTCTTCGCTTCCAAGTGCTCGTTTCCAAATAATCAATTCGTCGGACATTGCGTTCAGGGCTCTTGTCCAACTCCCATTTATATTTTGAATATTACCAATTAAAAATTCTCCTGGCTCAACAAATTTCACATGCTCGGTGTGGTGCGAAAGGAGTAATTTTCCGTTGAGGTAGATATGAACTATAATTCCTAAGGAAGATTTTTCGAAGACAGTGCTTATCATCTGCCACGAAGATAGGGGAATTCTGCCTGAACGTTGGGTGTGTGATCTTGTTTCCAGCTCGGATTCTCCCCACATAAATAGCGAAGGTATGTTCGATGTCCTGGGCATTTCTAAGCGAAAGTATCCAGGTTTGTTCCAGTACTTTGATCCGTAAACCGCTGACCAGGTATCATTAAAATAGGGAATGTAAATCCATGAAGAAAATGACAGTTCTTCGAATTTACCCATGAAATCAAGTGATATATGGCTGTCATGATGAGGCATTGTCAGTGCTTTTGAACCGGGGAATCTTCCTGATGTCCAGCTGGAGTTATGCATCACGCCATGACTGATCGGGGAATTTTTCTTTTTATTTAAGATAATACGATTCGGTCTAATTGTGTTCTTATAATGTTTCCACTGCCCGGGGAGATTTTTTAATTCATTAGACCCGAATTTGTGTTGGTTCCTGTAGTGGGTGAAGTCAAAAATGGCCAAAACATTATCATCTGAAAGATATTCCTCTATCCTTTCCTGTTTCCTTTGAAGACCGAGGAATCCGGGTTGATATAACTTTTCATCTCCGAGGAGGTCGGAAAAAGAGTTTGTGAGAATTGTATGGTTTGAATCTGATGCAGGTTTGTTAAACCTGCTTAAATATCCTAAGGATGTTTCGCTAGTTTTGTCTTTAATTTCAACAAGTCCTTCATTCACCATAATGGATGGTTTTTCCCCGGGAATTATTGAGAGAGAGAATTCAGTTCCCCAATCCACAATTTCCTTGTCCTCGGTATGTATGGTAAACTGATGCCCCCACTTATTGATAACAATGGTTCTTGCTTTCCCCTCTTTTATTCTGATGTCTTTGGGACCGAGAATTTCAAATTGTCCGGGGCCCTGGAAAATAAAATCCACCGATTTGTTGAAGCGCAAATGAATCCCGCCGCCTTTTTTAAGCTCGAAAGTTTCCGGTTTCCAAATTTCTCTGTTTAAAGATTTCGATTGATCGAGGTGGACTTGGTTGTGGTCGATCACCACCGCAAGGGGATTTTTAGGAATAATGTTGGCGCTCGCAAAAGAAGCTGTGCTTTCCTGATCTTTATCTACATTTCTGGTGAGCCATGAAAAACAGATTATGAAAATTGCGGCAACCGCTCCGAGTAAAAGAAGTTTCTTAAAAGGAGGGGGGTGAGTATCCAATTGATCTGTCTTCTTATTGGAGAATTTGAGAAGGTCTCCGAGGTCTTCTTCACGGTCCAGCAGTTGCTCATGCATTATTGCATAAGTTCGAAAATAGGATCTGGCCGAAGCGTCTTTTTTTAGCAGACTATTTAATTCGGGTTCCATTTCTTTCTTCAGATGATTTGAAAAATAATCCGCAATGAGTTGTTTTTGATGTTTTTTCATATCTTTACTGATTCGAAATAAGTTTTTGGTTCATACAGTCTGCCAAAGAAAGGCGTAGCCTGCTTGCCTGTTTGTAAAGTGCTTCTGGAGTTTTCTTCATTTGTTTTGCTAGCTCTACAAACGATCCTCCCTTATTGTAAGGAAGTTCTACAAGCTTGCGGTTAAAATCGGAAAGCATCTTTAAGCATTCTTCCAGGTATCCAAGTAATTGATCGCTTTCCTTAAATTCCTCGATGCCTTCGTTCAGAATGGTTTCCACCAAGTCATTATTCAAAATGAGTCGACTTCTGGCTTTGCCTCTCCTGAATTTTAAAATTTCATATCGTGCGATGACGCACATCCATTTCCCAAAATTTTCTTCGGGATTTTCAAGTTTACTGAATTTCTGCCAGGCAATGATCGAGGTTTCCTGCATTACCTCCAAAATATCGTCGTGATTTTGTAAGCCGTTTCTTACATAGGCACGCACAAGTGGTTCATACTTACTGTATAATTCAAGAAAGTAGGTTGATTGCTCTTTTTTTTTCGCTAACACTAT